>JADJHP010000004.1:0-300000 GCA_016707525.1 Ignavibacteriota bacterium
CGATGGAGAAGGATTGTAGCCCATGGCGTTGTGCCGGCCGAGGGCGTAGAATGCGTTCGTGACGCTCTGCTTCCTGTCCACCTCCGGAACGAACATCGCGTTCGCATTCCGGTCGAACCTTCCCTACCCACTCCGCGAAGTTCGGGAAGTAGATGTCGGGGGCGAGAAAGTCGATTTGTGGGGCGGCCGCTTTCCACACGTCCATCAGATGGGGGAGCGGACCCGCGCTGGGATACTGTCCGGGCTTGTAGTTCGGACGTATCAGCGCCGCATTCACATACATCGGGAGCGGGTATTCCGCTTTCCCCGCTTGCGCCACGGCATCGGTGTACCTTCCGAAATGCCAGGCCATGAAGATCTCGTCCGTCGCGGGGCCTTTTCCGAAGACATCTTCCCAGGTTCCCGCACCCCGCCCGCCGCCGCCTGCCCATGCCTTCTGCAGTTCATCGGTAAGCGCGGCCTTGTGCTTCTGCATGAAAGCAAGAAGCTCCGGGGGAACCTGCTGCGCGAACGCCCTGTCCGCTTCCGGCGAATGATCCCGTGCCTCCGGGATCATCCCGATCTCATTTTCTACCTGGATCATCACGACAGTATGCGTGGTGCCGTCAACGGCGCGGAGGTGCTTCATGAACGCCGCGAACGCCCGGGCATCGGCATCTCTGTTGTCCTTGCTGAACGGCGTCATGATCTCCACGGCCCTGCCGTCACTGGTCCGCGCGCGCGGGAATCGCTTCTGGGCCGTCTTCGCCCAGAGTGGCGCGTAGCAGGACATGCTGTTCTTCCACGTCCCGAACCAGAGGACCACGATCGTGATATCGTTGGCCCGCGCCTGTGCGATGAGGCCATCCACAAGCGTGAAATCGAACACGCCTTCTTCCGGTTCTATCAGTTCCCAGTACACCGGCATCAGCACCGTGTTCAGATGCATAGCCTTGAGCCGTGGCCACACTGCCGACATGTACTTCAGGTCGGAGGCACTGGAGTTGCCGAGCTCGCCGCCGAGCATCAGAAAGGGTTTGCCGCCGACGATCAATTGCGTCGCCGCTCCCTGCTTCTGCAGGTGCGGGATCGCCGTAACGTCCTGAGCGCCGGCACTGCCGCGTGCGCCGGAGAAGCACGACGGCTGCAACGGGCACGGCCGCAAGGGGCGTGAGCAGCGTCGGAAAATGCGTTCGGTATGCATCAGAGAATGTTCCATGGATGATCGATAAACAAAACAGCCCGCCCGCGTGACTCACGGGCGGGCTGCCACAGCCACCATCACAGCACCACCACTACTTCGCGAAGGCAGCTTCTTGACCGACGTGAAGGCCTTGGCGCCATCCGCCGGACGGCCTTCCATCCGGTAGATATACACCGGTGGCCAGGCCCGAAGCGTTCCATGTGATACTATACCGACCAGCGACCTGAACACCGTTCACCAATGTATTGACCTCGCGGCCAAGGATGTCGTAGATGACGATCTTCACGTCGGCATTCGCCGGAACGTCGTAGCGGATGATGGTTTGCACGGTTGACGCCCGCTGCCGCGCTTGCCGGCGCGACGAGTGACGGGGCGACCGGAGCGGCAGGCACCGTGGTGAAGCTGAAACCACCGGTGTAGAAGCTCGTACCGCCCGCATTGATCGCTTCGACCTTCCAGGTGTAATTGGTCAGCTTGGCGAGCCCGTTGACCCGGTACATCGTATCCGTCGTCGTGTACGTGACGGAGGAGCTGATGGTCGACAGCTGCAGATTGTAGCTCACTGCGTTGCCCACCACACGCCGGTGAAGAACACGCTATCCGATACGACATTGATGGCGCCGTTCGCCGGCGAGACAAGTGTCGTCCTGGAGGGCGGGGCCATGACGCTGAACGTATCGATCGACGAATAGGCGGTCGAGCCCAGATCGTTGAGACCGCGGACGCGCCAGTAGAACTTCTGGCCGCCGGTGAACTGACCCGGGTAGGCCGTATCCGCGGTCACTTCATCGGCATACAGCACCGTGAACGACGGCATATTTGACACCTGCCACTGATACCGCGATGCATCGGCGGTACGGTTCACCTTCAGCGACAGCAACGAGGGCTGGTTGGTGCCCTTGTTGGGCGGAGCCACCTGCGTCGGGACGGTCGCCGCTGCGCTGCCGGACGTCGTGAAGTTGAATGCTGCAGTATATTCGCTCGTGAAGCCGGCGTTGATCGCCGCAACGCGCCAGTAGTACTTCGTGGCGGCGCCGAGGGAATAGGCGTAGCTCGTGCCATTCACGGTGGCATTCACTGCGATGAGCGACTTCTTCTCGAAGGTCGGATCGAGGGAGACCTGCACGGTAAGCGAGGCACCCGAGGCCGCATCCGTCCAGCGTATCGGTTGCGGCAACCGAGACCGCACTGCATTCGCCGGTGCGGTCGGTGATTGCCCACCCGGAACCGCCGAACCCCTGTTTCACCGTCCAGTACTTGTCAACCGCCAGCCGGTGTACGTGGCCATTTCGCCATCCGGCCACCGCACGCTGACGCTGTCGATGGTAGTGTTGATGCCGATGCCAAAGATCGCGCGCATCTCGCCGCGGCCCGCCGCACCACCCTCACCCTTGATCCAACGGTACTGTTTGAACGTGCCGCCCTGAGTATACAGGGTGAACTTCGCGCCAATAGCATTCAGGTTGTGGCCCTTGCCGACCGGGGTGAAGCCGATCCAATGGTTCGAATTGCCGCTGTTCTTCTGGAACACCGAATTCAGGCCGGTATAATTGTAGATATCCAGGAAACCGTCGTTGTTGTAGTCCACGAACCCGCCGGCGCGCCCGCCACCAGCCGTCGCCACATAATCCTGGTTCGTCACTTCGGTGACCGTCCCGTTGCCGTTGTTGCGGAACAGGCGGGTGGTGCCAAACGTCGTGCTTGCGTAGACATCCGGCAATCCGTCGTTGTTGTAATCGCCGATGTCCCACGCACGGATGCTGCCCGAGGTCAGCAATCCGCATCGACATAGCTCGACCCGTTCCACTTGGAACGTGAACTGCCATCGCCCTTGCCATACAGGAGGACGATGTTCGTTGCCCGGCGCAGGCCATCACAGTTGTTGGCCTCGGTACCGGTCAACAGCACGTCGACGTTCCCATCGTTGTTGAGGTCCCCACTGGCTGCCAATGGCGTTGAAATGCCGGACGGTGTCTTCAACGATGATGCCCGTATCGGCGACCGCCCGGGCGTAGAATTCCCCCGCCGCCGACATGGAATCGAGTGCATAGAGCGTACGGCCAAGCGATGCTGAGCCCGGGATAAAGAACTTGCCGGTACCATCATTCAGGAACAGGATGCTCCCCTTCTTTGCACCGATCGTGTCGGAACCGCCGTTGAATGCCCGGAAGCCGTGACGGAAGCTGGGCATCAACAGGTCCTGATAGCCGTCATTGTTGGCATCGATGAAGTGGATGCTCCAGCATTCATAGGCGCGGGTGGTATCGATGGCCAACTGTCCGGCAGCGGCGCCATTCCCGACGCGCGTGAAACCGGAGGACCGCCCTTCAGCAGTTCGATGCCCGTGCCGCGCGGCAGATCGCGCCATCGCTCCATGCGGCATTTTTGTGACCGTGCCGCCGCACTCAGGTAGTTGCTGTGGTCGATGTCCGCCACCGCCATGCCGGCGAACACCGAACCGGGTGGCGCCCGCGCTGGCAAGCGGGCCTACGCCCGTTGCGGGGACGTAGGTGCCAAGGCTGTCAAAATACAGTCCCGTCTGGGGAGCGGCGTTGTTCGTCGACCACAGATCAGGAACGCCATCGCCGTTGATGTCGGCGAAGAGCCCGCCGACGGAGTTGTTACTGTTCCCGATCGCGGCCGTCCTCGTGTACGCCACCTGGGTGAACGAGGTGAGGTTGTTCAACAGGACGTTATTCGGTGGGATCCAGAGATCGTGCGTGCCGTCGCCGTTGATATCCAGCCATGCGAAACCGCCATTGGATGCACCTGCCGCCGGAGCCGGCGTCGGAGCGGAACTGAACACGACTTCCTGCGCGGACAGGGTGCTGGCCCCGAGCACAAGGAAGAGAGCTCCCATGACGCTGAACCAGAAGAGCTTGTTCATACAAAACCTCCACGATTGTGGGGTGATGGAGTGTTGTGAGTTAGAGGAGTTGCGGGTTACGACACTTCAGTAAAAAGATTGAACAGCTTCAATCGAACGTCAACGACTATCCGGGTCACCTCCCTTCACATCCTGCACGTTCGCGGGCATCAGCAGGCCCCCGTCCGATGCAATGCATCGGACGGGCAAGTGCCTGAGGAAAGGATCACTTCATGAGAACCATCTTCTTCGTCAGCGACAGATTGTCGGCGGTGAGCCTGTAGAAGTACACGCCGCTGGCGAGATATCCGGCATTGAACTGGACCTCGTGACTCCCCGCGGCCTGCACGCCCGAAAAGAGCGTCGCGACTTCCATACCGAGAACATTGAAGACACGCAACGTCACGTGGCCGCTCTGGGGGAGCGCGTATGTGATCTGCGTGGCCGGGTTGAAAGGATTGGGATAGTTCTGGTCCAGGGAGAACTCCAGCGGACGGCCAGGAGCATCCTCGTCCACGGCGGTCACGCCATTCGTGAGCATGGTCGTGATGTTGGCACGCTCCGTCGCTGCCTGGGCCTTCCAGCCCGAGTACGTCGTCGGGAAGCTGCCCCACCACCGCCAGAGGTCGCCCAGCGGGAACCCGCCCATGGCTGCGGTCCTGAGCTTCGTGTTGGTGTAGCGGAGCTGCTCGCTCATCGGCCACTTCTGATTGATATCATCATTGGGGTTGAACGCCCATGTGGTATCCGAGTTGTCCGTCCACTTCCGGAGGAGGAAGCTCTTGATGCCATCCACATTCGTCGGCGGAATGAGGAAGCCCGGGTTCGTGGAATCATAGACGTTCAGCATGGAGATGTACGGCCACGTCGTCTTGTCGTTGAAGAAGATGCGCGTCTTCTCACTCATGAGCGGCATCGCCTGCGGCTTCCACGTGGTCGCCGTATCGCTGTACGGATTGCCGCCGGCGTAGTAGTCCCGCAGCCATTGGTCGTGGTAGTAGCTGTTGTTCGCGAACAGGATATGCCGCTGGTTCTCGGTGAAGGGGACCAGGAAATTGAAATTCGCGGTCCCGATGGTATCGATGTTGATCGCGCCACCCGTCGGAGTGTCGCCATCGGCGCCGGGGATGTAACCGAACATGTACGGATTGACAAAGATGGAGTTCGTCACGGAGAGCCACCACCACCAGCCGGATTCCAGTGTGTACATGACGGTGTTCAGGAACGTGCAATGGTTGAAGCTCACATAGTCCGCGTACTCGGCGCCCTCCTGCATGTACACGTAGCCCATGTTGGCGAACGTGGTGTTCTCGAACGACAGAGAGTCGATATGCCATCCCTGGGTGTTGAACGGGAAGGAGACAGCCCTGCCGTAGTAGCGGAAATGCGTGTCGATGAGGTTCTTGAAATAGCAGTTCGTGAACTTCAACCGTGCATGCGCCGCCGACACCGTCACTGCCCCACCACCATTGGAGATGGGGCATAGTTGAAGATCACATTTTCAAAGACACCGTAGTTCACATTGTCCGTGGTATCCTGGTCGATCTCCAGCGCCGATCCGACCTGGGTGCCGACGCCATCCGTGTTGGTGGTGGCGTACAGGAGCCAGATGTTCTTCATATAGATGTCGCCATAGCAGTCGAAGTTGAACGTCGTGCTCACGCCGCTGCTCGGGGTCCAGCAGATCATCGGGGGGGCCGTCTCCTGCGTCGCTCCCGGATCAGGTGCGACGAGCGTCAGCTTCTTCCCTGCCGGGACCGTGATCGTCGAGCTGAGGACATACAGGCCATAGGGCTTCAGACGGAAGACCGTGTTGGAGAGGGTCCCCGCATCGATCTTGGCTGAACCGCGATATTCAGCGTCCCTTCCCCACCGCCGACATCGAACATATCGAGGACGTCCACCGTATCGGTCTGCGCTACAAGCAGCGCGGGGAATGACACCATCAACAGCAGCATCAACCATGCACACTTCTTCATGGTACACCTCCTGATGTGATTTTGATTTACCGTCGTCTGCTGAACATTCGTTACTGCATGGTGTAGCGGACACCGAGGTTGGCCGTCAGGCCATAGTACTGTTGCGACGTGAACCCGTTGATCGATGCCTGGGCGGACTCGTTCTTCTTGTTATTGATATTGTTGATGTCCAGGAACACCTGCAGCCCCGATATTGCTGACGGAGTTCCCCTGGAACAGGAACGACAGGCGCCCGGAGAATCCTTCGTAGTCATAGCCGATGTACGCGTTCAGCACATCGTCCGGCTGATTGATGAGCCGCCCGGACCGGGTGCGGTCGATCGTGATGACCTTGGTCGTCGGACGGGTTGCCGGCGGGACCGGCGGGACGATGATGGTCGTATCATTGCGCCACGGGTAGACCGCGCTGGAATTGATGTGCGTGTAATTCGCACCGAGCACAATGCCATTGAAGGGTTCCGGCAGGTACCAGAGACGGGTCTGGAAGTCGACCTCCACTCCCCGGATGTATGCGGTATACGGACTGTTGGTATACGTGTAGAGGCGCGCCCCATCTTTGGGATGGATCACGCCGCTGTTCGTCCGCACGCTGTAGGACAGAACGGAATCGAGCCCTGCGGGAGCGGAATTGTGCAGCGTATACTGGGTGTAGTACGTGAAGTTCTTCACTTCTTTGGAAAAGCCGCCCACCGAGAGGAGTCCCAATTCGCCACTGTAGAATGTGATGCACAGGTCGTGGTTGATGGCTTCGGCCGGCACCAACCGCGGATTGCCCGCCCACACGTTGGTCTGGGTGTAGTCCATATTGAAATGCGGCGAGAGCTGGTGATAGTCGGGCCGGGCCAGGGTCTTCGTATACGAGTACCGCACGTCCACCCAGGGGGTAATGTTGTACTTCGCCTGGACCATCGGAAGCAGATAACGGTTCCCGGATGGGCGGAGACCGTATCGATCACCTGGGTCGTCGCATCACGGCCATCGGACAGGTTGAACGCATCGAAGTAGGACCGCACTTCTCCCACCGCAGACCGCCGACGACGGAAAGATCCTCGCCGAAATTCAGCGTGGTCATCGCGTAACCGGAATAGTACTTCTCGAGGTACCGGTACTTGTTCGGCATGCGCTGGTAGGGGCCATCGAACCACCCCCCGGCATTGCTGCCGCTGGCATTCCGCGCACTGATGGAAGGGGTGTTCTCCAGAAGCCCGACGACGCCGTTCAGCCACCCGGGTCGCTCGCCCAGAGCATGCCGCCGAACGTGTTATCCAGGAATGGGTCGGTCAGCTTCATATCGCCTGACGTGAAATTCGTCCCCGGGAAGGCAGAGGCCGCGGAGTCGAGCCGCAGATTGTACTGCTGAATGACCAGATTCACGAGAGCCGTGCCGATCGCGGAACCCGGCTTCAGCGTGACGAACGGGGTCCCCTGATCGTTGACGTTGAGGCTGTGACGCAGTTCTCCACCCACCTTGAATGCGCCAGACGTGATCCCCTCAGGCGCAAATGGTACTTTGAAATCCGCTTTCAGGACCTGCGCATTCTGCTTGTACGAGGCACTGAAGAGACTGACGTTGCTCAGGAAGGTCCGCGACGCGCCAAGGTAGTTGATGCCTGACACCAGGGCTTCGGGCACGGCGTTCACCACGGTCGTCCCCGGGATCCCCCGGTCTGCGAGAAATCGAACTGCGGCAGGCCGGGCGTGTAGTTGCGGGAATACGAGTTCGCGAGTTTGATCTCCGCCGACATGAAGCCGAAGTCATTCTCGTACTCGAGGGAGTTCATCGCCATATCGGTCTTGTTCAGTCCCTGCCGGTACCGGAAGTTGATATTGTGGAACTGAGAGTCCAGGATCTGCTGGTAGTCCTTGTAGTCCGACGACAAACGGCTGAGGACGTTGATCATCTTCAATGATCCGGACGGCAGACGGAAGTCGAGGATCAGGTTCCCGCCGTACCGGTTGCGGGTCTCGAGATGGCGGTTGAGCGTGACGCTCGTTACGATCACCGGACGGAAGCCATCCGCCTGCACGATGCTGGACTGGGGTGAATATGCCGCACTCATTGTCTGCGTTGCGGTCGTAGCTTTCCGCGTTCGCCAGCACATAGACGCCGAGATCGCCGTCCAGGAATCTGTCGCTCGCCGCGGCAACGAACCGATAGTTGCCGTATTTCCCGCTCTTGGCGGTGTAGCCGGACTGGGCCAGGATGTCCGTCCGGAACCCTTCCGGCGCTTCGCGCAATTGCATGTTGACGTAGCCGCCGATCGCGTTCGCGTTCATGTCGGGGGTCAGCGACTTGTAGACCTCCACGGTCTTGATCATGTACGGCGTGATCATCGTGAGGTCGACGCTCCGGTCGTTGCTGATCGCGCCGGAAGTCCCGCCCTGGGATGCCGCACCGATCTGGGTGCTGCCCGTTGCCGAGAGGGTGATGCCGCTCACGGCTACCTGGTTGTACTGCGGCGCCAGACCACGGATGACGACCTTACTCGCCTCGCCCGAACTCTGGATCGTGGACACACCCGGCAAGCGGCTGATCGCCTGCGCGGCGTTGAAGTCCGGCAGTTCCTGGATCTTCGCTTCGGACACGACGCTCACGATCTTGTCGGACGAGAGCTGCTGGTTGATCGCCTGCAACTGTCCCTGGGCCTGCCCGGTCACCAGCACTTCCTCACCTTCGATCGTCGTCGCAGTGAGCGAGAAGTCCTGCGTGAGCGTGCCACCAGCCGGAACCGTCACGGTGATGCTCACCGATTTGTATCCCACGTACGCCACCGTCAGCGTTTGCACACCCGCCGGCGCATTCTTGATGGTGTAGAACCCGTCGAGGTTCGTGGATGCGCCGGAACTCGTCCCTTTGATGATGACGTTGGCACCCGGCAGCTTATCCTTCGAGGTCCTATCGGAGACCGTTCCCTTGATCGTTCCCGTGCCCTGACCCAGGGCAACCTGCGCGACCGCGAACAGAGCGACCAGCACGAGGACCACGACGTGCCGCATTGCGTATCGTGGAGACATAACCTGACCCTCCTGATAACAAGCGTGAATTGGATTCGTCATTGAAGATACCGTTCCACTTCCCCTCCGGGGGAATGGGCATGCCGTGTCATGCCCCCGCAGGGGCGGTGGCTTCGCCGTAATGGCTGCGGCGTTCCGTAAGTTCCTCCGCCATCTGGACTTCCAACTTCCTGGTGATCTTGTAGAAGAACAGGATCACCGCACACAGCGCGAACGTCACCGCCGGGTAGATGCTCATCGTCATGAGGATCCCGTTGAGCGCCTCGGGCGACTGTACCGCGTTCGGCACATAGCCATAGGCAGCAAGGACATAGCCTGTGATCGCGCCGCCGAAACCCAGTCCGGCCTTGAGGGCGAACACGATGGCAGAGAACACGATCCGCGTGGCGCGGCGGTTGTTCTTCCACTCGGAGTAGTCCGCCACGTCCGCCATCATCGCCCAGAGGAGCGGGATGGTGAAACCATAGATGAACTGCCGGAGGACCTCCGTCACGATCATCAGCGTCACCGCCGCCGGGGGCAGGAAAACGAACAGCGCTGTGAACACGGTGGTGCCGAGCAACCCCCCGATGAACACATTCCGCTTCCCGAACCGCATCGCCATCCCCTTCGAGAAGAAGATCCCGATGATCGTCGCGGTGGTACCGAGGACATTGAAAAGGCTGAAGTAACTGTCGTCGCCGACATAGTACTTGAAGTAGTACAGCACCACACTGCCACGCATCGCCAGGGTGATGAACAGGATGAGGGTCAGCACGAACATCGCCAGCCACGGGCCGTTCTTCATGAGATCAGCAAAATGCTGGCCGACCGTCGCCTTCTGGTCGGGCGCAGGCTGAATGCGCTCCTTCGTCGTTGCGAAGGTGATGAAGAAGAAGACCACGGCGAGCGTGGAGAAGATCGCCATGGTGAACTGATAGCCGCGGGCGCTGTCCCCCGCCCCGAAGTAGGTGACCATCGGCAGAGCTAGGCCCTGGATGACGAGTTGTGCGAGCATGGCGAAGACGAAACGGTACGAAGAGAGGCTGGTGCGTTCACCCAGATCGCCGGTCATGACCCCGCTCAGGGCCGAGTACGGCAGGTTGTTCGCGGAGTAGACCATCATCAGGACGATGTAGGTGACGTACGCATAGATCAGCTTGCCGTCCGCCGACAGGTCCGGCGTCACGACGGTCAGGAACCCCATGATGCCGAACGGCACGGCGGTCCAGAGGACCCATGGACGGAACTTGCCCCACCGCGTATTCGTCCGGTCGGCAACCACACCCATGATCGGATCGAAGATGGCGTCCCACACCCGCACGACCACCAGCAGCGTTCCCGCGGCTGCAGCCGTGATACCGAACGTGTCCGTATAGAACACGAGCTGGAACATCACCATCGTCTGGAAGATGAAGTTGGCCGCGGTGTCGCCCAGCGCGTAGCCGACCTTTTCTTTGATAGAGTGTGACCGATTTCACCATGACGCCATGCCTCGCCGCTAAGGATGAGTGAAACTAGTGGACGCGCAGCAGTACTTTCGTGAGATCGCAGTCCCGGGAGGACGTGCCGACCATGATCGCGAATTCGCCGGGCTCCACGACACGCTCTTTGCGGATGTTCGTGAAGGCCAGCTGATCGGGCCCGAGGGTGAAGGTGATGGTCCGGGACTCGCCGGAACGCAAGGCCACACGCATGAACCCTTTGAGTTCCTTCACCGGACGAGTCACGGAGCTGACCATGTCGCGGATGTACATTGCACGACCTCCACGCCGTCGCAGGAACCCGCATTCTTCACCTCCACCGTGACGGCCGTTGTCTCGCCGGCGCCGATATCGCTCTGAGCCAGGACCGGCGCACCCACGGAGAACGAAGCATAACTCAGTCCGAATCCGAACGGAAAGAGTGCTGTCACGTCGTCGAAGATATACCCCCGGCGGGCGGAGGGCTTGTGATTGTAGAAGCACGGGAGATGGCCGGAGGAGCGCGGGAAGGAGATCGGAAGCTTGCCGGAAGGATTGCAGTCGCCGAAGAGCACGCTGGCAACCGCATGGCCCGTCTCCTGTCCCAGATACCAGCACTCGATCACGGCTCGCGCCTGCTGCTGGATATCGCCGATCACTTTCGGCCGGCCGTTGAACAGGAGGACGATCACCGGCTTCCCCGTCGCGACCACGGCGCTCACCAGATCCTGCTGCCGTCCGAACAAGCGGAGGTCGGGACGGTCGCCCAGATGGGTCTTCCCCCATCCCTCACGGGAGGTCTGTTCGTTGCCGCCGATCGCCAGGACCACCACGTCCGACTGCTTCGCGACGGTGACCGCTTCCGCGATCGCTGCGATGTCCTCTGCCGGATCGGACGGGACCACGGTGTCTTCGTTCCACGATCCACCCACCGTGATCTTGCAGCCTTCACTGTACACGACCTTCACATCCTTGCCGGCCCGTTCCCTGATCCCCTGCAGCACCGTGGTGTAGTAGCGGGGCTCTCCACTGTATCCACCCAGCAGCCTCCTGTCCGCATTCGGCCCGATCACGGCGATCGTACTGCCCGGAGGCAGGGTGAGGGGAAGGACGCGCCCTTCATTCTTCAAGAGGACCATGGTCTCCTGCGCAGCGCGCAGGGCGATGGGACGGTCGTCGTCGAGCTTCCGCTCGTGGTAGGCAGGCCTGATCTCCACGTACGGCTCTTCAAACAGACCGAGCCGGAATTTCTGTTCGAGCAGCGGCGCAACGAGCGCATCGAGGACGATGACATCCACCACACGCTCTTTGACAAGCACGGCGAGTTCCGGATAGCAATCCGGGTCGGGCAGTTCGATATTGACCCCGGCGGCCACCGCAAGCTTCGCCGCTTCGCGCTTATCGTGTGCGAGCCAGTGTCCCGTCGATTCATCCCGGTCATGAAGCTCGGTGATGGCGAAATAATCGGAGACCACGATCCCGGAAAAGCCCCATTCGCGCCGGAGGACATCCTGGAGGAGCCAGGAACTGGCATGGGAGGGGACGCCATCGATCTCATTGTAGGAGGCCATGACGCTGAGTGCCCCGGCATGGAGGATGCAATCGCGGAAGGGTGCCAGGAACGTGTCGCGCAGTTCCCGCTCCGAGACGTTCACGGGGCCGCAGTTCGTCCCCGCTTCCGGCTGTCCATGCGCGGCAAAATGCTTGAGTGTCGCCACCACGTGTTTGCCGTCCTTGAACGTCGCGTCGCCCTGGAACCCGCGGACCGCCGCCTGCGCCATCTGTGACACGAGATGGGGATCCTCACCGAAGGTCTCTTCCACGCGGCCCCACCGCGGATCGCGCGCCACGTCGGCGACGGGCGTGAGTGCATGTTGTGCCCCACGGCTCCGGGTGTCTTCCGCAATGGCCGTGTAGACTTCTTCGACGAGAGCGGGATCGAAGGTTGATGCCAGGCCGATCGGTTGCGGGTAGCTTGTCGCATCAAAGGCAGCAAGGCCGTGGAGACATTCCTCGTGGAAGATCACCGGGATGCCGAGCCGTGTTTCTTCAACGAAGTATTTCTGGATGGCGTTCGCCAGGACAGCCATATCGGCGGGACGAAGCCCCGGGCGCGCATCGCTGAGCCGCGCCACCTGCCCGATGCCGTGCGGCAAGTGCGTCCGGAGACGGGCAATGTCCAGGTCCCGTTCTCGCCCAGCATCACGGCCGTGCGCTGGCGCCACACGCCGGTCATCTGCGCGATCTTCTCATCCAGCGTCATGCGACTCAGGAGATCGGCAACACGCTCCGCCACGGGAGGCGGGATTCCTGTACGGAACGTTCGTGCCGGGCCGCTCTCCGACGGAGGACGGGGTCGCATCGCTTCGTGTCTGCGGGGTCATGATCGGGTTTCTTATGCGATGTACGAATTCAGGATGTTCTCGAGCATCTCCTGACGGGCGCTCGGGGTGACAGGTGCATCATTCTGCATGATCCATGCGTCGATCGCCGTGAGATCGGACTTCCCTGCCATCATGGAAGCGCCGATGCCGCTGCCATACGTCGCGTAGCGGTTTCGCCAGTACCGTTTCAAAGACCTTCTCTTCACGCAGCTTCTGTGCGATGAGCAATCCGCGTGCAAACGTGTCCATGCCGCCGATGTGTGCGTAGAACAGATCGGTCGGGTCGGTCGACGTGCGACGCACCTTGGCATCGAAGTTCAACCCGCCGGTGCCGAGGCCGTCCTGACCGAGGATCACCATCATCGCCAGTGTGGCACTGGAGATGTCGGTCGGGAACTGGTCCGTGTCCCATCCCAGCAACAGGTCGCCGCGATTCGCATCGACGCTGCCAAGTTTCCCGCCGCAGAGGCAACGGCAAGTTCGTGTTCAAAGGTATGGCCCGCGAGTGTCGCGTGATTCGCCTCGATGTTCAGCTTGAAGTGGTCATAGAGGTCGTACTGCTTCAGGAAATACAGCGTCGCGGCAGCGGTGGAATCGTACTGATGCTTCATCGGTTCGGCCGGCTTCGGCTCGATGAGAAACTGCCCGGTAAACCCGATCTTCTTCTTGTAGTCGACGACCATGTGGAGGAAGCGCGCCATCTGGTCCTGTTCGTGCTTCAGATCGGTATTCAGGAGCGACTCGTACCCTTCCCGGCCGCCCCAGAACACGTAGTTTTCACCGCCGAGGGCCTTCGTCGCATCGAGCGCATGCTTCACCTGGGCCGCGGCGAGGGCCATGACGTGCGCATTCGGACTTGTTGCCGCGCCCTGCGCGTACACCGGGTCACTGAACAGGTTCGCGGTACCCCAGAGCAACTTGATGCCGGTGCTCTTCTGGAGTCCGCCTGCGAGGTCCACGATCGCTTCGAGCTGCTTGCAGGTCTTCGCGAACGACCCGGCCGCAGGTGCGATGTCACGGTCGTGGAAACAGTAGAAGTCCACCCCGAGCTTCTGCATGAACTCGAACGCCGCTTCCATGGTCTGCCGTGCCTGATCCATGGGGTCGGCCGCCTTCGTCCACGGGCGTGCTACACTTGCGCTGCCGAACATATCGGCACCCGTGCCCATCATGGTATGCCAGTACGCAACCGAGAAGCGCAGGTGCTCCGCCATGGTCTTGCCGCCGACCTTGCGGTTCCGGTCGTAGTACTTGAACGCAAGGGGATTCTTCGACTCTTTGCCCTCAAAGGGGATGGGCCCTGTGACCTCGGGGAAGAAGGTGTTCGTCATTGTGTGCTCCGTGCCTTCGTGGTCGAAGGCGTTACGACTGATGAGATCGGATGAAGGAAGACCTGGAGAGCTGCGGGAAACGGAAAACGTGCATATCAGTTCAGCGTCACTTGTACCGGTTCAATTTTAACAAACAAATTCTGACTTGTCAAGTGAAAAAACGCATTTCGCTAAGATATATTCATTCCTCCGCGGTCGGGGTATGCCGGGGGTGGCGATACAAGCTCTATGCCATCAAAGGATCTTCAGGGAAACCATGAGTTCCCGCGTGGAGCGCTGATCCTGGATCGCGGCAACGGCATACCCCACCGAGAGCATGGATTCCAGGCGCCAGAAGAGCACCAGCCTCAGATCCACCTGGCCACCCAGGTTATACACCATCGTCCTGCTGGGCCTGTGATCTGGATCGGCCACCGCCGCAGAGGAAAAGAGCGCAAGCCGCGCCCACGTGCAGAATACCGGTGCTCGTCCTGATGATCCACCCAGTTATTCCCGAACCCTCCAAGGAAGAAACTTGCGAACGGTTCGCCGCGTGTGCCGATCGCCTGTCCGGCGGAGGCACGGAGCCAGATCGAGGAATGATCAAGGGGCAGCAAAAAGCCGTACGCTCCTTCAAGCGAGAAGCGGGGATACAATGACGAGCGGACATAGTTGGAGAAGATGTTCACCGACGCACTGACACCCTGCTCGTACTCCACGGCACCCAGTGACCGGCGGAGGTTGTGGTAGTCGAGACCCCCGCGCAGACTGAGCAGGCGGTCGTAGGATGCCGATACGTTCTGATACTCCGGCACATGATCCAATCCGCCGAAAGCCGACGCTGTGATGGTGTAGTCGAGCATGCGGGGACGATCGATGATCAGGCTCCCCGCATATCCGACGCTGATGCCGTACCCCTTCCGGCTCGTCTTCGTCGGCCCGAACAGATCATAGAAATCCGCCCGGTTGTACGAGAGCTTCACCTTCCACGGCCAGTGCCGGATGTCCACCGATGCATGAATGCGTTCCCCCACCGGCAACGACGGTGAAGGCGTATACGATACCGTGGCTTCGATGCTCTCAAGTTGCAGCGGATCTGACAACGTCATCTTCAGACCCGCCGCGGTGTAGTCCTTGTACGCGGCAACGATCGGATAGACGGATTGCAGCCGGAGTTCGCTGAGGCCGTTGTATTCCCCACGGAAGGTGATCACCGAATCGGGATCGATCGCGCGTGGCGATCCCACCGTCCATCGGGTGACGACCGGATGCTCATCCACGATGCGTTGGCCGAGGTATGTGACGGCATTCAGGTCCTCTTTCGCGGCCACCGGGAGGACCACCGGAACAAACCCGCGTCCGGTATATTCGAATGCGATCACGGAATCCCCGGACATCGGCATCGGACGGAAGAACCCGGTCTCGGCATTCGTCAGCACCGCATGGTTCCGGTTCTCGAGATCGTACCGGATCAGGTTCGACACACCAGTATAGTACGACGAGCCGTAGAGGAATCGCCCGTCCTCTGAGAAAGTAAAATTCTGTGGAGAGGTGTTGTTCTCGAAGGCGAGGAGGGTCCGGGCGTCGCCCTTCCCGGCCATCAGCGCCGGGATGGAGAGGCTGACAAGCGACTGTGTTCCGTTGATCTCGATCAACGAACCGATGAGCGTCGTGCCGTCAGGGGATACATCGAGGTCGAAGATGTCCTTCCCGTACTCCAATGGCAGCACAGTATACCACGACGTATACGGCGGTGGGATGCGCACGATCGTTGAAATCCCGCCGCTGTGCCGCACACCCCAGAGGACCTTGTCGTTGCGCGAGAACGCAAGATCGCCCACCCGCGCTTCCGGGATCAGCCGGCGCACATCACGTGTCCGGATATCCACCGCGTAGAGATGGCGCCAGTCGCGGCTATTGTTCGTGGTGAAGAAGAGCCTCTCCCCCTCTGCATCATGGGCGAGTGCACACACGGAATACAGTGCAGGGGTCTCCACATCACAGATCTTGCTGAGGCTCCCCGTCCGCATGTCGATGGCGGCGATGTGGGCAAGCTGTCCCGGATAGTTGATCGCGGCATAGATGGCCTGTCGTTCCGGATCGAAGAAGGCGCGGGAGAGCGAACCCAATGCGCGTGGCGAGACCCGCCGACCGCGGGTGACGGGATAGCGCCGGATCGAATCCAGGTTTGCCTGCTGGAACCTGTGCTCCCAGGCGATCCACCGGCCCCATTCGTCCTCGAGCGACGTGCCGAACAGCGCTGCAAAGGCACTGCTGAAATCCGCCGCACTCGAGTCTGTCCGCGAGCACCATGCAAGCACCTTCTCCGGCCCGAAGGTCAACCCGCAGTAGCTCACAAAACGGGTCCCGTACAGATAGGAGTTCGCGCCGACCTGGAAATCGACCGTGGTCCCTTCCGACTCGAGCCCGACGATATCATAGATGAAGCTGCTGTCCCTGATCATGGTCCGGAACACCATTTCGTCCCACCCCCCGAGTGCGCGGCCTATGCCGCCGGCCATCCACGTCTCCATGAACACCGCCAGCCCCTCGTGGTACCACCGCGGCGAGTACTTCCGCGGATTCGTCCAATAGCTGTAGAGCATCGAAAGCGGCTGGTCTGCGGCCGGGGCGACCTTGCCCCCGAACAGCCCGCGGAAGAACCGGTCACCCGCCGATGCCTTGTCCGATGCCACGATGTGCAGCAACTCGTGGTTCATCACCCAGTTGAATCGTTCGTTGGTCGGTGCCGTATCGAAATCATACCGGTACGGCTCGATGCCGAGCCGGAGGTAATTGAATGGCACGCCTGTCGCCCCCGCATACCCGTAGTCATCGAAGTCCTCGAGCAGCACATGCACCGGTCCGTCAGGATGGTAGTTGAACAAGCGACGGTGGAAGCCCAGGGAGTTCTCGAACGTGCGCACCAGATGCGGGATCACGTACTCATGGGAGGGGTCGTAGTAGATGAGACGGAGATCGTTCGTGCGAACGGTGAGGAACTGCGCGATGGCGGGGGTGGTCACGACGAGGCAGAGGAGAGACAGCCAGGAGCGCCTGATCGACATGGATCCCATCCGGGGTGGTGGCGACATACGAGCAGGGACGCCCGTGCGGGCGTCCCTGGGAGCTACAGTCTGGAAGAAGACCCGTCAGGTCAGTTCGTGCGGGCGCCTTCGAGTGCTTTCGCTGCTTCAGAAGCCCTTGCGCCTTCTGCCGCACGTGCACCATCTTCATACGCGCCGATCACCTTTGCCGCTTCGGCAACGCGGCCGATCTCGCGAACGCCTGACTCAAGAGTACGGGCCAGTGCGGTCTTCCCTTCGGCTTTCAATCCGACGGCAATGGCGCCAAGATCGGCGACACGCTCGGCGAGCTTCATGGACTCCGCGGTCCGGCCGATCGACCTCACGGACTCGGCGTAGCGCGCGAACTCTTTCGCGGCTTCCGCCAGCCGCGCGGCTTCCGCGGTCTTACCCAGGCTCTTCATGCCTTCGGCGGCGCGTGCGACCTCGCGTGCACCCTCAGCGAGGACGCGTGCTTCATTCGTAAGGACCGCGGCGCTGGCGCCTTCCGCGGACTTCCCGAGGGCGCGCGCGGCTTCCTGGATCTTCAGAGCTTCAGCGGTGCGGCCGAGCGAGCGGAGGCCCTCGGCGTTGCGTGCCAGTTCCTTTGCTGCCTCAGCATATTTCGCCGCTTCCGCTGCGCGGCCGAGGGAGCGGACCGCTTCCGCCTGTGCGGCGAGTTCACGTGCCTGATCGGCAAGTGCCTGCGCACCTTCCACGGACTTTCCTTCCGACTTCAATCCCTCGGCAAGGCGGGCGAGTTCGCGTGCATGCTCGCTCACGGTGGCCACGCTGCCGATCGTTGCGGCATCAGCCATGATCGGATTCTCCGATTCGCCCTGCAGCACAACATCCTGATCGGCGATCTGGGCGGCATTGTACTTCTTCACCGCGCCGATGGTGCCGGCAGAATCTTCCGGATCCACGGAAGGGTTCTTCACCGCGACCATGATCACGAGGATCATGGCAGCGAACACGCCTGCCGTGATCAGCAGAGTGCCCCGTTTGCTTTTCGGTTGCGTCCCGTTGGATTCCATACGATCTCCTGTGAAGTACGTGATCAGTGTGTTTTTCAATGGCAGTGGGACCAGTGTGCCGACAAGACGGTCCATGATCGTGGGGTTTGCGGCAGGGCGTGCATGAGCAGTGACCGCCCGCATGATCGCCGGCTTCAGTGCCGGCGGGGGTTCCTGGACCTGCGGTGCCACGAGCGCACGCTGAAGGGCCAGCAGGCCCCTGTACGCATCGTCGACATCCTTTCGTGAAGCGCGCAGCGCATCAAGTGCGGCATGCTCGTCAACGGAGGCCACACCATCGAGGTCTCTGTTGATCAGGTCCAGCGTCCGGTCGTCGATCATGGTGCCTGCACTCCGCATTTGATGAGCAGGTCCCGGAGGATCTGCCGCGCTGTAAAGAGCCGCGATTTCACTTTCTTCTCCGAGATCGCAAGGACCTCAGCGATCTCGTCATACCCAAGGTCCTCGTAATGCCTGAGGACGATCAATGCCTGATGGTCGGGTGACAACATCCTGATCGCATCCTGTATCCGCCGGGCGGTATCGGCCCGTTCCGCCTCATCCTGCGCATCGGAAACAGACGCATGATCGGTAATCCGTTCCGTCGGTTTTCGCTGGCGCAGGTGATTCAGGCTTTCGTTCACCGTGATCCGGTACAGCCAGCTGAAGAACTTGAGGCGGTGATCGTAGGTGCCGAGGTGCTCATAGACCTTGACGAAGACGATCTGGGCGACATCCTCCGCTTCATCGCTGTCCTGCACGAACCTGAGCGCCGCGTTGAAGACCACCTTCTGGTAGCGGTCGACAAGTATCCCGAACGCCCCGACGTCACCCGAGAGGATGCGGCCGATGATCTCGCCGTCGTCATCCCCTTTCTGAATATACACGGGGTCCCGTGAAAAGTTGGTCTCAGGCGTCATCGTCGATCCGGAATACGACCTCAAGACGGGCCATGCGAAAGATGTCCCGTACGAGCTTGTTCATCCGTATCAGGACGAGTCCCTGGCCGGACTGTGCCAGCCTTTTCTGAGCTTTCAGAAGGCATCCGAGCCCGGCGCTGGAAATATACTCAAGGCCCGAGAAATCGATCCGGGTGGTGGACTGGAGCTGTCCCAGGACCGCATCGGCGCGGTCGACCTGCGCCGCATCAAAGCGTCCGGACAGGAGGACGTCCCCGTTGTCGGCTGGTGTGATCGAGAACATGCTAGGGCTCCAGGGTCTTGGTTATCGTAATGGTGCTGCACCGGTCGGCGTAACTGTACTTCAGGTCGTCGACCATCTGTTGCACAAGCTGGATCCCGAGTCCCCCGATCCTGCGTTCCTGAAGCGGCGTCGAGGGGTCAACCCTCGGGGCATTGGCCGGATCGAAAGGATCCACGTTGTGATCGGTCAGCTGGATCGTCAGTCGCGGGCCGTCGATCGTCACACCGATGGTCACGTCCTCGGCAGACGCCGTCGCGTACTTCACCATATTCGTGAAGAGTTCTTCGACGACGAAGTACATGGCATACACCCCGGCCGGCGAGATCCCGGTGCCCGCGACATGCTCATCTATAAAGGCGAAGATCTCGCTGAGGGAGGAAACGGCCTTTTTGAAGTCTCGCTGCATATGCGAGCAATAAACGGAATAATCGGACAAAATCAATGCATTGACTATCCAAACCCCAAGTTGTATACTCCACCCATGGGATGACGGGATGGCACGCAGGGGCGGACCCCCCACACCGCAGTACGGACACTCGATCCATGCGATCCACCGGTCTACCACAACTCATCGCGGTCACCATGCTGACCCTGTGGTCCTACGCTGCCTTCGCGGAAAGACTGCCCATCCGGACCTATACAGCCTCTGATGGCCTGGGAAGCGCATTCGTTGCGCACGTCATGCAGGACCGGGCAGGATTTCTCTGGTTTTCGACGAGGGATGGGCTAAGTAGATACAACGGTTACGAGTTCGTGACGTTCGGAGCCGAAGACGGACTATCATCCGGCACGGCGCTGCTCAGTCTGGAAGCCCCTTCCGGACGTCTGTTCGTGATCACCAACGGCGGCCTGATCGCCTCGAACCAGGCATCAGGAGCTTCGGATCATGCCCCGCGGTTCGCACCATTTCTCATCCACGATGCCAATCCCCAACCGAACGTCCAAGCGCTCGCCCTGGGCCCTACCGGCATCCTCTGGGGTGGAGGCACCGGCAATGTCGTCCGCGATCTCGATGGGAATCCCTCCGTCATCCAGCTCGATACCTCGCGCGGCCCTGCCCATCCGGTGTTAAGGGTCTCTGGACTCGGGAAGACCGACACGGCCGACTATGGGTCGCTACCAATCGCGGACTCTACGTCGCAGAACCCGGCAGGCCCATCCGGCATTACACCCTGTATGAAAGGAGCGGCGGCGATATTCTGCCCACCTGGCGATCGATGGCACGGACAGGATATGGATCGGCCACCGCTTCGCGGGGCTGATCGTCCTCGTTCCCGACAGCACGGGTGCTCTTCGCTGCCGGCCCGGGACGGATGCGGTCATCTACCGGCATGAACGCCATGGTGGCTTGCGGACACACCGGGAACAGCAATGCGTTTCGACATTGCGGACGGGCTCACGAGCAATGACGTGACGCCCTCCATCCATCCCCGCCGGTGATGTGGATCGGAACTGCCAAACGGCCTCCCGGTTCGATGGCCGCACGTTCTCGGGGATCACGACATCGAACGGCCTGTGCAGCAATGTGATCCACTCGCTGACCCTCGACCGCCAGGGTGGCCTCTGGATCGGATCTCCGACGGGAGCGATGTGCCTGCCTCCCGACACTTGGTCTCCGTTCCTCCCAGAGAGCCTGTTGCGAATCTTGCCGTGGCAACCATCGCGCACGCTGAGGGGGACGGTACGTCTGCGCCGTCACCCGTGATTGGTGGATCAGCACGATTCAAGGGCAGGATCATGCGGTCCGACCGGCTGCGCGTTCCCTCCGGGAGCCGCATCCATGTGGGCATCGCAACTCGCCTACCATGACAGGCAGGGACGGTGGTGGGCCCTCACATCGCAGGGGTTGTGCCGGTATGGAAAGCGCCGCAGCACCGGACCTCCCGAGCGCATCTATACAGAACGTGATGGATTGCCGTGTTCACAGATCTTCCGCCTGTATGAGGACTCTCGCGGGACCTACTGGATCGGCACCCGGACGGGTGATCCGCAGGACGACGGCATTGCCACGCTGGATCCGGATCTTTCCACCATCCACGACCTCGCCGGGTCGCCGGGGCTCCCGGCAAGGCGCGCACCCAGCGCGTTCACCGAGGACAGCACCGGAGCGCTCTGGATCGGTCTGTACTCCGGTGGGATCGTTCGATGGAAGGACCATGTGTTCAGAACATTCGGGACACAGGATGGGATACCCACGGGTATGGTGACGGACATCCTTGTGGACGGGGCAACCGGTTGTGGATCGCGACAGCGACGAACGGGATCCTCCGCATCGACGACCCCTCACGCGACTCGCTCACCGTTGTCCGGTACACGTGCGCATGGACTTTCGAGCAACAACGTGCGCTGTCTCGTGACCGAAGATCCCGGCCACTCTGGGCCGGAACGGTCCGCGGAGTGGACCGACTGGATGTCCGGCCGGGACGGTTCCGCCATTTCACGATGGATGATGGCCTCGCCGGCGACTTCGTCACTGCCGCACACAGGGATCCCGGGGGCGTGCTGTGGTTCCGGAACGTTCCAGGGGAGTGTCATCCAAACGTCCGGATGAGATCGTCCCTGACGGCCCGCCGTCGATCCTCATCACCGGCATCCGCATCGGCGGAGAGTCCATTCCCATACGTGACCCGGGAGAAGGGTCGGTGGGGCTGCTGACTCTGGAGGATGACCAGCATGACCTCGCCATTGACTTTTCGAGCATCGCCCTGTATGCAATGGCGAACATCCGATACCAATACGCGATGAGCACAGAGAATGCATGGCGGGAGATATCGCTTCACCAGCGGACGGTCAGTTTCGCGCGCCTCGCGCCGGGTGACTATCTCTTCCGCGTGAGGGCCATAGGACCCGACGGAGCCGCCAGCGTGCACCCCGCAAGCGTGGCCTTCAGGGTCCTGCCGCCGTTCTGGCGGGCGTGGTGGTTCATCTTTGCATCCCTGGCGGTATGCGCATCCGTGCTGCTTCTCTTCTACCGGGCGCGCGTGCGGAAACTGCGTGAACTGACCAGGTTGCGCATGCGCCTTGCATCGGACCTTCACGACGAACTCGCATCGAACCTGAGCAGTATCGCCATGTTCGGTGCGCTCATCCGGAATGGCACGGTGGAATCCGGCGCATTGCTGGACAGGATCACGGCGCTCGCAACCGGGTCGGCGGAGGTCGTGCGGGAGATCATCTGGTCCCTCGATCCGAAAGTGGAGACCGTTGCGAGCCTGATGAACAGGCTACGCGACATGATGGTCACGGCCTGCAGGGCCCGCGGTGTGCGGCTCACGATAACGGTCGAGGACGACGACGATCTTCAGAACATGGACCTGAGTCCGGAGCAGCGGAAGAACCTCTGGATGATGCTGAAAGAAGCGATGAACAATGCGATCACACACTCCGGAGGAACAGAGCTCGCGGTCGTTATCCGCAAGAATCGGGATGGGGTCCTTGCGACGGTGACGGATAACGGGCGCGGATGGGCCGGAGAGAGCACGGAAAGCGGCCGCGGTTCCACGACCATGAGAATGCGGGCACAAGCGCTTGGCGGAACGATGTCCATTGAACCCCATCCGCCAACCGGAACCTGCATCGTCTTCTTCCTTCACCTCGAGAAATAGTCACATCGGCCTATTGAACACCAGGGAAAGAGTGCGTACACATGCCCATCCATGAGGCATCCATGCCGATCCGTGTAGCGATCATCGAAGACAACCTCGATTTCCGAATGGGGACATCGCTGATCCTCCGATCCTCCTCCGGATTCCAGGTGGCCGGGGAATTCGCCAGCGCCGAAGCGTTCTTCGCCGCATCCGACTCCATTGACCCCGACGTCGTGCTGATGGATATCAGCCTGCCGGGGATGTCCGGCATCGAGGCCACGCGCCTTCTTCGTGAAAAACATCCGCGGTTCCAGATCATCGTCCTCACCGTGCATCAGGACGATGACAACGTGTTCCGTGCGCTCTGTGCGGGGGCGATCGGTTACGTGACGAAGCCTGTACTCCCCGCCACCCTGCTCGAGGCAGTGGAGAATGCCTTCGGCGGCGGTACGCCGATGTCACCCAACATCGCCCGCCGCGTCCTGACCATGTTCACGGAGTTCAGGCCACCGGAGAAGGTGGACCATCAGCTCACCAACCGCGAGGTCGCAGTCCTCGAACGCCTCGTCGAAGGCGATGACTATCAGCAGATCGCAGACGTCCTGTTCATCAGCGTCTACACCGTGCGCGCCCATCTCCGGAATATCTACGATAAGCTCCACGTTCATTCGAAGTCGCAGGCGGTGGCACGCGCGCTCCAGGACCATATCGTTCCCCGCAGGTAGCACCGGCTGTCGCGGTCTGCACCATGCGCATCGGATCCCTCCGCCCGACAAATGGTCAATCTGTTCTATGGCGCAGCTCCCTCTGCCGTACATTCTGCCTGATGCCTCCCCCCGACCCGGCGCGCCGGATCGCACGGAACACTCCCTGCACATTGCATGGTGATCACTATGAAGACCCTGCTCATGCACCCTGGCTCTCTGTCTCCTCTCCACTGACCGTGGCTTCACCCGTACGCTCCCAGTGGGTTCCGACCGCCGGACCGTACGGGGGGACTGTGAACGCATTCATCGAACGTGACGGCATCCTCTTTGCCGGGACCTCAAGCTCCGGTGTGTACCGGTCAGCTGACAGCGGAGCGACATGGACACCGGCGCGCGAAGGACTGAACAACCGGGATGCCACGTGCTTCATGCTCGTCGGCTCGACCCTCTACGTGGGAACCAGCCTCGGGGTGTACCGGTCAACGAACGGTGGCACCACATGGGAGCTGACCAGCGGCGCCAACCTGCACAGGTCCATCTTTGCACTTGCAGCACTCCAGACAACCTTGTTTGCCGGAACAGGGCTGGGAGTGTTCAGAAGTACCGACAAT
Source organism: Ignavibacteriota bacterium (assembly GCA_016707525.1). Classification (NCBI taxonomy): domain Bacteria; kingdom Pseudomonadati; phylum Ignavibacteriota; species Ignavibacteriota bacterium. The sequence goes on from JADJHP010000004.1 coordinate 24,369, forward strand.
GGCGCGACGTGGGATTCATCCAACACGGGGCTTGGTTCCCGAATCGTGTATGCGCTGGGATCACGCGGCGATAGCATCATCGCCGGGACGGGCAGCGGTGTCTACTATTCCCACGACCATGGGAGTACATGGACGGTTGACACTGTCGGATTGAAGAACCTGAAGGCGAATTGTCTGTACAGCAGCGGCACGGACGTGTTCGTGGGAACGGGATATGGCATCTTTCGCCAATCGGCCCTGGGCCAACCCTGGCAGGCTGCATTCTCCGGCATCTCGTACGTCAGTATCTTCACCATCACCGGTACGCCGGGTGCACTCTATGCAGGCACCTATGGAGGAGGCGTCTATGTGAGCACGAACAACGGATCACTTTGGGCGAGTTCCGTCACCGGCATGAAACACCGGTACGCCCGCGCCGTCATAAAGTTCGGCACACGATTGCTCGCGGGCACAGAGCACGGAGGCGTGTTCGCTTCCCTTGACGGAGGGAGTAACTGGGCTCCCTCCGTCACAGGACTCAATGCTTCAGGTATACGCAGTGTCTGTACGATCGGCACAACGATCCTCAGTGGTTCGTTCGGACTGGGGATATTCCGTTCCACGAACGGAGGGGGAACCTGGATCGAATCCAACTCCGGATCCCCCGGGGACTACATCTACGCGCTCGCATCATTCGGGGGAAGAGTGTTCGGTGCGACAGCCCCTTCGATCGGCGTTTCGGCCGATTCAGGCAAAACGTGGATGACAAGCATGCAAGGAGAAGCAGGATCCTCCTTCCTCTGCTTCGGTCAACGGGGAAGGAACTCTACGCCGGCACAAACAAAGGCACGGTGTACCTGTCGCTCGATACCGGGGCCACATGGACGCTCCGCAGCACGGGCCTGCCCTCGTCGGGGTATGTGTTTGCACTCGTCTCCATGGATTCCCTCCTGTTCGCGGCCACCAGCCAGGGCGTCTACGTGACATCAGATGCCGGATCGAGCTGGTCAGTGCGCAGCACGGGAATGACCGCAGCGGATGTGCGTTCGTTGTGTGTGGTCGGCTCAAAACTTCTTGCTGGAACGGTCTACGGCGGGGTGTTCATGAGCACCGACAAGGGGGCAAATTGGTCCGCACGAAACACGAGCCTCAACCCGAATATCGTGTACGCACTGCTTCTGAGCGGTTCGACCGTCGTGGCGGGTAGTTCCGCCTATGGCGTCTGGGTTTCCCGGAGCGACACCATCAAGTGGTCCACGGCCGGCACCGGTTTCACGCTTGGCCCTACGGTCAATGCTCTTGCCTCAGATGGCCAGCACCTCTATGCTGGGATCGAAGGCCAGGGCGTCTGGCGGAGGGCATTGTCAGAGGTTCTCCTCGATGTGAATGACGGTGAGAGGACAACTCCGTTGCAGTATACTCTCGAGCAGAACTTTCCCAATCCCTTTAACCCATCCACAACGATCCGATTCTCGCTTCCGGTCCGGTCGTCCGTGCGCATCATCGCGTACAGCATGCTCGGCCAGGAGGTTGCAACGATCTTCAACGGGACGCTGGATGCCGGGATCCACTCCGTGCCGTTCGATGGAAGTCGCCTTTCATCCGGTGTGTACTTCTGTCGGATGCAGTCGGGCGCGTTCCAGTCGGCCAGGAGCATGCTGCTCGTCAGATAGTCACGTAGGCCATGCTGCCGGGAGGACGAACAGAGTGTCGGGAGGCGGGTGGTGTGCGCCGGCGGGGCCGGACAGCAGAGCCGACACGAACATGACCGCTGGAAGGAGCCGGGCACCCGGCCCCTTCCGCAACGATCCGTGCCGTTCGGAGACGATCACTGTTCGTGGAAAAGATCCACGGGCCCATCGAGGAGAACGGCGATCACCGTGACCTGGGGATCGAGGACCTGGTCGGGGACATCGATGTAGACGAGGCCGGGGATCTGGCTCCAGTACATCTTCATCATCACCTTCGCGCTCAGCTTGGTGCCGTTCCCCACGACCCAGACACGGTTGATCTTGTTCTTCAACCCTTTGATGAGGAGCGGCCCATTGGGCTTCCCGTCAACATAGAGATAGAGCGTTGTGCGGTCTTTGGAGAGAGCGGTCGGACCGTAGAAATACTCTTTCGGGATCCCGGCAACGGTGCCATACACCGCGTCCTCATGCTTCTTCGACCAGCGGCCGAGCTCTTTCAGGACTTGCACTTCTTCCTGAGGGATCGTTCCATCCTCCTTCGGACCGATGTCGAGGAGCAGGTTCCCGCCCATCGCTATGCAGTCAACGAAGATGCGGATGATCTGGTTCGGGGTCTTGAAGTTGCGATCGTTCCCCTGATACCCCCACGAATCGTTGATGGTCATGCAGAGTTCCCACCACCGGCTCTTCGGAGTCGCGATGGGCACACCCTGTTCGGGCGTTGCGTAATCGCCGTAGCCATTGATGCGGGAGTTGACGATCACATTGGGGAGCCACGATGCGATGCGGGCGCGCATAGCCTTCGCATCCCACTGTTCGGCGGAGTAATCCCAATCGCCGTCGAACCAGAGGAGATCGGGATGGAACGTCGTCGCCACTTCCTCGATCTGGCGCCGCTGGAAGGTCAGGAACCGTTGCCAGCGGACAGAGTCGGTCTCATAACGCTTTTGCGTCCGCGTGAAATGCGGGTAGTCGGGGTGCGACCAGTCGAGATGGGAGAAGTACAGCCCCACCTTCAGATCTTCCTTCCGGAGAGCAGCGCAGAACGGGGTGACAAGGTCGCGGGCAGCGGGGGTCTTCTTTACCACGCTCAGATCGTTCTGCCGCGTATCGTACAGCGCGACGCCGTCGTGATGCTTGCTCGTGAGCACGGCGTACCGTGCACCGCTCTCTTTAATGAGGCGGGCCCAGGCGGCCGGGTCGTACTTTGATGCCGTGAAGCCCTTGAGCTGCTTCATATACTCGTCGTACGTCAGATAGCCGTTATAAAAGGACCATGATTCATCGATGCCATTGACGGCGTAGATGCCCCAGTGGATGAAGATGCCGAGCTTGGCATCCTCGAACCAACGCATGCGCCGTTCTTTGATGGAATCGGGTTCCTGGCTGAGTGCGGTGCTCAGAAGGAGCATGGAGAGCAGAGCGACAACGTACTTCATGTGCGACTCCCGGTAGTGATCCTGGGTGGAGGGGCGGTGCAGGACGGACGATGGCCCGCCCGGGCCTTTAAGAAGATACGGAATCACAAGCGGAAACGCACTCGCTCACAGGACGCAGGACGCCATCATACCCCCGTCCCCGTGAGGAGCGAGGCGACGACCTTCCGGTTCTCCGGAGAGAGAATATTCTTCGCTTCCGCCTGATACAGCCCGGCGATCCGTGGCGCATAGGCCTGCACGATCCGGCTCCGGACCATCTTCATCGTGCTGTTCAAAAACCGGTTCTGCTCGGTGAAGGGTTCGGGAAGGACCGCAATGGCGGCGGGGAGCCACCGCTCGGGGAATTCTCCACCGTATTTTCCACCGGGGCGATACGCTTCGATCTCATGGCCGATCAACCCCAGCACCGCGTCCCGACCGGCATCGCTCGCGGGGTCGTGATGGTGGAGCTTCATCCAGTACCGGACCCGTTCGGTGTTCAGGACGACAAGACCCACGGTGTACGGCGATTGACTGTTGTGCAGCATCAGGTGATCGATGTAGGGCGAGTTGTCCACGATCGTCTCCTCGATGCCTTCGGGGCTGTATTTCTCGCCATCATGCCCGATGAGAAGGCTCTTCTCCCTGCCGAGCACATGCAGAAACCCATCGTCATCCATGAACCCCAGATCGCCCGTGAAGAGCCACCCATCACGCACCGTCGATGCCGTGGCCTTCTCGTTCTTCCAGTAGCCAGGGGTCACATTCTCACCCCTGATGACGATCTCACCCTGCCGTCCGGTGGAGAGCGCGTTCCCCTGGTCATCGCAGATCTTCAGATCCATGTCCGGGACAAGCTGGCCGGATGAACCGAACTTGTGTTTCGCGGGGGTATTGGAAGAGATCACCGGCGAGGCTTCGGTAAGGCCGTATCCCTGATACATGGGCATGCCGATCGCGGCATAGAATCGCTGGAGCTCCACATCCAACAGCGCGCCGCCGCCGATGAAATACGACATGCGTCCGCCGAAATTCTCCCGGATCCTGGAGAAGAGGATCAGGTCGAAGAGGCGGACAGGGAGAGCGAGCAGGGTCCGCCATCCTCTGCCGCGCGACCAGCCATCCGCATGGTATGCATAGGCGATCTTCAACCCGAGGGTGAAGAGAGCCTCCGCGACCGGCCCCTTCGCGCGGATCCCTGATTCGATACCCTTCCGGAAATTCTTCGCAAGGGCGGGGACACTCATCAGGAAGGTCGGGCGCACTTCCTTGATGTTCACCGGGATGTTCCGGAGGGTCTCCATCGGGGTCTTCCCGGGTTCGACCGACGCAAAGCTGGAACCCGTGGACGCGACCGCATACACGCCACAGGTGTGCGCGAAGGCATGGTCCCAGGGGAGGATCAGCAATGTGACAAAATGTTCGGGCAAGGGGTAGAGGGCGGTCCCCTGTGCGATGTTCGCCGTATAGTTCCGATGCGACAGGAGAACGCCCTTGGGATCGGCGACTGTGCCGGAGGTATAACAGATGTTCGCGATGTCGCTCCCCTTCACAGCACGCCATCGCTCTTCGACGTCGGACCGGTGGCCCTGCAGATACCGCTCGCCCATCCGCTCGAGTTCACCGAACGCAAGTTCGCCTGAGGCGAGTGTGGGCGGCGGATCGAAATAGATGATGGTCTCGAGTTCGGGAGTTCCCGGCGCAGCGCGAGGACCTTGTGCGCATGATTGCCGGAAACCACTGCCATGCGGCAGCCTGCATGGGCGAGGCGAAAGCGGAGATCGGCAGGTTCATCGAGCTTCACGGAGAGCGGGACGTTGGTGGCGCCGGCATACAGGATGCCGAGTTCGGCGATGACCCAGTCGTTGCGTCCTTCCGAGATCAGGGCAACGCGGTCGCCTTGCAGGAGCCCGAGAGCAAGGAACCCTGCAGCGCAACGATACACCCGGTCACGTGCAGCGGCGTAGGAGGTAGATCCATAACGGCCATCATGCTTTTCCCACATGAAAGCATTGGATGCAAATCTCTGGGTGCTCTGTTCAAAGAGCCACGGAAGGGTTTGATGGTCGGACATTGCCTGAGCCGTTGAGGTGCGGGATCGGACCGGGATCCGAACAAGTGATGGGACTGTGAGACCCCGGATGATCAATGTAGTGAAGATCCATGGGAACTGCATCAGGACAGCCGGGAGCAGTTCCTGATGGGATCGGGGGCCCCGGGGCTTGCCACTCTATAGAAGAGTGGAGATGCAGACAGTTGCGGGCGTTGCCAGGCGGGCGCCCCCCCGTCAGAGGTTACGTGAGAGAACCATAATAGCTTCATTTATAACACTTTACAGTGAATTCCATTTAGCACTTGACTTCTCAATCGGATTGTGCGATATTCCTTGTATACTAGGTATAACCATACAACTCAATCCCCACCATCAATCGACCAACCAAGCGCAGGAGGTATCATGCGAACCTTTGGTAGCGTTCTCCTCGTAGTACTCTTTCTTGTTGCCGGTACCGCCCAGTCCCAGATCATCTTTTCCGAGACCTTCGATTACAGCAAGATGGGCGGACTTGTGGATTGCTCGCTGATGAATCTGACCTCGCCGTATGCTCCCCTGGCGAACCAGAGCATCGGTTCACCCACCTGGGTCACCGCCACCACATCGGCCTTCAAGGCTCCTGTGCTCGTGGATTCCGCCGCGCTGACCTATACCGGGTACGCGCTTTCCGGCATGGGCCGGAGGATCTATCTCCCCTCCTCCGACTCCTCACGCCAGAGTGCACGCCGCCAGTTCGTGGCGCAGTCGGGCAAAGTCTATTACGCGATGCTCGTCCGGCTGAAGGAGATCTTCCAGCTTGGCACGCCCTACAACGGCACCGTCGTCGACATCAGCAAGCAGGACCTGAACGGAACGACGATCGCCTGTGTGAACAGCAGCACGTCGAGTTCCGGGATCCGCGGCCTCCTTGTCTTCAACCGGGCCGACACCGTTGGCGGTGCGAACGCGGGCAAGTACGTCGCGGGCGTGAGCTATAAGCGCGACGATGTTGCTACCACCTTTTCGACAAAGCTTCTGGACACCCTGCAAACCTACCTTATGGTCGTCTGCACGGATGTGGCGGGCACGACGACGAAACTCTGGATCAACCCGTCGCTCACCGGCACCGAACCCACACCCGATGCCATCTGCATCAACACCGGTGGAGCAGATGCCATCTCCCTTCAGTATTTCACGATCTACCAGCGTTCGGAAGGCCCCTCGGGCTGGATCAGTGGGCTGCGCGTCGGCGCCGGCTGGGATGCGGTCAGCAACATCTCGCCCCTCCCGCTCACCGAGACCTTCACCTACACCTCCGGTGCTCTCTGCGATGTGTCCGCAACCCTGAACACGACCTCCACGTACTTCCCGGTCGCGGCGAACAACGTCAGCGGCGGAGTCTGGCTCAATGGCAGCACAAGCAAGCACGACGATCCGCTCCTTGTCAAAGATACCGCTCTCACGTACGCCGGCTACGCTCTCTCCGGCCAGGGCAAGAAGGTCTGGTGCCCGAACCTCGCGGGGAACACCAGCAACAACCGCGCCTCACGCCTGTTCACCCCCCAGACGGGCAAAGTGTACTATGCCGCCATGGTGAATCTGCCTACGATCGCCGACCTCTCTTCCAGCACCTCGAGCGGCGGCGAATACCTCCTGGGCCTCTATACCAATGCATCCTTCTCCACAGCCGCAGGCCGCAGCGTGGTCACCTTCCGCCTGTCGCCCACGACGGGCAAGTACATCATCGGCATCCGTGCCAGCAGCACGTCCGTGGCCGGATGGGTGACCGCCAAGGACCTCGACACGACCGTCACACAGCTGGTCGTGGTGAGCTACGAGCTTGCAACGGCAACCGCCCAGATTTGGGTCAACCCCGTCGTCGGCGCAGTGGAACCCGCACCGGATGCAACGTCCAACCTGGGCACGACGGACACCAACACGGACCTCGGCAGGATCGGGATCTATCAGCGCGGAACCAAGCCGCATGCGTATGTCGGAGGCATCACGGTGCAGACCACCTGGCCGGTCGGACCCGCCACCAGCGTCACCCCGACCACGCTCGAGAAACCGACCACACTGGCGCTCCTCGGGAATTACCCGAACCCCTTCAATCCGTCGACGAAGATCTCCTTCACCGTGGCCCGGGCCGCCCGCGCAAGGCTGACAGTGTACAACGTTCTCGGACAGCAGGTGGCGACACTCTTCGATCAGGATGCCGCAACAGGCATGCAGTATGAAGTATCGTTCGATGGCATCGGACTCGCCTCGGGCCTCTACCTCGCCCGCCTCGAATCCGACGGCAACCAGGTCATGCACAAGATGCTGCTGATGAAGTAACCTCAGCAGCGACCCGCATCACAAGCACGAAGGGCCGTCCCGCATAGCGGGACGGCCCTTCGTCGTTTCCATCCTATCACCACTTCGCCCCCTGCTCCTTACCCGCCCCCGTCGCGTGGCAACTACTTCTTGTGCAGCTCGAAGCTGTCGTACAGCACACCGTCCACGGTCAGCGCCTTGTACTTCAACGTCCCTCCATCCACAGTGATCACCTGGAACAACTGCAGGTTCTCTCCCATCTTCTCCATCAGGTCCTTGTACAGCGGCTGGAGGACGTAATTCTTGGGACCGCATGATGATACGACATAGACAATGCCCTTCGCATCCGGGGCAACGGGAACACCACCGAACAGTTTCTTGCTCCGCGCATACGTATGGTCGTGGCCCTGCAGGGCCAGATCCACGCCGTGCCGCTCGAATACCTCCTGGAAGGCATTCCGGGTATCCCGCTCATCGCGGTTCCGGCCCGACGAATAGAAGGGTTGATGGAACACTGCCACCGTCCAACGGCTCGGATTGTCCACCAGCACGCTGTCCACCCACGCCGCCTGTTCCTTCAGTTTGTCATTGCCGTCCAACATCAGGAATCGTACACCCTGGTAGTCGATGAAATATGACGTCTCCTCGAGTCCGGCAACGCCGTTCTCGGGCAGCGTAAACTGTGGACGCCACAGGGGAAGTTCCTTTGTACGTTCTTTCTTGCCATTCGCCTTCCGGATGGAGGCATGGTCATGATTCCCGGGCACCATGATCATGGGCATCACGCGTGGAATGAACCCCGCGGCCCCGAACCACTCCTCCCAGAGCTTCTCTTCCGGGTCCGTGGTGAGATCACCGCTGAACACCCAGAACTTCGCTTCACCGGCACGGCGGAATGCTTCGCGGAACGACCGGCTCACGTGCTCCAGGAGATCATCCTGGGGATCGCCGAAGAAGACGAAGGAGAATGGATCCGCACCGGCACCCGCCGTCGTGAACTGGTTCCATTCCGACCAGACGCTGTCGTGACCGACCCTGTAGATATAGGTGGTCTGCGGGGCGAGGCCCGACAACACGACGGAGCACTGCGTGTACACAACATCCTTCTTTCCCGCAAGCGCCGTGGTGACTGCCCCGACCTTGCGCGCCGACTTCGCGAATGCAGGTCCGGGGGTTGCCTCCGTAAATTCCGCCGCAGCGGAATCATGATGTTCCAGTGTCCGCCAGGTGACCGCCATGCTCGTAGCAGGCGTCGCCGTCAGATTCAGGATCACGCGCTGCGGAACGTCTGCTCCCGCCAGCGCGACGGCGGCAGCCGCCGCGATGATGACCGCCAATGAACATAGTCCTCTCAGCATCCTCATGCTTCTCTCCTTGTCGTTTCCGATTGATGAACCCCTACTCCACGATGCGCAGGCGGTACGTGATCTCGCGTTCGAATTCCTCCCCGGCAGGGCGCACAAGAAGCTCGATCGGGAAGGCCCGGAGCGCCGGATACGGTGCCCAGTACTGCTCGCGACCTGCACCGGAACGTAGTTCCGCCTCACCCTCCACCAGTGAGAACTCCAGAACCCTTCGTCCCGCCTTGATCTTTACGGCCCGGGGGCCTGTCTGCTCGAACGTCATCCCCTCCCTGTCGATGAACGGCTCAATGACGTGCACCGTCCGACGGGCGTCATGGTAGGTCAGATGCACGGAGGTAAGGATCTCACGGTCGGCGTAGCGGTGCTCCAACCGGTAGCCGATGCCTCCGGACAGCCAGTTCTTGTCCTTCAGCTCCCCTCGTGTGACAACGACGTACGACGTTGCTTTCGTCCCCTCCTGCCGGGTCGTCATGCGGCCGTCGAATTCGAACAGGTTCGTGAACGTACCGAGCGAATCGGTGTATTCGATCCGGGGGGTGAGGGAGCGAATGCCGGCGGCCTCAGGAAAATGCATCGGTTCGGGGCGGGAGTAGACCGTGACGCTCGATGCCTGAAGTGCACCGTGGCCTTCGAGCCAGAGGTAGGACTGCGCCCCGCCCGACGGACGGTACATATACTTGCTTTTTGCGCGCGCCGCATGGTCCTCATATCCATAGGCGGTCACGGTCGCCATGAAGTTCTTCGTCCGGACCTGCGCGACATCCAGTGTTGGATGCACCTTCATCCACCCGGCCCGTTGCGTGGGGAGGGGTGTGCCGGGAGAATGCGTGCCGGTCTCCAGCCGATACGCGAGGGCAAGGTTCTTTGCTTTGGCGAACGTCGGATAAATGCATGGCGGAACCGTGAAGACCTCCGCATGCTGCGGCCCATATCCGACGATCCCATTCCGCATACACGTGCGGAGGAACTCGAGGTTCTTGAATGCAGCCGTTGCATAGCGCGGCTCTTCATGGGAATAGAGCGAGAACAACACCTGACAGCCATCCGATGTCGCACCGCCATACATCGTCCATTTATTCGACCGGATCCCCCATGATCCATCCATGGAGCCGTCGGGATAGATGAAGGAGAGATGGTTGCGCAATGCGTGGCGGACGGCGGCTCCAATAGTGGAGTCCCCCGTGTACTTCGCGTAGTATCCGAGTCCCCACAGGGACATTTCCATGTCATACCCGAGATCCACACCGCTCTTGCCCGCAGCACCACGCCCACCCTCACCGTTGATGAAGCCATCTTCATCCATCTTCGCAATGGTCCGGTGCGCGAGCAACCGCGCACGGTCAGCATAGAGTGCCTTCGGGATCAGGCGCGAGGCCGCAGTGAGCGAGGCGGTTGTGGTGGCGACATAGTTGATGCTCGCGAACTCCGGACTCATGACCGCTGCAAGATAGTCCGCGGCATGTTCGATGGCGCCGAGCCATGCCCGGTCTTCCGCCGCGGAAAGGAGGCCATGCATCTCTTCGTAGGCAAGGACCATCATGAGCATCTGATCGGTCGTCGTCCCGGTCCATTCCTCGGGAGTCTCTTTCCAGCTGCCGTTGGATTCCTGCTGCCGGATGAGCCAGTTGCCCGTGCGCACTGCGGCCCTCGCAAAGGCGCTGTCGCCCGACAGATGGAACGCGAGGGCGAAAGGGAAAGACCGACTCCGCCGCGCGCGTGTGCAGAACATCACAATGATCGCAGCGAATGGCTCCATCATCCGGGTCCAGGGGCGCGATCACCTGGCGCTCCAGGAGTGCCCGCGAAAGCTCGAGCAACGTGGAGGCATACTCCTTGCGCAGGTCCACTCTTCCCCCGGCTTCGGCCATGTGCAAGGATGACACAAGAAGCAGGGCGACCATCGTCCGCCATACCATTGTCCTATTCCTTTTCATTGATGCCCTCTCACCGGGGGTCGTCCGCGCTGATGATCCAGAAGGTCCTGCATCTCCACCGCGGCGGTGAGCACTGCGCCGAGTCCCCGCGGATCGTGCAGAGGCGTCTTGCGTTTCGCATAGAACATCAGATCGTCGCCAACCCCGGTCCCCTGACAGATGCCGCGCACCGTTCCGTCGGCATCGATCTTCGTACAGACCCCATCCCATGCCCGCCATGCGGCGGCTGCGTGGACCGGGTCGAGCCAGCCACCTTTCAGGCCCCGTGCCAGACCGATGACGAACATCGCCGAGCAGGAGGTCTCTTCGTAGGTCTCCGGATGATCGAGCACCTGATGCCAGAGCCCGGTGGCCGATTGTACACGGAGGAGTCCCTGCATGTGCTCGCGGTACAACGCGAGGATCTCCTGATACCGCGGGTGGCCGTGTGGAAGCCTGAGCAGCGCCTCGGATGCCGCCCAGATCATCCACCCATTCGCCCGTCCCCACCGGACCGCAGGCCGCATGCTTCCCTTTGCGAACCAGGCATGCGCAGCAAGCTTGGTGGACGGATCCAGAAGTTTTCGATACATGCCCACGACCTGCGCTGCCGCATCATCGGCATACTTCATTTCGCCGGTGAGGGCGGAATAGCGGAGGAGGAAAGGCACCGACATGAACATATCGTCGGCCCACACAGTGCCGGGCTCGGGTTCGGGCCGGCAGAGAGTGCCATCCGCGAGGCGGGACTGACCACGTGCAACGAACGCTGCGACGCTGTCGACAACCGGTCGGCCTCCCGGAAACGCTCCGTGCAGGAGTTGTTCCACGAACGGCAGTGCAGGCGCGGCGGTGTCATCAAGCATCGCGCCACGGAAGAGACGGTAGTTAAACCCCGTGCGTTCCTGGAGGACATCGTACTGCCGGTGGAATTCGTCGTACGTATCAAGTGTGGTCGAGCAGTACTGGTCCACCCACCGACGGCATCCCGCATCGCCGGAGCGTTCCGCCAGCGCGAGCATCCCGAGCGCCATCTGTCCGTTCGCATAGTGCCACTCAAAGTACGAATGGGACGTGAACGATGTCCGCGGAGGGATGACATCCTTCCTGATGATGCGCACGGGGGGGACGAACCACCCGGTCCCAGGTGGAGGTACCTGACTGTCCCCTGCCGTCGGCAACTTCGCGAACTCCCAACGCGTGCCGGGAACTTCCGGCGTGAGAGCATCGAATGTGAATCCAGGAGCGATCCGGCCGGCCGTATCAAGGATGGACACCGCCGCATGAGCAAGCGTGTCACCATCCGGGCTGGCAACGACCACCACATTCTTCCCCTTCTGCAGCCGCACGCCCACGCTGGCAGGGAAGCGGTACATGTCGTACGCATATTCCCGGTACGTACCACCACCTCCGGCAGAATCGTAGCACAGCCGGCCATTGACAGAGAGGCTGAGCGGCCCGCTATGACTGACACTGAGATGCACGCTGGTGTCCTGCGCCGCAGTGATCGATCCGCGTGCATACAGCCGGCCGCCTCTGCCGTTCGTTGCGATGGCCCCGAGATCGATCACGGGGATGGGGCCTCCGGCCTTTCGTTCCCGCTGCACGAATGCAAAACTGGTCTCGCGGATCACCTTCTCCGCAGCACGGCGCCCGTACCTGATGGGGTCGGGCATGGCGGCCCTGAATGCGGGGTCCCCGACCCTGAATACGGCCGAATTGTTCGCCTCATTGATCTCCTGCACCCGGCCTTCACGATCGACCAGCACCGTGTAGGATCCCGGCCGCGGATTGCGGAGGGTGAAGCGGACGATGTGGATCTTCGGCTCGAGGTCGACGGGCGCCGCGATCGCCGGAACCGGAGCACCCGTAACGACCGTTCCCGCCTCCCCATCCTCGCCGTACAGCAGAACAACACCGCAAGGAGCCGCAGGGACAATGCCGACATTGTGCACCGGAAGCTCAACCGTCACGACGGAATCTCCGTCGCGCAGCAGGCGAAGCTCATCTCCGGTCACAGCGAGATCGGGAAGCGGCACGGCGAGAGCCCATCCGCTGCTCGCTGCGATGCGATCCACGTTCACGGCAATTTCGGTTCGTGAAGGGAGTGCAAGCGCGGCCCGGACACGCCGGTCATCGATCCGGATGTCCTGCGATGTAAGCATCGAATCGATGCGTTGATCCCCGTCCCGATCGATCCCTGTCCTGACACGATAGGTCCCCGCGGGACGGTCCTGAAGCACCATCCATCCATGCGCCGGCCGGTCTGCATGATTGAAGGCAACAGCCACGACGGATGTGTCCGTGGATCTCCCGACGATCACCGAAAAGTCCTTCCCGAATCCGGTCCAGGAGACACGGTTGAATGGATACGCTGCACGGTTCAGTGAGCCACCCAGGAGCATTGCTTCGAGGAATGATGCGGTCTGGTCGTCGCCACCCCGCATCGACCGGAGCTCCACACGGTCCGTGAAATACCCTTCCGTCGTCAAGAGGTCCAGGTTCTCGCGCATCGTATTGATCGTGCGGGTCATGGCCGTCGTCAGGTGGGTCCTGTCCCCCGTCAGGGCGAACCGGATGTACGGTGAGCCGAGGCGGAGGATGAGATCATCATACCGCGGGTCCCCGAATGTCAGCCGCCAGAGTTCGATCACGCCCCAGAAGCCTTCCGACCGCCGGAGGATCCCTGCGGCCCATGCGGCAGAGCCGGTATCGGCGGTGGCCGGATCAACATGCTCGTACTTCCGCACCAGATCGAGAGAAAGTTCGATGGGCCGGAGGTACGACGTATCGTCGAACACCATGGCATTCAGCAGAAGCTGCTGCAGGATCGCGGTGCCACCATTATAATCGTAGTAGTTCCAGAACATGCCCGGATGGTGCCAGTTGTCCGCGTTCCCGCCGATGGCATCATCACGAAAGCGGATCGCGGCCGGAACGATACCCGCGGGCTTCCCTTTGTCGGTGCGCAGGCAATCCTCCAGCCACGCATCGCCCCATTCCTTCAGGAACTGCATCACGAACGGGTGGCGGTTGTACCAGGCGAGCCATTGTGCGGCCTTCACCGTGCGGGTGTTCATCGCGAGGTCGCAGTCCTTCGGCGGGGTCGAGTCCACCCGCGTCGCGGAGTACCAGCTCGACCGGAAATGCCGGTGCCCGCGCGCGTTGATCCCCGTCCAGAGGTCGCGGAGCCCTTTCACGCTCTCCATGCATCGTTCGATGTATATCGGGTTGCCATAGTCGAACCCGATCATCATGGGTTGGGTGTCGGCGACCGGCTCGGAAGAATGCTCCACATCGCGGACCTTTTTCGAGAACCCTTTCTCGATCCAACCGCTGTGCCAGATGCCGTCCACGAGCCGTTTCATCCCGACCAACGCGAGGGAGTCATCGAAGGCAAGGCGCGCGAACGGCCACCATCGCAGCATCTCGACATCATCGTCGTACTTGCCACCGAACTCGCCGTTCCCGGACTGGCGTTGCGTGACCCAATAGTGGAGAATGTCAAGCGTGATGCCGGTCAGATCCTTCTGCAAGAACGCCCAGCGCGGCACCCCATCGGGCGTGGGCACGCGGTCCGTATCAACGCGCGTCTTGCCCTGATACATCGCGAGCAACGGATATGACGGGAACAAGCGTTCGAGCCGCGCGAACGTGCTGTCGGCGAGCTGGATCATCGGAGAATCATGCTGTTCCACCCAGAGCCAGTAGGCGGTCTTCGCACAGAGCCACAACGCCGCGGGCAGAAGAGGATGATCGGGGACCGCGGCAACTTCCGTGAAGCACATCCCGCCAACATTGTTCAGGTCGAAGATCCCATGGTCGCCGTATGCCTCCCGCGCCCATTGCCATCCCCCGGCCCGCACGAGACGGTTTCCATCGAGAAGAAGATCGGCAAGCCTCACTCCCAGCGCAGCGGCCGGGTCCGGTTGGGTGACCAGGATATTCTCGAGCAGGTCCCGCCCGCGAGCGACCAGGTCCATCGCCCCTTGCGCATCCGGCCGCGACGCGAGAGCAAAGAGCAGCGCGGCCTTCTCATGGGCAAAAGCGTCCGGCAACGATCCTATGACCCTCCCGGCCTCTGCGGTTTTCCCGCTGTTGATGAGGCGGAGCACGAGTTCACTGTTCGGGATGTGGAGCGGACGGACGGCAGCAGCGACGCCGTGTGCGTAGTTCACCGGCAAGTGTGCCTCGGGGTAACAGCCGATCCCGGCGATCGTGCTGGGTTGGCCTTCGGCGCGCACCTCGACCACCAGGGATGTCTCCCGGTTCGTGATGGGTATCATCACGCCCCAGAACGGAGGAGGCATCTCGCCCTCCGTGTTGGTACCGAAGCACATGAGCGGACCGGCGACACCCACGCCGTTCACCGTGATACTCCCCTTCCAGGTGGTGAAGCGCCCGGCATCCATGAGCACTTCCAGGATGTACCGCCCCGGTGGCGCATCGATGCGGAACGCGATGGGGCCATCCTTCTTCACGCCGTCGGCGATCCCGCCTATGCCGAGTGCGGCGAGACGGTCATTCCGGTAGGTTGCGAGGCCGGATGTGATGAAACCATACCCGCGTGCAGGTGCGTACCCGGACGCCCCGTCGATGCGCACAGCATGGCGCTCGGGAGGCACTGCCACGGGACCCATATCCCATCGGAACGGACGGAGGGAAGCAGGCTGCGCCGCCTGGATCGCACACACGCTGATGCAGGCGAGGAGAAGGAGGGAAGAATGTCTCATCGGTCACTTACCATCATGACTCGCATTCCCTTCCAGACGGACGGACGAACAACCGGTGGGATGGACGGGCCGGGCGGCACGCCGGAGATCGTTGGCGAGGAGGAGTATCCGATCGCAGCGCTCATCCGCTTCGAGGAACACGGGGACATCGGATGTGGCCGATGACCCCTGGATCAGGACATCGGAGGCGCTCTGACAGCGGATCAGCGACGCTGCGGTGGGATCGCCCTGCGCCCGAAAGCGGCCGACGGTGATATTCGAGGCATCCGCAACGACAAGCGCGGGGCGTGCATCGGACCCTTGCCGGGTGAAGACGACGTTGTCCACCACCACCTCCTCCGCATGGCGGATATACAGCCCGTAGGCGGGAAGTGCACCCCAATGCGTCCCTTCCGGATATTGATCAACGGCCTCCTCCGGCATCCGCTTCGCATCGGCGAGAGTCCCGCCACCGGGGAATCCGATCACGATGTTGCTGAGGTGAACCGATGTCACACGGTGGCCGGGAATGCCGCTGACCGAACAGCCTATCGGCCCACCGGCGGTGGCGGTGATATTGCGCACCACGATATCGCGCACCGTCCCCACACCCGGGGCGGGGGCGTCGGCGGCATACTTCCGCCCCCGGGCTCCGAGGCGGATGAAGATCGGCACCTTCGGCCCATCGATGACACAATCGCTCACAGACACACGCTCAAGGACCCCGCCATCCACCGTAGCAAGCGTGATCCCGCTGATGCCCGCCGGATGCCCCACGATCGCTTTGGTGTTCGCCGAGGGTTTCACGACGATGTTCGTGATGGTGATATTCCGGAAGCCCCCGGTGGATTCCGTACCGGTCTTGATCGCGTTGCAGTGACTGCTCACGACGCAGTTCGTGATGGTCACATTCTCGGTGACATGCGGCGAGGTACTCTTCAGGGTGATAGCGTCATCCTCGGTGTCGCCGATGCAATCAGCGATGATCACATTCCGGCAACCATCGATGTCCATCATGTCGTTGTTCTGGTTCGCATGGTTCCACACGCGTATGCCGCGGATCACGACCCCTTCACAGGCGAAGTAGTGCTGCATCCACATGGCGGAGTTCTGCAGGGTGACACCGGTGACGGTGACATCTTTGCACCCCACGAACCGTAGGACATACGGGCGGTTCATGTACCGCGCAGGCTTTGCGCGCGTGGTCACCGTGAATGCACCTCCCTGACCATCGATCGTCCCGCTGCCGCTGATCGCAATATTCGTCTTCCCTTCGGCATAGAACAGGCTGTACCGGAGGAAGAGGTCATTGTACGAAGCCTGCGCCGGGGTGTGGGCCACGTAGTCGTCGATCCTGGTGCTCCCCAGGATTACCGCCCCGTGCTCCAGGCGGAGTTCCACGTTGCTGACGAGGTCGATCGATCCTGTGAGGTAGCGCCCGGGTGGGAACGCCACCGTGCCTCCGGTCCGTCCGCACGAATCTACCGCCCGCTGGATCGCCGCCCTGTCGTTCGTCACACCATCTCCGCGTGCACCGAAATCACGTACGTCATACGACGCACCCGCCGCGAGCCCGGTCGACGTCCACGCCAGGAGGATGAACGTCAGGTATGTGATCACTCTTCCGGTCATGCCACCCTGCCCTTCATCATGAGATCATGGAGGTGCAACAGCGCAGACGAATCGTGGTCGAGGAAGAGGTGTGCCGATGGATGTGTGCGGAGGATCGAGGCCGGGCATGATGTCGCGATCGGGCCCTCGAGGGTGTCGCGAACGGCCGCCGCTTTGGCGGGGCCGGGGACCGAAGCGACGAGGGCATGCGCGCTCATCAGGGCGGGCACGGTGAGCGTCAGGGCATGCCGGGGCACCTGCTCCAGGCCGGGGAAACACCCATCGTGGACCTGCTGTGTGCGGCAGGCTTCATCGAGGCGCACCACCTTCACGAACGCCGAGTCTTCGAAATCGGCCACGGGAGGGTCATTGAAGGCGATGTGGCCATTCTCCCCGATGCCCATGCAGACAAGATCGATCGGCGCCTGCTGGAGGAGCATCGTATACCGGGCGCATTCATAGGCATGATCGGTTGCCTGTCCGTCCAGATAGTGGACACGGGCCATGGGGACCCGGGAGAAGATATGATAATACAGATACGAACCGAAGAGTTGCGGCGCACCGGTGCCCAAACCAAGGTACTCATCCATATGGAACGCTTCGATCCGCGGCCAGTCGATCCGCGTATCGGCAACGAGCGAGGCAAGCATTTCGTTCTGCGAGGGCGCCGCGGCGAAGACCACGCGGAGATGGTCCCTGGTCTTCAACGCCTCCCGGATGATGTCGGCGGCCTTGAGAGCCGCGGCCTTACCGAGCGCTGCGCGATCCGCGAGCACCATCACACCGAGACGGTCCACCTGAAATTTCTCCATGATCAACCCCCTTCCCTAGATCTTCTTGAGTACGCCCGTGCCACTCGATGGAGTGTTGCGGACCAGAATGAACGTGAGGACAGCGCCGACCGCCGGGATGATACTCGCGGCGATCAGGATAGGTTCGAACGAGTACCTGTCGGACACCCACCCCACGATGAAGGTCGACAGGATGGTGAGGATACCTGCTGCGGTGCCGCTCAAACCACTGACGGTGGCAACGGATGAACTTGCATACAGGTCTGAAGGCAACACCAGGGCCATGGTGCTGTAGGCCGCATACGCGAATGTCGAAACCGCGAAAAGGCCGGCGATGGCAAAGAGGCCCGACATGGCGATCGTCGGAATGAGCATGGTCATGCCGACCGCCCCGAACAGAACGACGGCTTTGCGTGCCCGGCCGACGGGCCAGCCGCGGCGGATGAGCCAGCTCGAGAACCCACCACCCGCGAAGTTGCCGAGGTCCGCCGCTACGAACGGGATCCAGAACGCGATGAGGGTGGCCCCCGGATCGAAACCCTTGGAGACGAGGTAGATCATGAACCAATCAGCAATGAAGAACCAGACCGGATCGGTGAACGCGCGCGCGATGATCACTCCCCAGGTCTGCCGCATGCGAAGGAGGTGGAGGATCCCCGGACGTTCCTGTGGTCCATCGTTGCCCGCACCTGGCTCCTCACGGTCGGCCAGGATCATGCGGCGCTCTTCATCGCTGATGCGCGGATGCGATTCGGGGGGGTGATAGAATTTCCGCCAGAGCAGGATCCAGAAGAACCCGAGCATGCCGGTCATGATGAATGCCGGACGCCAGTCCCCGAAACTGGTATAGAGCCACAGGACAAGTGCCGGCGCGATCGCGGCGCCGATGGATGAGCCGCTGTCAAAGAGCGCCACCGCCCATCCGCGTTCTTTCCGGGGGAACCACTCTGCCACGGCCTTGGTCGCCGCCGGCCAGTTCGCGGATTCCCCGAAACCGAGGAGGAAGCGGAAGAACGCGAAGCTCCGCAGCCCACCCGCAAGGGACGTGGCCATGGCCACAACGGAATACCAGGCAACGGTGATCGTCAACCCGAGCCTCGTGCCGAGCCGGTCCATCAGCCGGCCAAGGGCCGTCTGTCCGATGGCATACGCCACGCGGAACGCGATCACGATCATCGCGTAATCCTCATTCGTCCAGTGATAGTCACGCTTGAGGAATGGTGCCAGGGCGGACAGTGTCTGCCGATCGATATAATTGACGACGGTCGAAGCGAAGAGGATGCCACCGATCCACCATCGGAGGCCGCGAATGGGACGGCGTGGCGATGCAAGCTGAGCTGCTGTGGTCACGGGGCTTCCGATCTACTGGTGGGGATACATGTGACGGTAGTATGCTGCCAGGAAACGCAGTCCGAAGGAGGTGCCCAGGTCGCGTTGCACCACGGACATGCCGTCCTTTTTGCCGCGCGCACGAAGGTTGTATACGCCGCCGGCGAGGTTCGGATCGGGATGGTGCACGGAGAAGCGGGACCGCATGATCCACCGGAAGGACCGTTCGATGTTCGGTGTGAATTCCTCACCAACCCCGTGCTGCAGAAGGCGGAGCCAGAGCAGACCCGCGAAGGCCACGGTGGATCCCGAAGGAGAACTCTCGATGCTGGTCCCGTTCACGTTGTTATCGTAGAAGATCGTGCCGTCCTTCCGCTGGTACC
The DNA here is from genome assembly GCA_016707525.1 of Ignavibacteriota bacterium. NCBI lineage: Bacteria > Pseudomonadati > Ignavibacteriota > Ignavibacteriota bacterium. The sequence goes on from JADJHP010000004.1 coordinate 43,908, forward strand.
GTGTGTAGTACCGCAGGGTCCGCACGGCGGCGTCGAGGAATTCCCGGCGCCCCGTCTCTTCATATCCATTGATCAGCGACTCCGCATACCAGAGATTGAACCGCGGATGAAAACTCCCGGTGGCCTTATTGTTCGGCGTGAAGTCCATCCAGAGGCCTTCCGGCCCCTGCTTCTCTACAAGACTCTCGCAGAGGTCGACGAAGACCCTCCGGTACGTCGAATCCCCCGTGAACCGGAACATATCCAGGAACAGTGACCCCTCATTGTTCGGGCGCGCGACATCAGAGAGAACCTGTGCGCTCTTCTCTTTCCAGAAGGGACTGCGGAGTTTCTGCACCTCTCCCGTCACGGGGTCGACGGCGTCATAGAAGATCCGTTCCCCCGGGTGATACAGATGCTTCAGCATCCACCGCCCGGCGTCGGGTGCGACGGATGGAGCGCGCCGGTCGCCGGTGACGCGGGAGAGCTCGAACAGGCCGGGTGTGCCATCGGATACCGTCGCAAAGATGATATAGTCAACCCCCGCACCGTGGATCGCCCTGAGCATGCCCGACAACGTGGGATGGTCCTTGACCTGCAGCGAGATCCACCACGCGCCGGCCTTCCGGGCAGCCACAAGAAACGTCGGATCGTTCGTGAGGTCGTAGGCCTCCAGCAGACCGTAGATGATCTGTCCGGTGTGCCATGCGGGTTCGTAGGACTGCCACCGTCCCTCGAGGAGGTTGTATTCACACCGTGATTCCCCCCGGTCATCGAGCAGAACGGTCGCCGCGTGGGTCGCACAGCTCTGCACGGCGGTGATGATCTCCACACGGAGGGAGTCCTCACCGGCACGAGCCGATGGAGGCGCGACAGCCACTCCGCACAGGAAGGCAAGCACATGCATCACCCGGGCAGACGAACGGAGACGCTTCATCTGAGCCCTCCCGAAGTGGACCCCGCGATCGAGATCCTGTAGCGGATGACGGCGACCGCGCCGTTGTCCGGAGGAGCGACGACCATGACGACCGGCGTCGTGCGCATCGCCGGGAATGGATAGGAGTAGTAGGGGAACACCGGATCGGGTGCGAACGACGTGGCCCCGTCGAGGAGATCGATCGCGAACGTACGCGCGGGGGTGTGGACGGTCACGCGGCGCGGCCCGTCGAATGTCACGCGCGTCCGGTCATCCGTGACAATGGGTTCGACGATCCGCACGGTGGGTGTACGGTCGTGGAATGTGAGGCGGATGGTCTTCACGATCCCGTTGTCGTAGAGAGCATTCGTGAGCGAGAACGCGACCCCACCGGGAGCCCAGAGTTCATCCTTCAGTTCCCCGGTCGTGGTGACCACCGCCGTGGTATCCCGCGTGCTTCGCGCCGTCAGGCGCCCCTCGAACTCATATAGATTCGTGAAGTACCCGAGCGAATCACGGTACTCGATCCGCGGTGTGAGGCAGATCGCGGTATCTTTCGCCACCGGCATATGGATGGTCTCCCCCCGAACGTACCGTGTCTGGCTCGATGTCGTAAGGAAGCCCGCACCTTCGGCCCAGAGGTTGCACACGGAGCCGCCGGTCGGGTGCTGGTTGTACTGACCGTCGTTGGTCCGCGACGGATCCCGATAGCCATAGCCCGATACCGTCATCATGAAATGCCGTGAGCGCGCGACGGCAACATCCACTGTCGGATAGTACCGGAGCCAGTTCCCACGATCCGACGGGAGCGCTGGCAACGGCGTGCGCCCCTGGAAGCCGATCATGGCGGCCATCGCAAGTGTCTTGGCGCGCGCGAAGGTAGGATAGATGCAGACCTGCGTGCGAAAGTATTGCCAGAAGTGAGGTCCATTCCCCATCATGCCATCCGAGATCATTGTCCGGAGGTAGGAAAGGTTCCGCATGGCCGCGGTGAGGTAGCGTGCGTCGCGGTCACCATACATCGACAGAAGCACCTGAACGCCATCGGCGGTCTTGCTGCCGTACGTCGTCCATTTGTAGCAGCGGGCACCCCACGACCCGTCGATGGCGCCGTTGGGATAGATGAACGGAAGGTTCTTCGCAAGGGACCGGAGCACGGCCTGTTCCACCACACCATCCTTGTTCAGCCGGGCATAGAGCCCGAGACCCCAGAGCGACATATCCATCTCGTACCCGAGGTCGACGCCATACTTCACGCCGTGCGCGCGCGCGGCTTCGCCCTGGATGAATCCATCCTCATCCATTTTCGCAAGCACCTGATGTGCGAGCCGGTAGGCCTTGCGGACGTACGCGGGATCGGGAACCAGGCCATGGATCACCATGAGTGCGGCCGCGGATGTCGGACAGTAATTGATGCTGGCGAACCCCGGATCCATCATCCGCACAAGGAAATCCGCGGCGCGCTTCATCACCAGTTCCCATCGGGCCTGCTGAACGGCGGAGAGCCGCGGCTTCAGGATCGGATACGCCTGTCCGAGCATCAGCAACTGGTCAGCGGTCGTGCCCGTCCACGTCCAGGGTGTCTCGTCCCACTCACCACCTGGTTTCTGCCATTGGAATAGCCACTCGGCAACATTGATCGCGGCCGAGGCATACGCGGTATCGCCCGTCGTGTGGAATGCAACGGCGAATGGATAGACGGCTTCGGCGCCACGTGTGTGGTAGATCCCGCAGGACGGACAACGGATGGCCCCGAACGCCGGATCCGCGGCATCCCGCACCTGGAGGGACCGCAGCGCCCCGGTGAGGTCCATCATCGTGCTGAGACACGCATCGCGCATCGTTGGTGGTTCAGCCGGGAGCGCGGGGCTGAGAACAACGAGCAGAAGGAGGAGGCAGAAGATCGAGTTCTTCATGAACAGTTCCCGTTACGATACGGTGATGTCAACCAAGCTGAGCGGCCCAGAGGCCGATGCCAATGATGCAGGCCACGAACACGATCGCAAGTGCGAACCCGCCGACATCCACGCGGTACCGGCGGAGTGAGAACAACGATGGCAGGGACAGGAGGTCGACGACGAGCAGACTGTGCCCGCGGTCCTCCAGAGATCCCGACCCGCTCTCTGATGTCGTGGCAGCGATCCCCTCGCCTTCGAGGAGTATCGGGATGCCTTTGTCCTTGAGCTGCTGCTCCTCGCCCACGGGTGTATGGAGAAGTGCATAGAAGGCGCGGAGTTTCTCCGCCGGCTCCGGAGGCGTCAGTACACTCACGAGGATCATCGCGACGAAGCCGACGGGCAAATACGTGGCAATCTGGAGGTGATAGGGCCAGTTGAGCACCCATGGCCCGGTCACCACCGCCGCGGCGAGTGCGAGGAGGACGCTTGCCATGACCCCGTACCTGTTCGCGCGTTTCCAGACGACACCGGCCCAGAAGGCGATCCCGAAGAACGCCGTGATCTGCCAGAGGAATTTGATGCCCTGGAGCACGCTCGACAGCGTGAGCGCGATGGTCACGCCCCCGACCACGATGACCAGGGCGGCGATCCGGCCGATCAGGAGCTCATGACGGTCGGAGCGGAAAGGCACGAACCGCCGGTACAGATTGCGCGTGAAGAGCGCCGACCCGCCGACCATGAAGTTGTGGCATGCGCCGAGGACCATCGCCACCATCGCGGCGATCATGAGTCCGATCAATCCGGATGGCAGCAACCGGGCAACGGCGAGCCCAAACGCCTGCTCCCTGTCGGCACCTGCAAGGCCGGGGAACAGCGATGCTGCGAAGACTCCGATGAAGGCCCAACCGAGCGTCGCGAAGCGCTTCACGAAATTCCCATAGGTCCATCCGGTACGGCAGTTCATCTCCGTCTTGCCCGCACCACCGATGGCCATATGGTGGGGTTCAACCACGACGCCGACGAGTCCGTTGAGAACCACCATGACGATGAAGATGAATGTCACTTCGGTGGGTGCAACGAACGAGAACATGTGCTCGGGAAGCGATGCCTTGATCGCGGTCATGCCGCCTCCCGCCTGGAGCGCGAACGGGATGATCAGGAACGACAGGATCACGACGAACACACCCTGAAGAAGATTCACGGAGAGGGCCGAGACCAATCCACCCATCAGGGAATAGAGCAGGAAGAAGATGGTGACCGCGATGACGATCGTTGCGGTCGGGATCTGGCCACCGGTGATCGACTCGATCGCCGTTCCCGTCCCCTTCATGATCAGTCCGAGGTTGAGCGTGAAGAACAACAGGCCCATGATGGTATAGGCGATGGCGGTCCCTGACCCATACCGCTCCTGGAAGAAATCCCCGAGGGTCACATACCGCAGCCGCCGGTAGATGGGTGCGACGATCCAGAAGAACGGGGTCGCGAACAGGAAGAACCATTGGTACCAGACACCGGCAAGGCCGATCTCATAGGTGGCACCCGCAACGAGGATGGCCTGGTTGGTGTGTGTCCCGGCACCGATGGCGTTCGCGATCATCTTCAGCTTCGTTGCGCGGCGGTTGCCGAGGAAGTAGTCACCGGAAGATGTGACCCCCTTACGGGCACGGAGCCCCAGCCAGAGGATGAGGATCACATACCCGGCGATGATACCGAGGTCGGCAATGGAGAGTCCCCACATCACGGGTCAATCCTTCTTCGTGGTGGACGATGTCCAGATCTTCCGCAGGGAATGTGCCGCCATCTTCGGACTGCGGGTCCTGGTGAACACCCCCTTCATGTTGAGCATCACCCGCCGGAGGTTCTGGGGTGTGCGGAAGTCCGCAAAATTCCATACATGCTCGCCCACCGTGTAGTCCTTCGATCGGAGGACAGCGATGTACGCGCCGAGCAGATTCTCCTGATACTCTTCCGTGAACATCTGGTCCGATACCGAGTGGAGTCCGGGGATGCTATCCGCACCGAATTCCGTCATCATCACCGGCCGCCTGTACCGTTCATGGATCTGGTCCAGCTCCGCAGTGAGGACCTCCATCGCACGTTCGAGCTGACCCGGAAACTCATACCATCCGTAATACCTGTTGATACAGACGATGTCGCTGAGTTCCAGGACCGGGTCGTCGATCCCGGCGCGGAGACAGTTGGGGACGATCATCGGGCGGGAAGGGTCGAGTTCGCGCGCTACGGTGAAGATCTTCTTCCAATAGGCCTTACCGCGGCCATCGCCGTAGCCGTTCTCCCCCACCAAATTGGGTTCATTGCCAAGCGCCCACATGATCACAGACGGATGGTTATTGTCGCGTTCGATCAGCCGGCGAACATATTCCCGGTGATGTTCGTAGGTCGCGCCGTTCACATACCGGAAATCCAGGGAGACCGCAGGCACCTCATCGATCACCAGGATGCCTTTCCGGTCCGCGTACGCCATGCACTCTTCAGCATAGGGGTAGTGCGACGTGCGGAAAGAGTTGGCACCTATCCATTTCATCAACTGGAAGTCCTTGACCAGCAACGGCAGGTGGAGCCCTTTGCCGACGGCGAATGCATCCTCGTGTTTGCCGAACCCTTGAAGATACAGTGGTTTGCCATTCAGGAGCAAGCGGTTTCCGTCGACACGGATCTCCCGGACACCGGCGGAGAGCGTATATTCATCCACGGCCTCTCCCCCGTCAGCCAGTGCCACGGTCACGGTGTACAGAAACGGATCCTCCGGCGACCAGAACCGGCACCCTTCAAGCACCAGGTTGACAGACCCCTTCCCGTTCACAAGGGCCGTGGAGGTACTCACCGACGATCCGTTCCCATCGATCCGGATGTGGGCCACCCCCTGCCTGGCACCCGTGGTCCCGATCGTGAGTTCCACGTTCCCCTTGTCCCCATCGATCGAGGTACCGACCGCGATGCGTTCCAACCGTTGGTGGGGGGTGGCGACGATCACGACCGGCCGATGGATACCGCCGAACGGTGAGAAGTCGAACCGCGCCGGGGGGAAGGTCTCTTCCCGCATACGCCCTTCTTGTTCATACTGCGAGCTCGTTATCCCCTGGGGGATCGTTTCATTGCTCAACCTGTTGTCAACCCGGATCGCGATCCGCAGGGTCTGGTCTTCCGTGACCTGATGGGTCAGGGGGAATGAAAACGGAAGGAATCCGAGGCAATTCTCACCGAGCCGGATGCCATTCACCCACACGGTCGCGTGGTAGTCCGCCGAACCAACGCGGAGTTCGAGATGGTGCGAGGAAAAGCCACGTGGCAGGTGGACCTCATTGAAATACCACGCCGCGCCGACATAGTGGAGCAGTCCGGCCTCTTCGAGCTGCTCGTTCCAGCTGCCCGGAACAGCTATCTCCAGATCGGTCTCGCACCTGTTGAACCACGCTTCCTGTTCGCCGGCGTCCCGGGGATCAGTGCGGAAACGCCAGAACCCCGAGAGGTCGATCGTGCTGCGGAAGGAATTCATGATCGGGTAGAGCACACATCACCTCGTTGGATAGAAGAGACCCACGCGCGGGGAGGTTCGGGCGACTCCCGCCCCCCCGCCGCGTGGCACAACCACCAATCACTTGATCAGGACCATCGTGCGGATCTGCGTTCCCGCCGCGCCACTGAGTCTGCAGAAGTACGTGCCACTGGGAAGTCCGGCGGCATTGAACTCGACCCGGTGCAGCCCTGCTTCCTGCGTACCATGTGCCAGGAGGGCGACTTCCTGTCCGAGCAGCGAATAGACACGGACCGACACCTCCATGCGCTCGGGCAGCGAATATTCGATGGAGGTTGAAGGATTGAACGGATTCGGGAAATTCTGCGCGAGCACGAATCTCTGCGGCGCCTCGACCGGGCGTGGCACATCGACCGTGATGCCGTAGAGGAACACGGCGCCCAGCGGCTTTCCATCGGTGCCCGCGGTATAGAGCGGGCTTGACGATGCGTACCGAAAATCCCACGGCACCTGCGTCGAATCCCAGCTTCCGCGCCCGCTGTCCGGACCGGCGTACAGATTGCGCTTGGACCCGATGGGTACGGCATTGTTCCAGAAGTCCTGCATCGGACCGACCTCGTCGCGCGGACCCGCGTTCAATGTGACGGCAAAGCGCGTATTGGAGGCGCTATCGCCGTTGGTGCGGATGAACGAGGCGGTGAGGGAGTCAAAGATCCCGTTCGGAGTCACCGGGCCACGTGGCCCCGTGGTACCGGTATATCCCGCAAGCATACCCGGGGTCATGAGGAAGTTGTTGTGATGGACGCGCACCACCTGCGGCGTTCCGCCGACCGTGTCGGCGCGGAGGCGAAGACAGGTGATCTGCGAACCCCACGTGGTGACGGAATCGTCTCCCATGAAGGAGGTGTTGATGAAGAGGTTGTTCATCACGTGCGCCGTCTTCACCTCACCCATCGCGAGAAGATCGTCAAAGATGTTCACGACGGTGTTATGGTTGAAGCGGAAGTAGTTCAGGATGCCACCACCATCGCGCATCAACCGGCCGGTCAGATTGTAGATGACGTTGTCCTCGATGACCACCGAATCCACGTTCTGCCCGCGGTCGTCCCAGGCACGGCCGTTGTTGTCGGCCATCAGGCCCAGGTTGGACAGGACCGACCGGGTGACGAACCACTTGGTATTCGCGCTTTCGATGCGCAGAACGGACTGGAGGTCGCGATCGAACTGGCACCCGGTGATCGTGATCTTGATGTTGGCCCCGGCGGTCCGGAGGCTGTTCTGCTTCAGCGTGCCACCTGCGTCAACGGCATTGATATACAATTCCTCGAGCGTGACGTCGCCCGCCGGCAGGAAACACCGCGCGGTCCCTGCAAAGGGACGAATGATCGGACGTTTGCCTGCGCCCGCGGCGGCGCGGAGACGGAGGTGATATCCCGAATTGGCAATGGGGGTCTTGACGGTGTAGTACCCGTTCCGTTCAAGCTCGTACACGGTGTTGGGGTTCGCGGCACGGTTGGTTGCGTCCGCGTCGAGCGTGGCTTCGATCACGCCATCACCCGACATGATCGGGACCACACGTTCGGCCTGAGCATACACGTCCGATGCGAGCAGCGCGATGGCGCACACCACGAACAGAGAGGCGAGCAGATGTTTCATTGAGCCTTCCTTTCCGGGAAGAAATGGAACAGTGAACTGGTCAGAGGTCGATCCGTATGCCAAGATCCATCGTCCAGCCAAAGTACTCCTCGCGGATCGGGGAACCGATGGTGCCGAGATACGACCCTTCGGGGAGACTGCTGATGTTGTTGATGTTCGCCAGCAGCGCAAGGCCGGGCATGAACTTATACTGCATGGAAACGTCCCAGCGGAGGAACGACTTGGAGTAACCGTCCTGCTGCGGCGTTGCGCCGACGAATTGGAGCGCATCCCCCTGGTACGTCATCGAGACCCGTACCGAGAGACCTTTCTTCTCATAGCCGAGCGTTGCATTCACAAGCTGGTCGGCCTGGCCCGGCATACGCGATTCCCGTGTCGAGTCGACGTACTGGATGAAGGTCTGGGGATTCGGCGGCCGTTTGAACGTGCGGATGATCTGATACGGGAAGTAGGTCTTCGACCGCATCAGGGAGTAGTTGAAATTCACGAGCAGTCCGTCGAAGGGTTCCGGCAACATACTCAGATTCGATTGGACCTCCACTTCCATCCCGTACACATTCGTCTCATAGGGCGAGTTCTCGGGATGGTAGTAGTCCACCTGTCCGGCCCCGAGGATCGACGTAGCGCGGGATTTCCTGATGTAGGTGATACCATCGAGGGACTTGTAGAAACCCGCCAGGGTGAGGAGGCCGTAGTCGCTGTACATGGACACGATGAGGTCGTAGTTCCTGACACGCGTGTTGTTCAGAAAGGGTTCGCCCCGTTCCAGGCCATCGCTCGTTTCGCGTTCCCACGGGGCGAGGTCGAGGTAATTCGGACGCGAGAGCGTCCGGGTGAACGCCAGGCGGACATCGGCCCAGTCCGCGGCACGATACCGGAGATGGATCATGGGAAGGAATTCCGACTCCACACGGGTCCCGATCGTATCGACGCCCGGACTCGCGATCTCGTCCCCGTTCTCATCGTAGCTCAGCACGGAGCTGTGCTTGCTCACATAATGTGTCGACGTGCGTTCATAGCGCACTCCGGGAAGGAACATGATACGCGGGCCAAGATTGATGGTGGTCATCACGTAGCCTGCAGCGATACGTTCGCCGGCGTTATAGTCCTTCAGGTCGGTCTCGTAGTCGGGCTTATACAGGGACTGATATCTGTCCCTGAAACCATCGAGCTGTTCACGGGACAGCGGGCCGGCCGGGCCCACGAGATACCTGCCTTCCAGGAAGTTGTCGATCGTGAACCCGTTGTCCTTGAAGTTGCCGATGTTCGGATAAAGGTAGAGCACCGACCCCGGGCGCCATGTCCGGCCGGAGTCGGACTGCATGATCGGCTCAAAGTCCTTTCCCTCGATGTAACGGAAGTCGCCGTCCAGCGATCGTTCCTTGTCACGGTACTTTCCCCCGAACTTGATCTCTCCGGTGATCAGGTCGCAGGCAGTGAACGGCAGCGTGAGGTCGATCTGCGCCGTCAGGTCACGGTCGCGGATCACCTGGCTTCCGTAGGTGTCCGTGTAGAAGATGGTATTGGCGGTATCGTTGCGTGCCTGCGCGATGGCATCATCGATGCTCCGGATGCCGGTCTGGTTCACATATGCCGCGAGTTCGCGGAATTCGGATTCGTGCGAGAAGGGCGTGTTCTGTCGGGAGATGAGTGACGAGAACTGCCACGAGACTTTGAGCTGGTCGATCTGGTGCTTGCCAGACAGGGAGTTCGTGAACAGATCGGTGTTGATGTCGCCGCTGCGCAGGACATAACGGACGATCGGCGAACTGCCCAGGGAATACCCCTTCCGCCGGCGAACCTCGTCGCGTTCGGTGCGGCTGTACATGGTATTGAAGAGGATCTCGCCGTCAGGGATCTGATAGTCGAGCACGAGGTTGCCACCATAGCGGTACCGGGTTTCGACCTTATCGACAAGGCTGAGACTGCTGATACGGAGATCGGGTTCGCCGGAAGCAAGTGTGCCCACGACACCGTAGTCGGCTGAGAGGTTGTCCGATCCGCGGTTGGCCCTCTGCCAGTTGCCCGACGCGATCACTCCCAGGCGGGTATCGAGGAAGCGGTCAGAAACCGTCACGCTCCCACGGAAATTTGCCCAGTCGTTGTTCAGCTTGTTATAGCCACCCAGGACCCGGACATCGGAAGAGAATCCTTCATCGGCCTTCTTCAGGGCGAAGTTCACCGTCCCGCCAACCGCATCGGCATCCTGATCGGGCGTGAGCGCCTTCACGACTTCGATCCCCGCAAGGATGTCCGAGGAGATCATACTCAGGTCCACAGAACGGTTCTGCGGATCCGTTGCCGGGATCTTCTGACCATTCACCGTGATCGCGTTGTACGCGGGGGCGAGGCCACGGATCACGACCTTGCTCCCTTCCCCCGCATCACGCTCGATCGAAATGCCGGGAAGCCGCGAAATGGACTCCGCGGCGTTGTTGTCCGGAAGTTCCTGGATCCGGTCCTTCGACACGACGTTCACGATCCGGCTGGAGGTGAGCTGCTGATTGATGGCAGCACGCTGCCCTCGCAACTGCGCTGTGACGACGACTTCCTGGCCCTGGAGTGCTTCGGGAGCCAGGGACGCATCGGCGCGGCCCGTGACTCCCGGGCGGAGGTCAACGGTAGTGCTATCCGAGCCGTATCCGAGATACCGGAAGAAGATCGTCGAGCGCCCGGCAGGCAGAGACGCGAGCGTGTACCGCCCTTCGATGTCCGTCACCGTTCCTATGGTCGTCCCTTTGAGGATGACGAGAGCTCCCACCAGCGCAGAATTGTCAGTTGCATCCAGTATCCTTCCGGACAGGACGCAATTGGACTGAGCGAGAAGGACCCCCTGGCCCATGCAGCAGGTGAGCACGGACACGGCCAACAGCAGCGAGCGAGTCTTCATAACTGCTTCCAGAATGTTGAAAACCAGGGGTATTGCCGGAGCAAGTACTGCATACCCAAGAAGTACCTCATGGAGAAGTATGTTGGCATACTTGGTATACTTAATCTACTAAATCTGAAACGCTTTGTCAAGCAGAGAATGCTATTTCCGGCGGACCGTCAACGCCATATGATCCCTACAGACAAAACTTCCTACTACCCCAGCAGCCTCAAGGGTGTTAACCCCTTCCTGGAGAGGGATCATCCACCGGAAGACGCCGGAATTCTTCTGTTTCCCGGCCGATGCGCCATTGATGATCAGCTCCACTTCATCACAGTTGCTATACACGGTGAGCTCAACCGGTACCCCGGGCTCCGAGACGAGCTCGGTGCGTGTGTGCGATACGATATACACCATCGGGTCGCTCGTCCACTGCGACTTGTAGAAGTAATACAGGTCCTTCGGCTTCCTCCAGGCATCCCAGATCCCCTTCTGATTCACACGGGGGATGTTCCCGATCTTGAAGGGCGAGGCAAAATCAAAAGCGGTCCACACGGTCGACCCGCTGACGAACGGACGCGAACTGATCGCCTTCCAGTAATGCTCATGGTACTTCAACTGATACTCTTCACTATGGTCGAACAGCGCGGGCCGGCCGACATGGTACCCCCTCTTCGATTCGGCTCCATACTCACTGATGAACAGCACACGGCGCGGATGGTCACGGTGCTCGCGGTCGAGCGCCGGCGCGAGATCCTCCATCCGCGGCGTATACCAGCCGAAGTACCGGTTCCTCCCTATCACATCCGTGATGTCCGCCACACTGTCGTCACGGAGGTCGTTGTGTGCCTGTGCCGTCAGTCGCGTGGGATCCATCTCCTTCGCCAGCGCATTCAGGGCCCGGAGCAGATCCGTCACCGGACGCACGGCTCCCGCCTCGGCATAGTCCGTCAAGCATTCATTCCCTAGGCCCCAGAGGATGACCGATGGGCGGTTCCGGTCACGCTCGATCATCTCCCGCATCATCGTCATCGCGTTCGTCACGAACGAGGGCCCTCCGATCGAGTTGACGATCGGGATCTCCTCCCACACAAGCAACCCGAGGCTGTCGCACGCGGCGAGGACGGAAGGGTCCTGCGGATAGTGCGCCAGACGCACAACGTTCGCACCCAGCCCTTTGATAAGCACCATGTCCCGCACGTGGAGCGAATCAGGAAGGGCGATGCCGAGCATGGGAAACTCCTGGTGACGGTTCACCCCTTTGAGCCGGAGCGGCTGCCCATTGAGCGCGAATCCCGAATCAGGATCGAACGAGAACCACCGGAAGCCGATCCGATCGGTCACATCATCGAGAACGCGTCCATCGCGAAGTACCTGGGTGTGGACCGTGTAGAGGGTCGGGTGCTCCGGGGACCACAGGTCTATAGAGCGAATATCTTCGCTGGCCAACCGGACGCGGCTCTCTGACCGCGGGGCAAGCACCAGCCGCTCGCCGAACGATGTGACGATCTCGTGCCCGCCATTGACCACAACACATCGGATCTCCACAGCTTCATCCGTCGGTCCAGCATTGCTGACCGACGCATCCACCTTCAGCCTCCCCCCCCCGTCAGGCCCGGCCGTTGGCACGAGCGCCGGAACACCATTGATGCGCAGTGGGCCTGTGACCGTGAGCAACACATCGCGGTAGAGCCCACCGTACATGGCATAATCCGCTGTGTGCGGCGGGAGGTCGTGATCGAACGCGTTGTCGACGCGCACAGCAAGGAGATTCGGTATCCCGCCCTGAGCAAGGTATGGCGTAACGTCAAAGGAGAACCCGGTGTACCCGCCTTTGTGTGTCCCGAGATGGTGGCCGTTCAGCCAGACGTCGGCCTTCTGGAAAGCGCCCTCGAACCCGACCCACACCTGTTGCCCTTTCAGGGCTTCTTCGAGCGTGAACTCCTTTCGATACCATCCCGGCCCGCGGTAGTAACCGTTGTTCACCTCGAAGCCATCGTCCACGTTGCGCCCGTCGAACAGATCGGTGGCATTCCAGCAATGCGGGATCGTCACCTGCTCCCATCCGCGCGTGGACGTCCCCCGGGCTGCACCGTTCTGCACATCCCCCTTTGTGAACTTCCATCCGTCATTCAGGAGGGTCGTCCTCCGCGGCGAACCATGGGCAGGCTCTATGAACCATGGGCGGAATTCACTCGCCATACGGAGGACGCCGGCAAAGCCAAGCCCGGACCGTTCGAAACGGATAGGCACCACCTTCGCAACACCGAAGACCCGCGCGCTGATCGAGAGCGAATCCGACCCCCCGGCCTGACGATACCCGAAGATCACGAGTTCCCTCTCGATCACGTTCTCCCGGTACCATGCCCAGGTGAGCCCGTTGCCCGCGATGTGCTCCGATACGTCCTTCGCGAACTTCATGCGGCGGTGCAACGTCTTCAGCATGACGTCGGAGTAGAGCCGTCCATCGGCGAACACGAAGGAGAGGGGTGCGCCGTTGACCGTGATCCCTTTCGCCGCAACCCAGGTCCACCCCGGGCGGAGCACCGGATTGACGACCAGGCCTTCATCGGTCACACGTACATCGACCACCGACGCTGGCGCGATCGACCCGCTCGCCAGCCCGGCGTTCACCCGCACATCGGGGGTGAGAATGGTCGCATTCTTGAATGAGATGCTGCCGTCGGTCTGCGACCTGACCGGGCCACCGATCAGCACAGTGATCATCGATACGGTCAGGAAAAGCCGTCGCCCGCGTGCTGCGTACATGAGTACTCCAGTGTTAGCTTTATGGTGAGTTGCCCGGGACAGTCAGACGGAAGACGGCAGTCCTGCCGGCGCCGGAAATGTGCAGTTCCGTCGCACGCCGGGCTTCACTTCCGGCGCGTGACGACGATCATGCTCCCCGGCTGCGTGCTCTCGATCTCGACAAGATACACTTCGCCCGCACCATCGGCCCCGGGCGTCTTCGTGATGCGGGTTCTTACCTCCGGACCCGCAACGACCAGAGGAACCCCACGCCGGCTTCCCCATCCGATCACGTGTCTGCCGGGAGCCCCCGGGGTGAATTGAAGGGTATCAGGACCGGCGAGACGGGCAGTGCGCAGCCAGGATGTGGATGAGAGGATCGTGATCCCGGCACCGTGATTCGGCACGAGGAAGGCTTCACGTGATGACTCGGGCATGGGGAATACGAATGGGATGATGACCGAATCATCATGGATCTCGTACGCGTTCCTGAGAATGGCGAGCACGCTGTCGGTCCGCACACCTGCCCTCGCAAAACGATGCTCCAGCGCCGTCCCGCTGAACCCGATGATCTGGCCCGTTGCAGAACGGTCATCCACCATCACATAGATCTCCGGCGACCCTCCGACGTCGCCCGACACCTCCGGGGTCCGTGCAGCGACAGAGGGAAGAGTCTGTCGCGCGAGCGCCACAACCTCCCCTATCCGTTCGATGTCCCCGGCAGTGAGGGTCGTAAGATTGCCCCAGAATCCCCAACCGGCGATCAGCGCCGAGTTCACATTGTATCGCTGGGCAGCGTGCACCGGGTCATGGTGCGGGTAGCAGGCGTACGTCTGCAATGAGGCGGGAATGTAGGAATGGTAGAGCGAAGGGATGAAGCGGGTACTCTTGCCACGCCTCGTGGTGTGATCGCCGTACGCGCCGGCGCCGTTGTTCATCCAGAAATACTTTCCTTCACTCAACACCGCAAGTCCCACACTGCGGCCGGGCTCGGTCACATCCATCTCCACAACAACCTCCGGGCAGTACTCACGCAATTGCCTCATGGCATCTGCAATGAGGAGAGGCAGCGCGTAGCCTTGCATCGCCCGGCGCTCATCCGCACTCTGACGCAAGGAGCCGTGGCCATGCCCGGGGGACGAGCAAAGATGCTTATCGATCCCATCCCATTTGAAGTAACGGATCCCTCCATCGATCAGGCGCTTGCATGCCGCAATGAACTCATCCCGGTAGCCGCTCGCAAAGCAGAAGATGTGCTTGTCCCACCGCCCCACGATCGGCTTCTCCTGATCGTCTCTGATCAGCCACCCGGGATGGGCGCGGGCGAGTGGGGTTCCCGGATCGGTTGCGAGCGGAGCGATCCAGATGCCGGGGATCATACCACGCGACCTGAGCGCATCAACATACCAAGTCAATCCGGAGGGATAACGCTTGTGATCGGGGGTCCAGTCGCCAAACCTCTCCTGCCACCCATCGTCCAGGACGAAGAGTTCGACATTCATCCGCTTCGCGAGCTCGATCTCCCGGAGGACCCGTTCGGGCGTCAGGACGTTGCGAACGTCGGCCCCTTTCCGCTCCTCATCGCGCTGCATCCCCCACGTGTTGTAGTAGAAGTGCGGGGTCCGGGAGTGATGCGCCTCCGTGATCTTGTCCTGCAGGAAGTCCCGCATCAGCGCAGGCCCGGCGCCGGCATCCCGGGCATCATAGCAGCCCAGGACGTTCCACACCGATGCAAGGTATCGATCCCCTCCGAGGTACTCACCGCTCCCGGACAATCCGGCACGATAGACGGTCGAAATCTCGACCTCGTCCTCCCGATGGATGCGGCGGATATGAATGTACTCCTGTTCTGGATCCCGGTCGGGTGCACCATGTTCATAGGCGAAGAACAGTCCGCGGCCGTCCGCAAGCGTGTCAACCAGGAGGACCGGTCCGGCACCTGCGATCTCATCACCGGGACCGGCCACGGCCGCGGTTGCGGCAGGATGATACATATAGTTCTGCGCGAGGTTCTTCCCTATCCGGGTACCCGATTCAAGGGAGCGATCATCGAAGGAGGCCTCCGGGTCCAGCGTCGCCAGTTCATTCCCCCACACCGCAAGCGACACGACACGATCGCGCACGCAGCCGGAGGCCCCGCGCCTGAAGCGATACGCGGGAAACACAAGGAGAGGTTCTCCGGGCGCCGCGCCGATCGCGATGCGTGCACCCGCACGCGCACGGAAGAGGATACGTTCACGGCTCAGCGTCGACTGCGGGAATGACTGGATCGTGACGTCCCATTGCAGATCACGCGCGGCCGCGGTACCGATGAACCGCAGGCGGGTCTCCGTCCCACCGTTCCGCAACGAGCGTGAGCTATCACCCGCAAACATCCAGACCGGGTCACGGTTCGTCCAGAGGGCCGCGCCGAGGCGGATGGAGAACCACGGGGTGTTCGTTCCGAACATCTCGTCTCCACCTGTGACCCGGTACGACGAAGGGATGACCGCCGATGGGACACCAGGTGTGAACGTGAGTGTACGCGTCATCGCGGACGTGCCGATGATCAGGCCGTGTGCGTCATGCGTGACGCGGACATCACCGGCGAAACCGGCGGACCCTGAGGCCAGAGCGAGGAGGATCGCGGCGGCCAGAACCCGGCAGGATCCGGAGCTCGCGCCAGGCCGCCTTCCGGTCCACGGAGTGCACGAAGGAACACTTAGAACGACGGGCCGCAATCCCAGCTCCCGGTATTGGAGATGTTCCGCAGGTCACCGGAGAGCATATCAACGAGCATGATCTCGCAGTCGCGGATGGTGTTGTGGTCGAACACAAGGTACCGACCATTGGCATTGAATGCCGGAGGCCCCTTGAGGTAGGCAAGGGAGTCCGTGATGGTCCTGACCCGTCCGGAGGGAACATCCATGAGAACGATATGACCGAGTTTCTTGGTCAGGTTCGTCGAGAGAAAGGCCAGGTGCGTCCCATCAGGTGAAAACACGGGATGCGCGTTGTAGCTTCCATTCTGGAACAACAATGAAAAAGCGCGCCCGCCGGTTTCGATGCTATACAGATCGAACGCTCCCTCCCCGAGCGCACTTCGGGAAGAGGCAAACACGATCCTGTCACCGGCGGGCGCGAAACACGGGAACCGGTCGTCGCCCAGATCATTGGTCAAGACCCGCTGCCCGAGGCCGTCGCGTTGCATGATCGCGACCGACCGTGAGCCATCACGGTCCGTAACAAACGCAAGCGACCGGCCATCGGGTGCGTACGCCATCTCACTATCATTCCAGGCATTGGCGGAGAGATTCCGGCTCACGCCGCCGGTAAGGTCCACTTCGCATATCTGGCTTCTCCCATCGATCGTGCAGGCGAATGCGACCGCCTTCTCATCCGGGGCGATGGCGAGACTTCCGGTGATCGCAAGGCCCCGCGCCAGGAACCTCGGGGCACCCCCCGCGCACGACACTTCGACGAGGTCCTTCCCTCCCGATGCGATGCACACGACACTGTTGCGGGTCGCGAGCAGGCGGGGTGAGCTGATACTGGCGACGCCTGCGATCCCTGTGCCTGCGGTGAGGTTCACCTCCCCATCCGACCGAAAGTCATGCAGGATGACATCGAAGGTGCGCGCCACACCGCCGCGGTTGGAGAGATAGGCGGCACGTGTGCTATCAGCACCTCGTGCCGGACCGGTGCTCAGCACGCACAGGGCGAGTGCCGCGCACGTCAGCCGGCCGGCACGGGGGATGGACCGGTGCTTCACAGCGTATACCCCAGGGCGATGAGGAACATCGACACACGGCGTGGATCGCCGTTGATAGCGTTCTCCTTGCGCGGGATCGTCGTGAAGTACTTCTCATTCAGCACCTGCGTCCCCTCGTAGCGTGGCGTGCCGAGGTCGACGTAGCGCAGGAGGATCTGATATCCTCCGGCAAAGGAAAAGCCGGCGCCCACCTGATACCCGAAGTCGGGCATGAACTGGAACGACGTCTCCTCCACGACAGTACCATGGACCATCACGGTCCGCGGCGCCTGGCGTGTCACATGGATCCCTCCCTGCGCGGTCAAATCCAGTTGCAGACCATCTCCGAGGTCGATGCCATAGGCCAGGCCCGTGAACAGCGGCACATGGATCCACGCTCCTGTCGACATCCCGACCGCAACCGTATCGTGCAATTCTTCGCGGAAGAGATCCAATGCATCCCCGGTCCGAACACCGTTCACGAGCCCCTGGAGGCTGACCACCCAATCGAGGCCGCGGGTCAGCACGGGGATCCGGAGATCACATCCCACTCCTCCGCCGACCGCTGCAAGCCCGGCGTCTTCGCCGATGTCGAAGCCAAAGCGTCGGGTGATCCCGGGATTGGAACCGAGGGACGCCTTGTACGTACCGGCGGGAAGAAGCGCGCTGCCATAGATCGTGAAGGAAGGCGTGGCCTCCTCCTGTGCCCTTCCGGGCACAGGAAGGGCAACCGTCATCAGCATCAGTACTGCGATGAGACGTTTCATTGCATGGACTCCGTTTCCTGCTACTTCACCAGGACCATCTTTTTCGTTATCTGCGTCTGCGGTGTCTGCAGGCGATAGAAATACACGCCTGTCGGCACGCCCACACTCGAGGCATCCTTCCCGCTCCAGATGGCGATGTGCTGGCCCGCCGAACGCTCCTCGTTATTGATGAGGCGGGCGATCTCCTGACCGATAGCGTTGTAGATCGTCAGGGTGACGCGCGCCGCATGCGGGAGGGCGAACGCGATATGGGTCGCAGGGTTGAACGGGTTCGGGTAGTTCTGGTCGAGCCGGTACTCCGTCACGATCGATCCGAGCGGATCTTCCACGGCATTCACCAACTGCCATGCTGCCTTTCTCGACGGGAACCAATTCAGGTCGCCCACCGGGAACCCGCCATCACCTGCCGTGTAGGCTTGCTGGGTGGTAGGGTAGTCAAAGTTGAAGGGATTGGATTCAAGACCGAACGTCTCCGGCTTCGTGGTCAGGTCACCCACGCCATTCCGGTCCGCCCGGGGATCCGGATTGCCGCTATTCGTGAAGTTGCTGGTGAAGCGATACCGGACGTACTTCAGGAGTGAATCGGACGACGGCGCATCGGCGAACTGGATGAGTTCCTCGAAGTTCCCTGACTGGGCGAAGTTCGGCTTCACCTTGAAGAAGACGCTGTCGCCATACGGGCTGATGAACGCCGGCGCCTTCACGAGCGTATCGATACCCCAACCGGCCCAGAAGGTCTTGAATGCGGGCGCCCATCCGTACGCGTTGTTGCGGACGACCCAATTGCGTGATGCTTCGGTGATGGAGGGCGATCCCAGCGAATCCACCGCAATGATCGGGAGGCGGTCCGGCGGATCCAGCGATTTGGGATGGCGCATGGCCTCCGTGCAGAGGTCCTGGAAGATATTGTTGGTGATGCGGACGTTCACCCCGCGACGGATCTCCAGCGGACCGGCCTGCTTCGCGCCGGAGGTCGTAAAGGCACCGTACGCATTCTGATAGAACGTGTTGTGGTCCATGATGATCGTATTCACCACTGCGCCGTCGGTCCGGAACATTCGTTGCGAGTTCAAATAGATCGTGCAGTTCTGATACATGATCGTATCGATCGCCAGGCCACGGCCGTCGAAGAACCGCCCGTTGCTGGGCGTCGCCAGATCGATGGAATTCCTGAATTCGCAGTCGTAAAAGAAGAGACGCGTGTTGACACCATAGACACGGATGTGCGACTGCCGGGAGTGGTCGATGTGGACGCCTTCCCACACCACGCGCGCACCCGTGTCGTACACCGCCATCGTATAACGATCCTGGATCCCGATGTTGTCGATCCCGGAGATGTACAGGTTCTTGAAGTGCCCGTCGCCTTCCAGGTACGCCACATCATCGTTAGCCCCGCTCTGGTTGACCGCCGTGATGATGAGCGGTTTCGGCCCGGCGCCGTCGGCGGCCCAGATACGGAGCGGAGCGCCCTTGATGTTGGCCACGTGGCCGTTCAGCAGGTACATGCCACCCCGTTCGAGGCGGTACACCCGGTTCAACGATTTCGCCTCGCCGGCGGCGGTCGTGTCACCCTCGATCGCGAGATTCAGTGTCTCAAAGCCCTGCGGCACATCCAGATAGTCCCATTGTGCACTCCCGCTCTGGACAGCCCCCGTCAGCACCATGAACAGGACAACGATACCGATCATAGATCTCTGCATTGGTCCTCCTGTGGGTAAGGGTATTGCATGTTGCGTCGTGTTAGAATTTCACCGTCACGCCGAGATCTGCTGTCCATCCGTAATACTCCCTCCCGGTCGCATACCGGGCGGTCTGCATGAACGATTGATCCGGCGCGTTGGTGAAGTTGTTGAGATTTGCGAACACACTGAGATTCTTGAGGAGATCGTACTTGAGTGACAGATCCCACCGTGTGAATGTATCGGTGTACCCATCCAGTTCCTCGCGCACGCCGACGAACGTCAGGGTCTTGCCCTGGACGAGCATGGAGACGCGGCCGGAGAAATTGCCGACGTCATAGCCGATCGACACATTCGCGATGTCGGAGGCCTGGTCCGGCATGGGCCCTGTGCGGAACGTGTCCACCACCGACGTGAGAAGGAACGGCGGGGTCGGGATCCGGTCCTGGCGGACGAACGACCGGGGGAATTTCGTCTCGGACCAGATGTGCGAATAGTTCACGTTCACCACGATCCCGTCGAACGGTTGCGGCAGCCATTTGAAGCTCGTCTGCCACTCGCATTCGAAGCCGTACACTTCCGTAGTGAAGGGGTTGTTCTCGGGCCGGATGATCGAGTACCCCCGCAGGTTCGGCTCGACGCCCTCCTTCACCGGGTCGAGAATGACGTGTCCGCTCCGGACATAGATGAGGTTCTCGATCTTCTTGTAGAACCCCCCGAGCGTGAGCAGGCCAATGCGATTGCCATAGAACGACAGGTATCCATCGTAGTTGGTCGCCAGCTGGGGCGCGAGATGGGGGTTGCCATACTCCACCGTCACGGTCGATGCACGGATCTTCTTCGCAGGGATCACGTAGTCGAGGCGGGGGTAGGAGATGCTCTTCGTGTATGCGACACGGAGATCGCACCACTCGGTCGGCCGGACACGCACGTGCAGCATAGGGAACCACTCGCCGTACGTCACTGTGGCCGCTGTGTCGCGTACTTGTTCATTGTCGAGCAACCCCTCATCTTCCGGTGTGTTTACCACCCCGACACGGCCTACGGCATTCATGCTGGTACGTTCATAGCGGGCACCGGGCATGATCATGAGGAACGAACCGATGTCGATCTGGGTCATGGCGTATCCTGCCCGGAGCACGTCGGTGATCTCGTAGTCATCGAGGTCGCGCTGAAGGGAGAACCGGTACACCTGGTCGTAGAGATAGTGCGTGAGGAAGTAATGGAGCTCACCGGTATTCAACCCGGTCCCATACTCGTATTCGCCATCGAGGAACGTCCCGGGATCGAACCCGGTGTCCACGTAGTTCGACATCGCGGCATACCCGGTTCCGGGCATGCGCGTGTAGGTGAAACCCGGTGTCCCATACTGCGAGTGGTACTGGGGATACCGGGAATCGGTCTTGTCGAGCCGCGAGGTGGCATAGGAGCGGTCCCGTTCGCGGAGTTTTTCCCGGACCTTCATGCCCGCCTTCACCTTTCCGACGATCCAGTCGGTGACCGTATACGGGACCTCCACATCCATCTGGGCGGTCAGGTCGCGTTCATATGAACGCTCGGGCTCGACCTCACCATCGTACAGGTACGCCAGATCCGTGCGGTTGCGGGCATTGCGGATGATATCGGCCGGCGTCGCGATCGCCGGGATCGCTGCCGTGTTGAATGCATTCGCTTCCTCGAACTGGAAGCGGGAGTTGAACGGGTAGCGTGTCGTGGAAACGTTGCGGGACAGCCGCCAGTTGAGCGATAGGACCGAAAGGTCGTGTTTGCCGGCGAGGGAATTCGTGAGGATGTCGATCTGGCGCTCGCGCTCACGGAGATAGTACTTCATCTTGTTGCTGCCGCTCATATCGAAGCGGCGCGACTGGATCACTTCGTTGCGGTCCAACCGGCTGAGCAGGT
Organism: Ignavibacteriota bacterium; assembly: GCA_016707525.1. Classification (NCBI taxonomy): domain Bacteria; kingdom Pseudomonadati; phylum Ignavibacteriota; species Ignavibacteriota bacterium. The sequence continues at coordinate 65,548 of JADJHP010000004.1, forward strand.
TGTTCATCATGATCTTGCCGAAGGGGAATTCATAGTCCAGCATCGCACTGAACCCGAACCGCTGACGTATATCGCGCGTGTGTTCGAAGGTCACCTGCGTGGTGGTAATCGGCGCATAGTCCTCGCCCGGACGTTTCTCGCGCGCGAGGGCGTACGCGGCATTGAACTGATCGGAGCCGCGCTGGGTGCGCTCGAGGTTCCCGGCGATGAGGATGCCGAAGCGCTGGTCGAAGAGGCGGTCGCTCATCACCACGCGCCCGCGATACTCGCCGAGTTCCGATCGTTCATGATTGTATCCGGACTGCGCGCGGACGTTGAGCGTGTATCCTCCGGGCGCTGCGGTGGCGAGCTGGAAATCCACCGTGCCGCCAAGAGCATCCGCGTCCTTGTCCGGTGTGAGCGCCTTCGTCACTTCGATCCCGGCGAGGATCTCCGGAGCGATCATGCTGAGGTCCACGCTCCTGTCATCCAGGTCGGTCGCGGGTATCCTGTCTCCCCCGATGGTGATCGCATTGTATGTCGGTGAGAGTCCGCGGATGACGACCTTGCTTCCTTCGCCGCCCTGCCGCTGGATGGAGATGCCGGGGAGACGTCCGACGGACTCCGCGGCGTTGGCGTCGGGGAGTTCCATGATCTTTTCGGACGAGACGACGTTCGTGATCGTCGATGAGGTGAGCTGTCTGTTGATGGCCGCGGCCTGCCCGATCGCCTGCGCGGTCACGACAACGGTCTCACCCTCGATCGCATCGATATCGAGCATGGCATTGCGGACCGTCGTTTTGCCTTCCGCCACGGTAACGGGATAGAGGCGGGTTCGATAGCCGATATAGGAGACACGCAGGGTATAGGAGCCGGGAGCGATCCCCTTGATCAGAAAGTGCCCGGCACCATCGGTGGCGCCACCGAACGCAGTTCCCGTCAATTGAACGTGTGCACCGGGAAGTGGTGCGTTCTCGAGCGAGTCGCGGACCGTCCCTTCGAGACTCCCCTGACCGGATGCAGACGACGGGAGGAGGAGCAGGGACGCCATGCAAAGGAGAAAAGTGCAACACCATTTCATTGAATGCTCCTTGGCCAAATAGACTGAGGATCACTGCATAGACTGGAGGGAAGAACAGGCGATCGGAAGTTTGGCATACATACTATGTATGCCAGGTATAATATATAGAAGAACAAGGACTCTGTCAAGAAAAATGTGCAGAACAGTGCGTTGAATTGAGATTACCGGGCGGAGAAGATGGCTCCGCGCCCGAAGTTCAGGCTTCGGGCGAAGAACCTGAGGCAAGAGTAGTGGGCACGAGGATGCCGCGTTTGCGGGCCCCGCACGATTCCCGGACGATGAGCTGGGGCTTGAGGGTGATGCGGTTACCGATATCCTGATGGGTCAACCGGCTGTTGATGACATCCACCGCCCACTTACCGATACGGTCGACCGGCTGATGGATGGTTGTAAGAGGGACCGACGCATACCTCGCGACAAGGACGTCGTCGAAGCCGACGATGGCGACATCGCGCGGGACCTGGATCCCGAATTCTGCGGCCGCCTGGATGAACCCGAGCGCGACCATATCATTATAGAAGAAGAGGGCCTCCGGACGCTTCGGCAGTCCGGCGAACCTGCCTGCGAACTGCGTACCAAGCGTGTACCGGTCGGCCCCGGCATCCACAGGCTCTTCTTCAAGATAGTAGATCAGATCAGCGATGTATGGTATGTCGTTCTCGATGAGCGCACGCGAGTATCCGTTCTTGCGCACCTCACTCAAGAGGTTTCCCTTCCCCACGTGAACATAACCGATGGACTTATACCCCGTCTTGATCAGATGCTCGGTCGCCATATAGCCGCCCAATTCCTGGTCGCAACCGACATACCAGTACGCCGGGTCGTGGATGTACGACACCATCACATACGGAAAATTGTCGTTGTGCAGACGCTCGATGTGTTCGGTGGCACGGTACTGATACGACAGCGATGCGATGATGAGCCCCTGGACGCCGAGCTCCCTGAAGCGCTCGATCTGCGTCTCTTCCTTCTCGATGTTCTCCGAAGAACTCGAGAGGAGGAAATGATAGCCCAGCTCCGAGGCACGCCGCTCGACGCTCTCTACCACCATTGAGAAGAATGGCTGCTTGAGGTCACGCAGAACCAGCCCGATCATCCGCTCGTCCGACCTGGGCATCTTCCGTGGCGTCGGCTCCGCTACATAGGTCCCCTTGCCGACACGCGTGTACAGGACCTGCTCCTTGACAAGATTCGCAAGTGCATTCTTCACGGTAATGAGGCTGACCTTGTACCGCTTCGAGAGCTCCTGATGCGTCTCCAGCTTGTCGCCTGCCTTCAGATCTCCACGTGCGATCCGGTTCTTGATGTCCCGGATGATCTGCTCGTACAAGGGAGTCGGATTCGAAAAATCGATGCCTTTGCTCACTGTCAGTCTCCTTTTAGATTCTGCGGCCCAAGACGTAAACGATGGACATCTCCCCGCCCCACCAGCCACAGACCCGGCTTCGATGACTATAACCATATCTGGTATACCAGGTCTCTTCAATTTACAACCCTACTCCCGAAAAGTCAACGAATAATGTTGACTTTGTGGATAGGGTCATGTAGATTTCTCCATAGACAGTATACCTAGTATGAGAATCTATGACCTGTTTGATCGCACTTCTCCTGGGTCTGCTCGGGGCTTCCGGGCCAACCCAGGCATCCGTTCCCCGCCCGGATTCCCGATCCGTCGTGATCCACCGTCAGGCACGGTTCACCATCCTGACCCCATATGCCATCCGCCTGGAGTGGGCGGCTGATTCCATATTCGAAGACCGCGCCTCGCTCGTAGCAGTGAACCGGTCACTCCCTCCCCCCGCATTCACAAAGACCATATCCGGGACTACGCTCACCATCTCCACGGGCGTGATAACACTGACCTATCGTGATGACGGCCGACCTTTCGATTCGCTGAATACCCGCATCGTATTCTCCGCCGGGTCGATGCGCGGGGCGTGGGTACCGGACCAACTGGATACCGCCAATTTGCTGGGGACCACACGGACACTTGACGGCGCAGACGGAGATCTGATCCCACGGGACAGCTCTCGTGTCGTGCTTGAACCCGGACTCCTCTCACGCTCGGGCTGGACGCTCATCGACGATTCTGCACGGCCGCTGCTCGATGCCTCCCCCTGGCCGTGGGTCACCCCGCGCCCTTCCGGAGAACGACGTGACCTGTATTTCTTCGCCTACGGCCGTGACTATCGCCGCGTGCTGAAGGAGTTCACTGCGCTCGCCGGACCGATCCCCATCCCACCTCGTCACGCGTTCGGTTACTGGTATTCACGGTGGAGGACTTCCTCAGAGTCGGAATTGCGGGGGCTGGTCGGGACTTTCCGATCGCTCGACATTCCGCTGGACGTCCTCCTCATCGACATGGACTGGCACATCACTGCGTTGCCGGAATTCTTCCATGGTGATGCCAGAACGAAGGATCAGGCGGGGCAGGACCATGGGTGGACCGGCTTCACCTGGAACCAGAACCTGTTCCCCGATCCGCGCCGCTTCCTGGGGTGGATGGAACGTCAGGGCGTCCAGGTGGGATTGAACCTCCATCCCGCTTCCGGGATCCAACCCCATGAAGAGAAGTACCCGGCCATGGCCCGCGCAGTCGGGATCGACCCCGGCACCCGGGCGTATGTGCCGTTCAACATCGTCGATCGCCGGTTCGCACAGGCGTACTTCGACACACTCCTTCATCCGATGGAGAGTGATGGTGTGGACCTGTGGTGGCTCGACTGGCAACAATGGAACACCACCAGCATTCCCGGCGTGAACCCGACTTTCTATCTGAACTACCTCCACTTCACGGATATGCAGCGACGGTCACTCCGCCGGCCGATGATCTATCACCGCTGGGGCGGACTTGGCAATCATCGCTATCAGATCGGTTTCTCCGGCGATACGAAGACCAGCTGGGCGTCCCTCGCCTATCAACCCTTCTTCACCGTCACCGCCGCCAACGTCGGATTCGGCTATTGGGGAAATGACATCGGCGGGTTCTACGGCCCGCCGAACACGCCGGAGCTCTTCACGCGCTGGTTCCAGTTCGGCGTGTTCAGCCCGATTCTCAAGACCCACGCGACGGGACGCGACTTCGCCATCCTCCGGAAATTATGGGAGTATCCCCACGCAACATTCCTCCATCTCCGGGATCTGGTGCACCTCCGCTATGCCCTGCTTCCCTATCTCTATACCGCAGCGCACACGGCACATTCGACCGGCATCTCACCATGTCATCCCCTCTATTATGATCATCCGGACCAGGACGAGGCGTATGCATTCAAGAACGAATACTCCTTCGGCCCCGACATGATCGTTCACCCGGTGACACGCCCGCTCGGGGGTGACAGCCTGTTCACCATGCAGTCGACGTGGCTCCCCCCCGGGAGCCTGGGTACGAGTGGCACACCGGAACGACCCTGAACGGCGACACGACCATCACGCGTCCCTTCCGCATCAACGATGTGCCGGTGTACATCCGCGCCGGGTCGATCATCCCGATGGCACCCCGTATGCAATACACCGGGGCGTGGCACCGCGACTCCCTCACGCTGATGGTCGTTCCCGGCGGCACGGGTGACGCTGTGTACTACGATGACGATGGCACAACATCAGGATATGAGCGCGGACACTCATCGCTCACCCGGATCCATTCGTCCACCATAGGACGGACACTCACCGTGACGATCGACCCTGTCGAAGGCTCGTATCCCGGCATGCCGGCAACCCGATGGTACACCCTCGAGCTTCTCCGCTCGTTCCCGCCGTCGCGCGTGACCGTGAACGGCGTACCGATCCCCTCCGGACAGGAGCAGGACGCACATGGCTGGCATTATGACGGCCCATCCCTCACGGCCTCGATACCCCTCCCTGCCGTCTCGTGCAGGAAGCAGATCGTTGTGAGCATCGCCATGCCGGATGATGACACGGCGCTTCTCAATGGTGCACTGTACCGGCTGGCCCTGCTCGATGGATTCACCCAGTTCCTTTCCGACCGCCGGAATTTCCGCAGGCAGGACCTGTGGAGCGATGCACGCCATCCCAGCGACGCGATCATGCGCCTGGCGCAGACCGGGATACGCATTGGCAACGGCCCGCACACGGTGGCCCACGAACTCCGGAACCTGATCGGGGAATGGCCGGCGGTCATCGGAGCCGTCCACCAGGTTGCGGCCGATTACCCGCAGTTCGCACCCTACGACGCGCTCCTGCGCGCCATCCCCTAGGAGACCCGCATGATCCTGTTGATGCTGCTTCAGCTGTTGAGCGCCGAGATCCTCTCCCCCGCGGAACGGAAGCGCATCAGCACTGCCGCGGAGGAAGCACTCCGGGCAGAACCGAAGACCATCGTCGCCTATCATGCGCCACGGAGTGCCGGAGGATCGCACGACTATTTCTCCGAAGGTGACTACTGGTGGCCGGACCCCGATCAGCCCGACGGGCCTTTTATAAAGAAGGATGGGTTGACGAATCCCGGCAATTTCAACGATCACCGCATCGCCCTGATCCGATTCAGTCAGCAGGCCTCAACGCTCACGGCCGCGTTCCGGATGACCGGGGACCACCGCTTTGCGCGACACGCACTGCGTCATCTCCGGGCGTGGTTCGCCGATACATCGACCGCAATGTCCCCGCACCTGCTCTATGCACAGGCCATCAAGGGTCGGGTCACGGGCCGGGGGATCGGGATCATCGGCACGATCCATCTCATCGAGGTTGCCCGCGCGGTGTACGTCCTGGAACGCGACGGCGGGATCACCCACGAAGAAGCGGTCCCTCTGATCTCGTGGTTCTCCCGCTACCTCCGATGGCTCACGACACATCCGTACGGACTGCAGGAGCGGGACGAGAAGAACAACCACGGAACATGGTGGGTGGCACAGATTGCGGCATTCGCATCGCTGACGGGCGATGCTGCAGTACTCGACTCCTGCCGTTGGCGTTTCCGCACCATCCTGCTCCCGGGTCAACTCTCTTCCGATGGCAGGTTCCCGCTCGAACTCGCCCGCACCAAACCGTACAATTATGCACTGTTCAACCTCGAAGGGATGGCGGTCATTTGCCGCATCCTTTCCACGCCGCACGACGATCTCTGGACGTTCACGTTGCCGGACGGCCGCACCATCCGCCGGGCCTTCCAGTACATGGCCCCGTTCGTCATCGACAAATCACGCTGGCCGTTCCCACCGGATGTGATGAATTTTGAAATGTTCCCTGCCCGTCAGATGGCGTGGCTCTTTGCTTTTGACGCGTACGATGACGATCATTATATCGACGTTTGGCACACCCTTGTTCCGAACCAGATACGGGCAGAGATCGCACGCACATTCCCTATCCGTGAACCTCTCCTATGGACCACACTCCCATGAATCGCTCTACGATCGGCCTCCATCATCAAAGCAGCGCCAGCAGCGGAGCTCCCCCGCCATCACCACGCGTGCTCGCCATTGACGCCTTGCGCGGGTTCGACATGTTCTGGATCATCGGAGGCGAGAATATTTTCAAGGCGTTCGATCGCGGTGTGGGCTCCCCGGCGACGCAATGGATCTCGTCCCAACTCGACCACTCGCCATGGTACGGGTTCACGTTCTATGACATCATCATGCCGCTGTTCATGTTCCTCGTGGGGGTGTCCATGGTGTACTCCACATCGAAGCGGCTCGCGGCCGACCCCTCCCATCGTCGGCTCTGGCAACATATCGTGATCCGGATCGCGCTCCTCTGGCTCTTCGGGATGATGGTGCAAGGTCACCTCCTCTCCTACGACATCGAGAAGATCGCGCTCTACAGCAATACACTCCAGGCCATTGCCGCAGGATATCTCATCGCCTCGCTGATCACCCTGTACCTCCCGCGTCTGTGGCAGGCCGCGGCAACAGCCGGTCTGATGCTGGCCTATTGGGCCGTGTTCGCCTTCGTTCCCGGACCGGGAGCACCGTATGACCCGGAAGGGAACATCGCCCTTCATATAGACAAGTTGATCCTGGGCAACTTCCAGGACGGTACGACCTACACCTGGATACTCTCGAGCCTGAACTTCGGCGCCACAACGATGCTCGGAGCATTCACGGCGTATATCCTCCGTGCAGGATGGCGCCCAACGCGTACGCTCATGATACTCGCATCGGGTGGCGTGGGGCTGCTCCTGCTGTCCTTCGCATGGATGCCGCTGCATCCAATGGTGAAGCACCTCTGGACCGGCTCATTCGTTCTTTTCTCCGGCGGCGTATGCTTACTGATGCTTTCCGTGTTCTATGTCCTGACCGATATCCTCGGCTACAAGTCATGGACAGCCGGACTTGTGGTGATCGGATCGAATGCAATATTCGCATACGTGACGTCCCACCTCTTCGACTACACCAGCGTCGCACGCGTGTTCCTCGACGGATTGGAGCAGTACTCCGGTCCATGGCAGTGGTTCATACTCTCGCTCGGCGGATTTGCAGTCCTGTACGGCGTGTTGTACACTATGCACAGGAAGAAGATCTTCATCAAGATCTGATCCCCCACAACTTCAGATCGAGGCATGCTATGAAGCTCCCATCGATGCGCATGGCGATCCAGGACGCGCGCGATACCTTCGTCCGCTTTCCGGCGATCATCTGCAACGCGATCCTCGGCACGGCAGTGGCACTGATCCTCGTGGACCATGAAGGAAGCGGCGAGCCATCGATACTCTTCAGTATCCTGTTCGCAACGATCCTCGGGATCCCGCTCCTCTTCTCGTTGGCCGTGTATGCGGAACGGAAGAACTTCAGGTGGCCACAGGCACTGGGCTTCCAGGCGATCGGCATCCTCCTCCTTGTTGTCTACGCCTCCACCGTACCACAGGACCTCACTTTTGCTCCCACGGCCGTGCCCGGGAGGTTCTTCCTGTTCGGGGCGGCACTGTCATTCCTGATGATGTTCATCCCGTCGGGTAACGATACACCGGAGCAGACGTTCTGGCATTTCAATTGGCAGTTCTTCCTCCGCGTGGTCATCGCCGGAGTGTACGCCGGGGTCCTCTTCACAGGATTCGCCCTGGCGCTCGCGGCTCTCGATAACCTCTTCGGGGTCACCATCCCCGGCAAGCGGTATCCGGAACTCTGGGTGGCGATCGTCGGACTGTTTGCACCCTGGTTCACGCTTGCGGGAACCCCGGATGCAAGGCCCGGTGTCGCCCGCGATCATCCCTACCCCCGCGGCATGAAGGTCTTCGCGCTGTACATCCTCGGCCCGATCGTCCTCGTGTACCTGGTGATCCTGTACGCGTACCTGATCAAGGTCCTGGTCGCATGGGATTGGCCCAAAGGGTGGGTCAGCGGACTCATCTTCGGCTTCGCCGGCTGCGGGGTGCTGCTCGTCGTCCTTCTGAAACCCCTGATCGAGAAAGAAGGGATGGTATGGATCCGCCGGGCGATCCTCTGGTTCCATATCGTCCTCGTTCCACTTCTCGTGATGCTCTTCCTTGCCATAGGGCGGCGGGTCTCGGAATACGGCATCACGGAACCGCGCTATATCGCGCTCACCGTGGCAGCATGGCTGGGGATCATCGTCCTCTATTTCCTCCTGAGCAGGAAGAAAGCATTGCGGTTCATCCCGCTCTCCCTCTGCCTCATGGCATTCGGCATAAGCTTCGGCCCGTGGGGTGTGTTCGCGGTGTCGGAATCCAGTCAGCATGCCCGGCTTGAGGCCCTCCTCACGTCCGCCGGCGTACTGAACAATGGACGCGTCACGGCGACACACCCGCCGGTCCCCTTCGAAGATGTACAGGAGATCAGCGGGATACTGACGTACCTGCGCGACGCCCATGGGTTCGAGAGCATCCAGCCATGGTTCGAGACGAACCTCCGCATCGACACGGCCGTGTCACGCCTGCGGTACAAGCCAGCCTCGGACATTGCAGAGATGATGGGCATCACGTTCGTTCAGCCATGGGAAGGAACGCGTGGAGGAAGCGTGACACTCCGGGCCAGCGGCGGCTTCCCGGTGACCGGCTATGACCGGTTGGCGCGGTTTTCGCCGTACGCGGGATTCAACGATCGCGTGGACACGCTCGGAGGAGGGATCTGCATCCGATCGCGCGACGGCATCAACACGCTCACCTTCACGGGGCCGGACACGAGTGTGCAGTACCTCACTGTCGATCTGAGGGCGCATGCCGCCGCGATCCTGCAGAGATACGACCGGAACGTCATCAAGGCCGTTCCGGACACCATCATGATGCTCCGGGCGTCCGGCAACGGACTCGATGTCTGCATCTGCCAGTGGTCCATTGACGTATGGACGAAAGACGACAGCACGCGGATCACCTACATGGAGGCCATCGTCCTCTTCACCACGCCGGAACGGACGCCGTGATCAACCGCCGGCACGCGGACCAGAAGGAAGCTCCTGGTCAGGAAGGTACCAGCCGAATGCAACACGAACACCGCCGCTGCATATTGACACGGGGGTAACAATCCGCGATATTGGATGAGGTTCATCATTCATCCCACTCATGGAGTTGCGATGCAGATCATCGATATGCGGCGATCCGACCGAGAAGGCAATATCAAGGCATTCTTCAAACTGCAGACAGAGGAAGGGCTCGTGATCGAGGGGTTCAAGATCATGAACGGCAAGAACGGGCTCTTCGCGAGCATGCCCAGCAAGAAGGTGGGCGAGAAGTTCATCGAGACCGTGACCGCGTCGCGCGAAGTGAAAGCGGAACTCGGACGACTGGCACTTGCCGCATACGAAACGCTTCCCGCAGGCGGTGACGCGCCGCCCCGTTCCGGTTCCGGTTCTGGTTTCGATCCCGGCCCGGATCAACCGAATTACGCTACCGATCTCCCCTTCTGAGTGTGTCCCCGGTGTGCCGCACCCGCCTCATGTGACATGGGTGCCACACTTCGGGGCACAATCGCACATTTCTCCTGTGGCCCGGGAACACGTGTTGTATGGTCCCTGTTAAAGTGAGCATCAGGACCAACCAGCCACGTCAACTGACCACAGGAGGCACTATGAAGGGAAGCGTAATACTTGCATTGCTGGCGCTCGTACTTGCGGGGACAGCCACCGCACCGGCCCAGAAATTCTACACACCGGATGTTACGGGCATCATTGAAAAGTATCAGTGCGCGGGATGCCACGGTGGATCGGGAGGGATGGATATCACGCCCTACGCGAGCATCATGTCCACCGGTCTCCACGCACCGGTCGTGGTGGCGAACGATTCGAACAGCGTGATCGTCCGGAAGCTGAAGGGAACACAGACCTTCGGCGCGCAGATGCCTTTCGGCGGACCGTACCTATCGGAAGCTGAGATCGCAGTGATCGTGCAGTGGATCATGGGCGGGGCGAAGGAAACGGCGACCACCGCTTCCGTGGGGGAGAACGGGGTCCCCTTGCGGCTCGACCTGATGCAGAACTACCCCAACCCGTTCAATCCGACGACCATGGTGGAATTCCAGCTTCCGGCGGCAAGCACCGTGCGCCTGGCCGTGTATGACATGCTCGGCCGGCAGGTCGCGGAGCTCCTCAATGAAGTACGTGCCGCAGGCCAGCATGCCGTTCCGTTCAATGCGGCGGGACTCGCGAGCGGCACATACACCTACCGATTGACGGCAGGCGAACGGGTTCTGACCAAGCGTATGCTGCTGGTGCGCTGATCGCTCTTCATAGCACTCTCTTCAGAAGCCCCGCCTTGCCTCGCAGGACGGGGCTTCTGCATTGTATCCCCGGCCTCCCCTGGGCATTGATCTGGATCAACTGCACTTCCTATCCTGGATCAATGTGTTCCCGACCCCCGCGTGGTATATTGGAACCACACGTTCAAGGCATTCCAACATACAACAGCGAGGTCAGTCATGGCACAGTGGATCATCGATCCGGTTCATTCCGAAGTCACCTTCAAAGTGAAGCATCTGGTCGTCTCGACCGTCACGGGCCGCTTCACGTCCGTCCGTGGCACAGTGGAAGCGACGAAGAACGATTTCAGCGACGCGCGCGTGTCGTTCCAGGCCGACGTCAACAGCATCAGCACCAATAACGAGCAGCGTGACGGGCACCTGAAGTCGGCCGATTTCTTCGACGCAGCGAACTTCCCCGAGCTTTCCTTCACCTCCACCGCCATCGAACCGAAGAGCGACGGCGCCTTGGTGATGAAGGGCGACATGACCATCCGCGGCACGAAGAGGTCCATTGCGCTGCATGTGGCGTACAATGGCACGGTGAAGGGTTTCGACGGCGATGTTGCCGGCTTCGAGATCAGCGGCGTGCTCAACCGTCAGGATTTCGGGCTCCGGTGGAATGCATTGACCGAGACCGGCGGTGTGGTGGTGAGCGATGAGGTGAAGCTCGTGATCGCGGTGGAACTCAAGCGTGCCCAGGCAGCGGCATCCGCAGCCGCCTGACCTCCGCAGGAAGTCGTCGCTCCGGAGCGGGACGTACCGGGTGGCAGGAGTCGATCCATTTTCCGATATTACAGTCGGATGATGGATCGCTCCTGCCACTCACATTTTGGGAGGTACCGCCGTGCATGATGTGCGGGTGATGTTCGATGCGCTCAAGGCACACGTGGCCGCCCGCACCGAGCTCGTGGATGAAGAATTCCCGCGGTGCACCTCGCTCATGGCCCCCCGCCGGTTGCGGAAGGGACATACGCTCTCGCAGGCCGGGGAACCGTGCCGCTACCTGGCGTTCGTGACCTCCGGCTGCCTTCGTGCATATTCGATCGATGAGAAAGGTGAGGAGCACGTGGTCCAGTTCGCGCTCGAGCAGTGGTGGATCACCGACATGTACAGCTTCCTCACCGGCAAACCCGGAGAGTACATCATCGAGGCCCTCGAGGAATCAGACGTCCTCCTCATCGACGCCGCGGCATACGAACAGGTGTGCACCACCGTCCCCGCGTTCGAGCGGTATTTCCGGATCCTCCTGCAGAACAATTACGTTGCGACCCACCGCCGTCTGCTCGCCACCATCAGCCTGAGCGCCGAAGATCGGTACCTGCAACTCATCGCGGAGTATCCCTCCATCGTGCAGAGGGTAGCCCAGCGCCACATCGCCTCGTACCTCGGGATCACGCCTGAGGCATTGAGCAGGATCCGCGGCAGGATCGCCAAGAACTCTGGAGACCAGTAATGCTTCCCCCACGCTCTCCGTGGTTTGCCTCCCTCGTGGCCATACTCCTGATGTCCGCCGCTTCCTCTCTGGCTCTCGCCCAGCCGGTCTCCGAGGGGCTGGTGTACAGGGATTCCTCTGTGGCAACGATCAGAGTGTTGATCCACCCTGATTCGCTGGCGCTCATGTACAGATCGGACTCCCTCGAGAGCGACCATGAGTATCCGGCCGATCTGTTCTTCGACAATGGTCTCATCCAGGATTCGATCCCCCGCATCGGATTCCGCCTCCGGGGGAACACCTCGCGCCATGCGAAGAAGAAATCCTTCAAGGTGTCGTTCAACACGTTCGTCCCCGGCCGCTCCTTCCACGGTGTGGAAAAGCTGAACCTGAACGGCGAACACAACGATCCTACGCTCTCCCGGGCAAAGATATGCTGGGAGCTCTTCAACGCGTTCGGTGTCCCGTCTTCACGCGCAAGCCATGCACGGGTGTACATCAACGGGGCCTACTATGGCCTGTACCTGAGCGTCGAGCACATCGATGAGAACTTCGTCCGCACCAGGTTCGGCAATAACACGGGGAATCTCTACAAGTGCACGTGGCCGGCCGACCTGACCTGGCGCGGGACGGCCCCCTCGGCGTACCAATCGTTCACCTCCGGCGGCACGCAGGTGTACGAGATGCATATTAATGAGGAGATACAGGACTATGCGGACCTCGCCACGTTCATCACCTTTCTGAACTGGTCATCCCCCGTGGAGCTCGAGGAGCAGATCGGGAACTACATCAACGTTCCCGGGGCATTGAAGGTGCTCGCCATGGATGCAGCACTGGGATCGTGGGACGACTACTGGTTCAACTCGAACAATTACTATCTGTACCACAACACGGCCACCGACCGCTTTGAGTTCATCCCGTACGACTATGACAACACGCTGGGGATCTGGTGGTCGGGCAAATTGGCGGGGGTGGACATCGGGACACGCGACCTCTACGCCTGGGGGCACCCCACGCAGCCCAGGCCGCTGGCAGCCCGTCTCCTGTCCGTCCCCAAATTCTCCGCATGGTACCGATACTATCTGCACCGCTTCTTCCAGGAGCAGTTCGTTCGGGAGCGGCTCTACCCCCGCGTCGATGCCATCCACACGATGATCACGCCCGCTGCAGAGGCCGATCCCTACCGGCCACTGGATTACAAATTTACCGTCGCGCAGTTTCATGCGTCCTTCACGCAACCGCTCGGAGGGCACGTCCCGTACGGATTGAAGCACTACATAGACAACCGGGCCTTTGCTGCATCGAACCAGCTCGGGCCGGTGGAGATCTTCCCCATCATCGAGCATCAGGGGTTCTCGCTCTCCGGCCCGACTCGGTGACGTCACGGCGGTCGTCGAGGATGACGGCCGCGAGCTCTCCGTGTCGGCGGTCATCGTGGGAGGTGTGGGTTCGCCGTCGACCGTGGAGTTGCGGGATGACGGCCGGAGCAGTGATGGCGCAGCGGGCGATGGCGTGTACGGTGGACGGGTACCCCGCCCTCCTGCATCGCAGACCTCCTCCTATATGATCCGCGCCGAGGATGCATCGGGCAACGTGTCGGTGGATCCCCCGAATGCGCCGGACCTCCTCTGGCAGATACCGGGAACGTTCGTGGCGGGCCCGCTCGCGGTGAACGAGTTCCTTGCATCCAACAGCACGGGGCTCACCGATGCCCAGGGAGAGCATGATGACTGGATCGAGATCCTGAACATCTCCGGCTCCATGATTGACTTGCGAGGCAGGTACCTGACCGATAACCTCGCACGGCCGAACAAATGGGCGTTGCCGGATACGACATTGCCGCCAGGCGGGATCGCGCTCATCTGGGCCGACGACCAGGGTGGACAGGGGCGTTTCCATGCTCCGTTCAAGCTCGACAAAGCAGGCGAAGCGGTCGGGATCTTCGATTCCACCTCTGATGGGTTCGTGGTCATGGATTCACTCACCTATGGGCTTCAGGAGACGGACATCTCCTGGGGCCGGCATCCCGATGGCAACGGCGCGTTCGCGGCGATGCGTCAGCCGACACCCGGTCAACCCAACGTTGTGACCGGGGACGCAGGGCGCACGCCGTCCCGCCAGCTTCCACTAGCCTACACGAGGGCCGTACCCCAACCCGTTCAATCCGTCCACCGTGATCCGGTATCAACTGCCGATCGCATCGCGGGTGCGACTCGTGGTCTATGACCTCCTCGGACGGGCGGTGAAGGTCCTTGTCGATGCACGAGCGAACGCCGGTACACACCAGGCGGTGTTCGACGCAGCGGGACTTTCCAGCGGTGTGTACATCGTACGATTGGAAACCGCCGCGTTCGTGGGTATGCGCAAATGCGTCCTGGTGAAGTAGGACCATCTGATGCATACGCAGCGGAGAGTGGCGCGGGGAGCGGGTGAAATGAAGAACGCAAAGAAAGAAGGGATCATGAAGAACACAGTGATCGTGGTTACCGGGGCGAGCAGTGGATCGGTGAGGCGGTTGCAGTGATGGCATCGCGGAGCTTCCGTCGCGCTGATCTCTCGCAGGGAAGACGTGTTGCAGCAGCTCGCCTCACGCTGCGGCGCGAAGGCGGTGGCCGTGGGTGCGGACATGACCGATCGCGCTGCGGTGAAGCGGGCCGTCGCGGCGGTGGTCGGGAAGTACGGGCACATCGACGTGTGGATCAACAACGCCGGTCAGGGCATCACGCGGATGCCGTCGGAGCTGACCGCCGAGGACATCGACACGATGATGACCGTGAACGTGAAGACGGCGCTCTTTGGTATGCAGGAGGTGCTCCCCCACTTCAAGGAGCGGAACGCGGGTCACATCATCAATATCTCATCGATGCTGGGCCGGATACCGTATGCCCTTCCGCGGAGCGCCTACAACGGGGCAAAACATTTCCTGAACTCACTGACCGCGAACTTCCGGATGGAGTTCGCGGAGTCGCACCCCGGCATCCTGTTCTCGCTGGTCTCCCCGGGGGTTGTCGCAACGAACTTCGGGTTGAATGCACGGCACGGCGGGGTGGATTCCCGGACGATGCCTGACCCGCAGACGCCGGAAGCGGTGGCAGAAGTGATCCTCTCCGTGATCACCCGCAGGCGGCCTGACGTCTACACGCGCCCCGGTTCACGAGAGCGCGTGCTCGAGTACTACGGTTCCCTCGGCGAGAACCCGTAGCAGGTGGATGCGGTGATGCAGGGCGGAGGTTACTCGCCCTGCATCATCAGTTGTACCGGCCCGAGCAAGCCGGACGGTAGCAACGGCGTTGACGCGGTGAAGTGGCGCCAGCTTGCGAACGCAGCACGCCCGGTCGATGGACGTGCCCCACCCGAGGTCAGCCACTCCGGCCATCGCACGATATTTCCAAATGGCCCGTATTCCGCGTCGGCCGCGAACCGTTCATCCCCCACCAGCCTGTTCCGCCAGCGATTCGCGACATCGATCTCCAGCACGTTCCCTTTCGCACGCAGTGCGCCGGCCGTCGAAACCCTCATCGGCGGGGTCCAAACGATCCCGAGGTCCTTGCCGTTGAGCCGCACGCGCGCCATGTCGTGCACCACCCCGAGATCCAGGTAGACATCGCCCGACTCCTTGCCAACGCGGAGCGGGCCAGGAACGTCGAATGTCTTCCTGTACGTCGCGATCCCGCTGAAATACCTGATGGAGTCCATCCTGTTCTCACTCCAATCGGACAGTGCGTCAAGCTTCATCGTACCCGGCCCTGACCACGAGGGGCTGAACGTCACCTCCCACGGGCCCTTGATCCGGTGCGCCAGAACGGTCTCCCGCATCACGCGGCGGCCGGGCTGCGCTACCGCAGGCGCGTTGAAGACTATGAAGAACGACTGGTGCGGTTCGAAGCGGATCCTTGCTTTGGTCCTGCCGCCGGAGATCGTGATATCATGGAGTACGCGTGTTGTCCCCGTGACCGGGTCCCAGCATTCCGGTTGCTTCCCTGCCACGCGGAATGTGCACTCTGCATCAAGAGCGATACCCGACGGGTTCGCTACAAAATAGATGTCGGCATCACCAAGTCGGCGGTGGCCGTATCTCAGCAGTGCATCCTTTGTCAGAGCGGCGATCTCATCATCGCACGCCGGATATCCCGAGAGCGCAGGCGACCGCAACGGTGGTGGCCCGATCACGGTTGCGCCGGCGGCGACGAGAGCCTTCACTTTCCGGAGAAGGGCCGGGGTCATCGTTTCACGATCCGGCAACACAAGAACACGGTAGCGCATCCCATCCGGGAAGACGATGTCGCCGTTGTGCACCGATGCGCGCGCCATCAGCACTTCCGGCGCGCATGCATCGAACCGGTATCCGGTGCGGTCGGGCGGGTTGCCGCGGAGGGCCGACCGCGGTGCCTGGAAGACCTGCGGAGCGCCTTCACCCACAAGGAAGCAGACATCGGCGACGGCGAGTCCCTGCCGCAACATGAACTGCGCACGGGAAAGATACGTGTGGTAGCCGGGCGCAAGGTCCCACCACGATTGTGTCCGCTCCCAGTGCACGCCGTACGGCCCCATGGTCACGCCGGGCTTCACCGAGTTCCACGGCTGGTGCTGGTAGCGGTGGAAGACAAAACGGTTCACGCCCTGGGCGAAAGCCCAGTCGCCCAGCACCTTCATCGATCCCGGCCATGCATCCCAGTGCTCCGTATCAGCCGATGTGAACGCTTCCGCACCGACGACGGACCTGCCCGTCGTGTGGGCGATGGATGTGGCTTCGATGACGCTGTAGCTGGTATGGAACCCGTACATCCAGAATTCGCACATCGGCACATCGGCGACGGAGCCGAGGCTCATATCCGAGGTCGGATTCATATCGTACGGTTCGATCGACAGCGTGAAGCCGTGCCGCTGTCCGAGCGTCTTCAGATGTCCGGCATGATTCTGCAGAACGAGTTCCTGCACGGTCTGGCGGAGGTCCCAGAGAAAACGTTCGGAGATCTCCCTGCTCCCGACGGTCGCCCCGGTGATCGCAGGAAGATACGGAAGGAGGTCGTATCCGCGCCGTTGCCGGAACTCCTCCCGGAACGCGCCGGTCCAGTTCTGCGCGCCCATCTCCCAACTGTCGATGTGCACCATCTTCCAGCCGCCCTGCGCGGAGAGGTCACGTGGACCGATCTCGCGGATGAGGGTCCCGAAGAATGCATCGAAGTGCGCGTTCAGTGCATTGGTGTCGAGTTTGTCGCACTCGAGGCCGAGGCCCGGAACAGGAGCCGGGCGTGTGTTCGAGCCGGTACTTGTCGCGCCGAGCCGCATGATCGTCCACGATCCGGCGGGGACATCCCAGTGCAGTTTGCCATCCGCACCGAACGATCCCGTGATGTCGATGACACGTGCCGGATCGATCGTCGTCCCGGCAACAGGAGCCGGGTACTGCGCGAACGTCGGGAAGAACGACGGGACGGTGGGTTGCGAAGAATACGGTGCACGTGTGTAGAACGCCTTCTCGTCGATGCCCGGGATCGGGGCTGTCGGCGCGGGCGTCGGGTAGGCAAGGACCATCAGGTCGCGGTAGTACGCATTCTTCTCCTGTTCCCGGGCTGGCGGAAGGAGTCCGTCGCCGAAGAACGCGGGACGGCGTTGGGGTCGTGCGAGCGTGTCATCAAAGCGCCGGGGACCTGTGACGACCGTGGGCATGCCGACGATGTGCTTCATTCCTTGCTCAGGTTTCACCCAGGGGCCGCCGCTGCCGGTCCACCCCGGGCCGGTGATGAGGCTGATCTCCAAACCGAGGCGTTCCGCTTCCTTCACCACGTGTTTGAAATGCTGCCGCCAGACCGGGCTCATGAACTCGACCGGGCCTTGCGGGATGCCGACGTTCACCTCCATGATGATCATGCCGCCGATGCCCGCGCGCTTCATCGCCTCCAGGTCGGCGGTGATCCCCTCTTTTGTAAGGTTGCCGTCCATCCAGACCCAATAGACCCACGGGCGTACACTATCCGGAGGGGTGGCGAATCCTTTCTTCAGGTCGGCGGTGGTACCGGCAAAGCCGGAAAGCGAGAGGAACAACGTGAGGAGAAGCGCGGTGCAGAGTCGTGGCATGGGGATCCTCAGGGTGGAATGAACAGGCCGGGGACGGCACGGTCCCCGGCCTGGTAGGTGCGATCACTTCATGGCGGTCACAGAGCGGAGGGGTGCATTGCCTGTGCGGTCGATATCGAACACGACGATCTCGTTCTTTCCTTTCACAAGCCATGACCCGGGGACGAACAGACGTTCCTGCGGGCCGGCATCCCAGAAGCGGCCGAGGTTCTGGCCGTTGATCCAGACGATACCCTTCTTCCATCCCTTCATATCGAGATAGGTATCGCCGGTGGCCTTGAGGTCGAAGGATCCGCGCATGAACGCCGGGGCTTGCACCGGATCGCCGGCGGCATAGTGGATCCGTCCGAGGAATTCGTCATTCATCGGGATCGGGAACACATCCCAGCTCATCAGCGTCACTCCGGAGAGTGTGACCCGCTCGGTGATCCCCTTCCTGTCGATCAGCTTGTCGCCGAAGTTCACGCGTCCCATCGCTTCCACGAGGATGTCGAGCGTGGCATCGCCGTCGCCGATCCCTTTCGGGATCTCGAGCATATTTTCGCCGCGCATGCGGTCGATGCGGCCGATGAGCTTGCCATTGATATAGATGCTCGCGAAGTCGTGCAGTTCCGTGATCACGAGCTTGCCCGAGCGGGGGCCGACGAGCTTCGTGCGGTAAAGCACCAGGCCGTGTTCCTGTCCGAAGTACTCCATAGGCTGCGGTTGCGGCATATGGATCGGTGCGGGGAGCGAGGAGAACAGAGCGGCATATTCGGTGAGCGTGATCTTCGGGATCTCGATCATCGGGAGCGGTGCCGGGAGGGCCGGCAGTTTCTTGCCGCCATGGCCATGCTTCTGGAGGAGATCGCGGAACGCGAAGAACTTGGGTGTCGGCCGTCCGGCTTCATCCAGCGGGGCGTCGTAATCGTAACTCGTCACGTCGGGTTCGAAGAGCTTCGCGTGGTTCGACCCTGCGGTGAAGCCGAAGTTCGTGCCGCCATGGAACATATACAGGTTGAACGACTTCCCTGTCGTCAGCATCCATTCCAGTTCTTTCGCCTGCTTCACGCCATCGGAGCGGCCCCAGAGGCTGTCCGACCAGTGCGTGAACCAGCCGCACCAGAACTCGCCGCACATCAGCGGGATGTTCTGACGGAATTTCATGAGTGCGCCGAACTCGCCTTCGGGTCCGCCGCCGAAATTCACCACAGGAGTGATGTCGGGCAGCGTTCCGGATTCGAGGAGGTAGTGCGCACCGCCGTCCGACGTGAAGAGTGGTACCGTGAAGCCCGCCTTCACGAGGATATCGCGCAGGTCGCGGAGGTACTGCTTGTCGTTGCCGTAGCTGCCGTACTCATTCTCGAGCTGGACCATGATGATCGGCCCGCCTTCGGAGATCTGGAGGCCTTTCAGTTCTTGTGCGAGGCGTTCGATGTAGCGCCGTGAAGCCGCCATGTACCGTGGATCCGAGCACCGCACTTTGATATCAGGTTCGGCAAGGAGCCAGGACGGGAGTCCGCCGAAGTCCCATTCCGAGCAGACGTACGGGCCGGGGCGGACGATGACGTAGAGCCCGGCTTTCTGTGCTTCGCGCACATACGCAGCGATATCCAGATTCCCTTCGAAGGTAAAATCCCCGGGGTGGGGCTCATGGGCATTCCAGAAGACATAGGTGCAGAGCGTGTTGAGTCCCATGGCCTTCATCTTGGCGAAGCGATCTGCCCAGTATGCACGTGGCACGCGAGGATAGTGCATCTCGCCCGACATGATGCGGAACGGTTTGCCGTTCAGGAGGAAGTGTTCGCCCTGAATGGCGAAGGTACCGGGTTGTCCGGCGGTGACCGGCAGAACGGTCAGGGTCGTGAGCATAAGGAACGCGAAGAGGGTTCGGACATACCGGATCATCGTTCTTGGGCCTTCAGTGGGAGTGGGACGTTGGAACAGTGATGCTGGAAGCAAGGTAGGGATTAAAATCGACGGGTTTCAATGCCGTGATCGACCGGTTGGTATCGAGATGGGTGGCACGGGACTCCGATGGGAACACCCGGAGGAACACACCAAGACAGGCATGAATGGAAGGATCGGGTGAGAGTATCGCGTGCAGTTCGATGGGTCAAGGCCCTCGCAAGCGGGATGTGACATCTGCCGGTTCACGGCGGGCCCGGTGAACCGGACGACAAAGATGGTCATCGTGCGGTGACGCAGGCGGAAAGATTCCCCCCAGGGGCGGTGCATGCACCGCCCCTACATGCTGGATCGGCAGATTGGACGCGTGGGACACTTGATGCGCCACCGGCTTGCAACTCCCCCGCCCCGTCACGATATTATATCCATGATCTCATCGACACGCTTTTCCGCCACGGCGCACTTCGTGCGCGTCGCTGTCACCTGTGCTCTTGCGCTGCTCACCATCTCCTCGACACTCGCCGACACCAAGGGCCGCGCGCCTTCGCCCCTTCTCGACGACCCGTGCGGCCTGCCCGACACGACGACAGTGGAATACCGGCTCGCCGCAGCCTTGAACTGGGGCTACGGCTTCGATTCACTCAAAGCAGACCTCGCGCGCTGGGGCCTCAGTCCATTCGTGCGCATCGACTCCATCGGCGCAACGGTGCAGAACCGGCCGATCTTCATGCTGACGATCGAGGATACGGTGCCAACGTTCTCGCCCCGCAAACGGGTGTGGATCCACGCACGGACCCATCCGAATGAGGTTCAGGGAACCTGGGTAACTAACGAGATCATCCGGCAACTCCTCAGCCCTTCAGCACTCGGAGAAAAACTCAGAAAGGCGTGCGTGTTCAACATCGTCCCGATGATCAATCCGGACGGCGTGGAGCTCGCCAAGGCACGGCAGAATGCCCACAATATCGATATCGAAAGCAACTGGACCGCCGTCCCCGGCGAACCCGAAGTGCAGACCCTTCGCCGGACATTCACGACACTGATGGCCACGGAGAACCCGATCCGGATCATGCTCAATATGCACTCGGCGTACGGTGAGCAACGCTACTTCGTCTATCATGCTGAGCAAGGGACCTCCCCTGCATATGCCCTGATCGAACAGCGGTTCATCAATGCGGTGCGGTCGTATTTCCCGGGGGGCATCCAACCGTACACGTACTTCGTCTCCTGGACCTCCGCCCCTGCACAGCAATACCCGGAAAGCTGGTTCTGGTCGAACCACGGTGCGAACGTGATCGCCCTCACGTACGAGGACATGAACTCGGCAAATGCCCGTGCGTTCGATTCCACCGCAACGGCGCTCCTCTCCGGCATCGCGGATGAACTTGCGGGCGGTGCACCCACGGATGTGATCGCCGATTGGAACGTCCCCGCGACGTTCAGCCTTGGCCAGAACTATCCCAATCCCTTCAACCCATCAACGTCGATCACCCTGTCGGTGGCCGAACGGCAACAGACCACCGTGATCATCTATGATCTCCTCGGACAAGAGGTGGCAACGTTGATGGATGATGTGCTGGACCCGGGAAGGTACGCGCTCACGTGGGATGCGCGCGGGATGGCGAGCGGGACGTACATCTGCAGGGCGACGTCAGGTGGGCGCTCGGCAGCAAAGACGATGCTGCTCCTTCGTTGACGCGGAGTTCAGAACTCGAGTTTCGACCCGGGCAGTTCAACATGTCCGCCGACCGGCGGCGGCACGAACGGCACATACCGGTTCCCTTCCCATTGCACCCACCGCCAGGGACGGTCTTCGAGTCGGCCTGCGAACCTGAACTGCACACCTGCAGGCCTCCCATCATCGGTCAGATCGATCACTTCGGCGGTCATCCCCGTCAATGTCACCCGCTCGCCCTTCACCATAGGATGCGCCGGCCCGCGGAAGACGTTGTCGAATGACGAGGATATGAACCCTCCCTCAGGCCGGACGATGAGGGTCGCACTGTCCGGTCGAAGGATATGGACGGCCTCCAGACCCGGAGAGAGAACACGTAGCCGCCGTGGTGGCACGCTGCCCAGCACCATCCGCGCGATGCCCGCCTGATGCGCATAGAATGGGATCGGATGATTCACGATCACGAGATCCGTCCCGCGCATGCTTCCATCATCCTCGAGCGCAAGCGCGGCATCCTGAATGTACTTTTGCGCAAAGGTCGTGCTTGTGGCATTGTACACAAGCGAGAGTGCAGCGATCGGACCGTGCACTGCCACGAGGAGGATCACGGCCCACCGGCGGACCCGCACATGGGTCCGCGGCTCCCCGGGCCTGGCATTGCATTCACGTGCCCGCTGGATCCAGATCGCGATCAATCCGAACGCACCCAGCCCGGTGAACATCAGCAGACGGCTATGCGGCAGGGCCGTGCACACGATCGGCACGGACAGCAGCATGCCGGTCACCCAGAAGCGGGAGACACGATCGGACCTGATGAGCGGCCAGAACAAGAAACCGAACAGCACCACGATCACCGTTCCCCATATCAACAGCGGACTGAGCAGATGTTCGCCCAGGAAGAGGACGAGGGATGACGGCGGCAGGAACAACTGATCGGCGAGGAGCAGGGGCGCACGCATTCCTACAGCTTCGAGGAACCGGAGCGGCTCGGACAGCGGATCGATGTAGTATCCGGATCCCCACGTGCCGTATCCCCGTTCAGAGCGAATCACAAACCAGATGACCGTCAGTACCGCGTACGGCAGGAGCGACCGGATCCTTCTTCTGACCGTACCATGGTCCAGGAAGAGCGCATACGCGAAGAGGTAACCGCATACGGCGAGCATCGATTCGCCCGCGAGAAGACCCGCGGCCAGGAACAGCGGGCCCAGGATGAACCCCGGCTTCCAGCCATCACGCCGCCATCGGTCGTGCACGAGGAGGACGAGGCAGCCCGCCAGAAGCGTCAGCAGCGTGTTCCGGTTCGCGATCCACCCCGCGGCGAGCCCGTGCACGTCATCGAGAGCAAAGAACAGCGCCGCGAGTCCGGCGGTCACATTCACGCCAAGATAGCGCCGATACAAATAGGCCCCGGCGATGACCAGCGCGATGAACCATACCAGGCTCTGCACATGCATCAGAATCGGGCTCTCAGGCCAGAGCAGGTAGTCCAGGTAGTGTGTCAGCGCGGCGAGCGGCCGCCAGAATGCCAGCCGGAGTGTCGGCAGGGTCCACCAGGGCGCGACCCCCATATCCATGAGGACCTTGGCTTGCGCGGGGTTTCCGGTCAGGAACGTGAAGATCTCAAGGTTCGCTGCGCCATGCCCGGTCGTGTCCGCATACCCGTGCAGGAAGAACCGCTGGGTGAGGTCATCCTGCTGCCAACCGATCCAGGCGGACGGGAGGACCAGAAGAAGCCCGATCCCCGCACAGATGTACGGCAATGAGCGGTGGCCGAGGACGCGTTCAATGAATCGTTTCATAGGTGCACTGTCCGGACGATGGATCGGGTGGACCTGACCCATGGCAATAGTGCCCGAAACCTACGAAGTCGTTGGCCGGAATGCAATACGTCTCGATTTTTCGGTGAGGCAACGAATCAGCTTGGACTCGATTTATTGATGAGGCAACGGGCACATCTTGATTCTTTTCGCTGAATCCGCTATTCTCTCAGTGCCTTTTCTTTCGTTCCATACGTCATTTCCGGAGAGTTGCCCATGTCATCGCACCAGGAAACCCTTGAATTCAAGAGTGAGCTCCGCCAGGTCCTGAATATCATCACCCATTCCCTCTATTCCCACAAGGAGGTCTTCCTCCGGGAACTGATCAGCAATGCGAGCGACGCGATCGATACCGTCCGTTTCAACTCGCTGAGCAATGAGGACATGCTGGAAGGGAACCGGGATTGGAAGATCAAACTGGTCCCCGACAAGGCGGCCGGCACGCTGACCATTTCGGACAATGGGGTCGGGATGTCGCGTGAAACCGTTGTGGAGAACCTCGGAACGATCGCCCGGTCCGGCACCAAGGCGTTCCTCGAATCGCTCAAGGCGGCGGGATCAGGGGACCGGCCAGAGCTGATCGGGCAGTTCGGGGTGGGCTTCTATTCCGCCTTCATGGTGGCCGACCGCGTGACGGTTCTCTCGCGCATGGCGGGCGATCCGACCATGGGTGTCCGCTGGGAGTCCGACGGTCAGGGATCATTCACCGTGGAATCCGTACCCAAAGCGACCCGCGGGACGGACATCACCCTCCATCTCAAAGAGGACGAGAAGGACTTCCTGGAGCCCTGGACGCTCCGCCGATTAGTGAAGCAGTTCTCCGATTTCATCGAGCACCCGGTGGTCATGGACGTGGAGAAGGAGAACGACAAGAAGGAAAAGGAAACGGTCGAGGAGACACTCAACTCCCGCAAGGCATTGTGGTTGAGGTCGAAAAGTGATGTCACCACCGAGGAGTACAACGCGTTCTATCAGCAGGTTTCCGGCGACTTCACCGAACCGGCAAAGGTGATCCACTACGCCGGCGAAGGGACGATGGAGTTCAAGGTCCTTCTGTTCATCCCCGGGCACAAACCCTTCGACATGCAATTCGGTGAACCGAAGTATGGCCCGAAGCTGTACATCCGCCGCGTCCTGATCATGGAGCACTGCGAGCAGTTGCTTCCACCCTATCTCCGGTTCGTCCGTGGCGTCGTGGACAGCAGCGACCTTCCTCTGAACGTGTCTCGTGAGCTGCTCCAGCAGAACCCCCTGCTCGAACGCATCCAGCGGAACCTGGTGAAGAGCGTGCTCAAGGCGCTGGAAGAGATGAAGGCTTCGGAGCCGGAAGCGTACAGCACATTCTTCAAAGAACTCGGCGGTGTGCTCAAAGAAGGTATCGCCACGGACCACACGAACCGCGAGCAGGTGGCGGACCTGATGCTCTACGAGTCCATCAATACCGAAACCGGCAAGACCACCACGCTGCCGGAGTATACGGGCAAGATGCCGGCGGACCAGAAGGACATCTACTATCTCACCGGCGAGAGCCGTGCGCTCATCGAGCATGCCCCGACGCTCGAGATCTTCCGCTCCCGCGGCTGGGATGTGCTCTTGATGACCGACGCCATCGACGAGTTCGTTCTCCCCTCCCTGCATGACTACCGGGGCAAGCACCTGAAGGCAGCGGACAAGGGCGACCTCGAAGGAAGCGAGGTGATCCCGGAGGAAGAGAAGAAGAAGTTCGAACCGCTCTTCGGCTTCATGAAGCAGACACTCAACGGGATCCAGGAGGTCCGCCTCTCGTCCCGACTGAAGGAGAGCGCTTCCTGCCTCGTGAGCGACGAGGGAGCCATGGGCGCGAACATGGAGCGGATCATGCAGAAGCTCGGCCAGGCCGGCAGGGTCTCCGATCGCATCCTGGAGCTGAATGGCAGCCATGCAGTTGTGCGTGCAGTGCAGGCATTGTATGCCGCACAACCCGGTGACGCACGGATCGAACGCGTTGTGCGATTGCTGTACGAGCAGGCGATCATTGCCGAAGGTTCGAAGCTGACGGACCCCCAGGGCTTCGCCCAGAGGGTGAACGACCTGATCTCAGGGGACCTGGCTGCGGGGACCGGCGCAGGGAGCTGAGCCCGCCGGGGTGAGGATCACGGACGCGTGGGAGGCAACCACCGCTCCAGCATGGCGGCGAGCTCGCCGGACTTCACCGGTTTGCTGAGATAGTCATTCATGCCGGACTCGAGGCAGAGTTCCCGGTCGCCCTTCATGGCGTTGGCGGTCATCGCGATGATCGGGATCTCCCGGTTCTGCCCGCGCAGCGTGCGTGTTGCCTCGAACCCGTCCATCTCCGGCATCTGGCAATCCATCAGGATGATATCATAGCTGCCCGAGGTGACGGCTTCCACTGCTTCCGCGCCATTGGAGACGGTTTCGGCCCGGTAGCCAAGCTTCGCGAGGATCTTCAGCGCCACGAGCTGGTTGATCGGGTTATCTTCAGCGATCAGGATCCGCGCCGGCGAGGGTTCTGCGGCTGCGCGCTTCGGTGGCGCATCTTCGGGTGTGACATCTGTTCCCTTCCCGCCGAGGATGGCTTCCATTGCCTCCTTCAGGTGATTCTGGCGGAACGGCTTCGTGAAGTATGCGGCGAATCCGGTCTCCAGGATCCGCTGCCGATCCCCCCGCTCACCCAGCGATGTTAACATCACCAGGTGCGTGTCCATGAGCCGGCGCGATGCTTTGACTCTCTTCCCTGTCTCGGCGCCATCGATCCCCGGCATCGCCATGTCCATGAGGGCGAACTGGTATGGATCACCGGAGTTCAGCGCCTCCTCCAGGACCTCCAGCGCATGCTCACCACTGATCGCCTCGCCGGAGCGGCACCCCCAATTATGCAGCAGCGTGCGCACGAGGAATCTGTTTGCCTCGCTGTCGTCCACCACCAGAACACGCACCCCTTCCAGGATGCTGGCCGGACCGGAGACATCGGGGATGGCATGCTCCACCGGAGCGAACCGTACGGTGAACCAGAACATCGAACCGCGCTGCTCCTCTTTCGTGATGGGGGAGCGGGCCGGACTCTCCATGCCGATCTCCCCTCCCATGAGCTCGGCAAGTTGCATGGAGATCGCAAGTCCCAGCCCCGTACCACCATACCTGCGGGTGATGGAACCATCGACCTGGGTGAACGGGGTGAAGAGCTTCTGCTGCTTCTCCTGGGGAATGCCGACGCCACTATCGGTGATGGCGAACCGCACGACCGGCCGCCCCTCCTCGATCCGGTCCAGACATGCATGGAGCGTCACACCACCTTCGTGAGTGAATTTCACGGCATTCCCCCCGAGGTTCAGGAGGACCTGCCGGACACGTCCGGGGTCACCCCGCACGAGCTGGGGTACATTGGGGTCGATGAGACAAACGATATGGAGGTCTTTCTCGTGCGCCTTGACCGCGAGGAGTTCCGTGGTCTCCTCAAGGATCGTATGGAGATTGAACTCCAGATCATCCAGTTCGATCTTGTGCGCCTCGATCTTGGAAAAATCCAGGATGTCATTGATGAGGGCAAGCAATGCCTCGCTGCTGGTCCGGACCACGTCGACGAACTGCCTCTGTTCAGGGTTCAGGGGAGAATCGATCAGCAGGCCGGTCATGCCGATGATCCCGTTCATCGGTGTGCGGATCTCATGGCTCATGTTCGCAAGGAACTGGGACTTCGCAACATTGGCGGCTTCCGCCTGACCGGCGAGCGCATGCGCGCGTGCGGTGGTTTCCTTCAGGGCTTCATTCGCCTCGCGCACTTCCATGAGGGCCTCGTTGAGCTCGAGGTGCGCGGCTTCGCGCTCCGCTTCATACTTCCGCTGTTCGGTGATATCCCGGACAAGCCCGATGGCATGCCACCCATCATTCAAACGGACGGCAGACAGTGCAAGTTGGACCGGCACCTCACGGCCGTCCTTTGCGAGGGCCTCCACCTCCAGGATCTTACCGATCCCTGCACCCGTGCCGGAGGACTGAAATTCCGCGAAGGCGTCCCGATAACCCACCGTGTACCGCTCCGGCGCGAGGATCTTGTGCAGGTCCTTGCCGATCACGTCCGCCGCGGAGTATCCGAAGATGCGTTCGGCGGCAGGGTTCCAGAAGGAGACAGTGCCGTGAGGATCGATCATGATGATCCCATCCTGGGCCGATCCCGTGATCGCCCGCATCCTCGATTCACCTTCCTGGATCTGCGCGAACATGTTCATCAGCTGATCCTGGATCTTGCCGCTGACGATCCACAGGAACGCGATCACACTCCCGAGGAGGACGACCCAGAATCCCAGGCTGATCAGGATCCCGTTCCCTGCCGCATCCTGTTCTCTCGTCACATCAGTCAGCGTGATCAGGGAGAGGATCTCATTGCCATGCGGATCATTGACCGGGATGAACCCGCAGCCATAGACATGATCACCATGATGGGCGACGAGCACGCGCGCGGTCGGACCATTATTTCGTCCCTCGCGAAGGAGTTCCTCGATCTCCCGGGGTACACCCTTGAGCGTACTCTGCACCACCACGCCGGCCGGGTACGTCTCCCAGTCGCCGGCAATGTAGTTGTTCCGGACCCCCTGTTCCACTTCTTCACGGTCCACAGAGCGTTTATGGAGAATCACGATCGCATCCAGATGCATACTGATCGCGAAGCGTTGAACGATCGCTTCGATATTCTTCCCGATCTCGAGATAGCCGATCTGACGCCCACGCACCGTCCAGGGACGGGTGTACCTTAAGGAGACCGCTCCACGTGAACCCAGCTCTGTCCCCCATGAATCCTCCCCGCTTGCACGGGAAAGAAGAAATGTTGGCCGGTCGATGCGATCGCCGAACACGGCGGGTTTGTGTCCGCGCGCCAGGCAGGTGCCATCCGGTGTGATGCAGAACAACTGATTGATGCCCACGTCGAACTTCATCTCTTCGAATCGTTGCGCGGCCACCGAACGCAATGCGCCCGCATCACCCCTCACCCATGCCCGCTCCATGCCGGCGTCGAGCATGAAGCGATCATGCACTGACCGCAAGGACTGCACCTGCACCCCATAGAGGGTATTCCATTTATCCTGCACCTGATCGTGCAGGGTGTGCAGCCGCAGGTGGGAGTCCTGCGTGTAGACATGGTACTCGTACAAACCGTAGAAGATCGCGGCGACGAGCACCGCGATGACCGATGGCGTGATCACCCACACCCGGACCTGGATGTTCGTCGGACTCAATCGGCGCAGGCCATGATATGCCAGCATGCTCGCCGCAACAAGGAACACGGCGAGAAGACCGGTAAGAATCAGAGGGCGGATCCGGACAATATTCAGGGATCGGTTCCATTCCGAGGCAGGAACATCCACACCGACCACGAGGACGACGTGGCTCCCCGATCCATCCATCACGGGGGCAAGTGCCGTCACCCAGGTCCCGAACTCATCCTCCTGCGGACCAAACACGACCGGGTCATGGTCCCGGAAGATCGCACGATACTGCGGACCAGCCTGACGAAACTCAGACCCGGGAGCACTGGAGGCCGGGTCGTTGAGCGGATAGGTTTCGGGACCGAACAGAATGTGATCACCCCTGAGGGCGAGACTGTACACGCCCGCATGGGTGATCTCACCCACTGCCCCATTCATTTGTTCTCTGATACGTTGATAGGCAGGAATATCGCGGTCCCCGGGGGTGAACGTGAGCTGACCGACAAGTGCCGGGTCGACCGTCCCCGCGACATAGATCGCACTACGGAGGACCTCCTCCCGCATTTCCTGATCGTGTCGGTCCGCCTCCCGGTCGCCGAACCACCAGCCGCTGGCGATGAGCAGGATGACGGCGAGACCAAGACTTAGTGGCCAGAATCGGCCCTTCATCCGGTCATGTAGCGCGAATCCTTCTGCCATCCTGCTGGTCCCTACGGTCCTTGCTCATGGTAACGTTTGCTCATTTCCCGTCCGGAGGTTCATGTTTGACGGGAGACGACGCAGTGCTCAGGAGGACTGTAGTTCAATCAGTGTGCCATCACGGCATGGCGGGAGGGAAAGAAAAGGGCAAAAATGTGTCAATATTTGGGGAAATTACACGGGGGAGATAGCCCGGCAGAGCGTTAAGGCGCTCTGCCGGCATACTCATGACTGCTGCTGAACGGTTGGTTATAATAGAACAGCCCCCGGGGAATCGCAAAAGCTTACGCAGTCTCCCAGGCACAGAGAGCATTCACATACGCGGCGGACCCATCACGCAACCAACCGTCCATTTGTGCCGGCTCCTTCAATTGCTGTCCACGCTCCCGGGGAACGGCAATATACGCACACGCCAGGCCCGGAAGGACCGTCATGTCCCCCCAGAGCTTTTCAAACTGCAGGGTTGGGAACACATCCTCCTGCCCTTTCCCCCACCGCTTCTTCACGTTCTTCAGCGTGATGTACGTCGGCATGCGCAGGGCAAGGTCGCGCACCGCCCGGTTCACCTTCTCACTATCACTGAGCTCTCTCCGGCTGAGGCCGAACACGGCGAGGACGCGGTCGATATCAAGCCAGTACGTCGCCGAGTTATAGTACGACAGACGGAATTCGTACTCCTCACGCGGCAGCGCAAGCCCCTCGATCAACCGTATGCGCCCATCGGTCTTTGCCAACCCGCCGCCACGATCCTCAAGCCGTCGATGGATCACTTCCACGGTCATCCCGGCGCCGCTCGCAATATGCCGTCCCAGGAGCCCCGGATCCAGATGCGCACCCATCGTATCCACGTTATGGACGAGGAGGTATTTCAGCGCGGGACGATCTTCGAGAATGCGTTGCAGAACACCATTCCGGAACACTGTCGGCACCTCATACCAGTGTCCGACAGGATGGAGGCATTGCATGGGAATATTGTCCGTATAGTCCGTTCCCTCCCCTGCCCGTTCTGCCCAATCCATCAGCGATGCGTGGAGGCTCTCCACCACTTTCTGTGCCTGTGCATCGAGCAGTTGCTGGGGCATCTCCATCCAGGCGAACCGCAGATCACGCACGGTGGGAATGAGCCGAAGCCCGATGCTTGAACCCGGTGAGAGGTGGACACCACCATGGTACCCGTAATTCTTCTCCGCTTCCAGAGTCCGTGCGATCGCGTCGTGGGTGAGATAGCCGGTGGAAATGATATGGGGGACCTGCACGCCATACTTCGCCGATGTGGCCCTGCTTTTCGCCAGATGGGTCTCGATGAACGACCGGTACACACCTCCCAGCCGGCAGAAGGGATGCAGGGCTTTCACTGTCCCTGCGCCACGTGTCCATCTGCTGCCAGCCCCCGCAGCCAGCGTCAGGACACCGACGGATCCGGCAGCGAGCGCTTCTTCGCCGATCCTCTGCAACTCCCGTGGCGACGCGGACGTACAATCGACGACGTCGCCTTCAGCGACGTCGTCGATCTCGGTATTGATCGGGAGCCGGTTCTGCGCAAGTCCGATCCGGCCACTCCGGAGATCGGCCTTGATCTGCTCGTGTTGCAACCTGTCGAATCCATACCGGCGCAACAGATCATCCAACGAGGAATGCTCCGCGCTCAGCATTCCCCGGTCGGGCATCATACGGTCGACGATCCCCTGCAGTGTACCGTCCAAGGAGGTCACCGTCCGGCTCGAAGCGGAGAGTTGTTCGAGTTCGCGGCGCTGCACCGGCGACAGTTCCCGCGGGTCCTTACGGAGGAGATGGGGCACCGTCAGCGTGTAGTATGTGCGCGGCATCAGCGCATCAGCGCCTGCATGGAGGATGCCCCACGAGCCATTCTCGTTGATGGCAAAATCATAGACCACCGGTTCGATGGCGAACGGGATCCCATCCTGATAGTGGTGTTTCTCTTCGGCCATCACCGTGTGGAGGCGGTCCTGAGCCCGGGCTTTGACCGACGGTTCGAACAGGAATCCCATCCCCCCTCCGGACATACCACCGAGCATCCAGAATCCCCAGAAGTCCTTCCCGAATTCCTGCGAGATCCGTGCGACGATCGATTCTGTATAGAGATTGGATGCCCACGGGATGATGGTCTGGATCGGCCCGAAGAAATTCTGGTGCGTTGCACCGCCGAGTGCCCGGATGTCGCCCTGCTGCAAATGGCCGATGATGCCATCGAAAAGACGGAGCGCCTCCCGCCGTCCCTGCCATTCTTCAGAAGAACGCAGGAGGTACCGCTCGGTGACCATCTCCAGGATAGGGCCGACGTCCTGTGCCATCCCGCCGTGGACGAGGACAAGGCTCTCCTGGAGCCTCGTGCGGGTCGCACGAGAGACCTCATCCAGTGAGAACACGCGATGGTGGGGCAGCAGACAGCCACGGCTGACACCGAACTCTGCATCCCCCTCCCTGCTGACGACGCCCTCGATGAGTTTGATCCCGGGCCACACCCCGCCGGAATCCTGCCAGCCACCACCTGAACCCCCGAGCCACTCGCCGAGGATAGCACGCGCAGCAACAGTACGGCGCTCTTCTTCCGTGAGTGCACCATCCAGGCTCGCGGTCTGCCCCGATGCACGCATGCACGCTGCGATGATGGAAGCAAGGAGGGTCGTAGACACTGCAAGGCGCGACCCCTTCGGGATGCCATTCACCTGACTTACGATCTCGAGTCCGAGGCCCGGGCCCACCATACGTGCGAGCAGTTCTTCCAACGGCTGATGCGCCCCCTCCATCCCCGGGGGGACGATCCCCGAAGCGATCACGGCTGCCTTCAAGAGTCCGAGGTAGTCGGCGGCGAAGTCAAACAACTGCACAAAGGAAGTACAGTCGACGCTCGTGCGGAGGTCGGTGCTGACAAGGCGTATCACGGGTGCGTCGATGACACGTACATAGGCCTCCACGGGCGGGGTGGGGCCCATGCTCTGCCCGTGCTCACGCACGGCCAGATCCACCGAGATATTCACCACCCGGGCTCCCTCGGGGAAATCCATCCCGAGGAAGAAGATATCGCTCCACCCGCTGTGCGAGAGGTCCATGCGCACGGGAGTGCGTTCATGCAGGACCGGAAAGAGCCCGTCTGTTTGCTGGAGCAGGCGCCGATCGATGCGGAGAGGATGGTCGGAGGGGTGGCCGGTACGGAACATCCACTGGTTCCCGCGAACAGAGCGGACGCTCGCGCGGACCTGATCCGCGAGTGTCTGGAAGCCGAGGCTGCGGTAGGCCGCGGCGAGGGCACTCGAGATCCCATCATGCGGCCCCTGTGCGGTCTGGACCTGCAGGAAGCGCTGGATAGCCTCCTCGAACCTGCGGTTGAGGAGATCGGCGTAGCCATCGAACGGGATGTCGCCCCGGTGTTCGATGCCCCCCGCGCGGGGGAGATAGAACCGGTGGATCGCGTACAGGAAGAAGAGCGCGCGCACCTGTTCGTACAGATTCGGAGCCGTATGCCGGAACTTCTCGAGCGCAGCACATTCGTCGAGCAACATGCGCGTCGAAGCCGTCCCGCACACATCCCCGAGGCTCCGGTCGCGTACCTGCGGATCACGGGAGGTGATGATCTCGATGAGGAGGCTCATGCAACTCCCCTATCCTGCGCATGCTGTTCGCGTTGAAGCAGGAGTTCCATGAGCATGGCGACGACGTCCTCCCGGTCGTTCCCGGAGAGCGCGAGCGCGAATTGAGCATTCAGGAGTCCGTATTTCACACCAACATTGTAGCGATCATCGTGCATCTCGAGAGCGAGATATTTCTCTTTTCCCGCAAGCTCGCGGAGGGCCGCGGAGATCGTCGGTACACGGTCGGCAGCCGCCACCTGGGCATCAAGGATCTCCATCACCGCCGGTGTCAGCACATGAATGCCGAAGAAACAGAGGTAGTGCCCGGCCCGGAGCCCGGGCGTGATCAGGTGCTGTTCGGCCTCCGTGGGGCTGGGTTTCTCGATCACATGGTCGACCGTGTAGAGGTCGGTCCTGCCACTGATGCGTTTGCCCGAGAGCGCTCCGAAATTCGGCAGCAGCGCTTCGCGGGTCGGCTGCACGCCGGAGACGGCGCACGACTCCTTGACCGCGGTCTCGACGATACGCTGCGCGCACCCGGTGGAGGTCCTGCTGACATACAGATGGTCGCCCACCAGATGGAGGAACGGTTCCTTTCCGGCAAAGGCCCGGGCACACCAGAGCGCGTGGCCATAGCCCCGGGGATCGTGCTGGGGCACGAAGGTCACATGCCGCGCGGCATCGCCCGCCACCGACCGGTACGCCGTTTCATCATCGGGATGCACGATCAGACAGATCTCCTGAATGCCCGCCCGCATGATCTCCTCGATCACGATCCCGAGGACCGATTTCTGTTGCCCATCCCTGTCGATCAGTGTCTGCAGGGGAAGGCTCCGCTGGCCCCGCGCTGCCGCGGTGACGATCGCCTTTGCCACTTTCATCCGTAACCCTCCCGGGGTGCTGCATGTGACGTTGGTACGCACGACTGCTGTTCTGGAGATGGCTCAATGTAGCGCGAAGAGACGAGAGATTCAACACACGGGACGGGAGACGCGGAGAAACAGGAACGGGCACCCCGCATGCGGGACGCCCGTTCTGTGGTACGATCGATGCTGCGTGCTATCCCTGGAGGATCGAATCCGCGTGGAGCAGGTCCATGAACACACCACTCTTGATGCTCTCTGCATTCCGGCGTGCGGAAGCGAGAGAGCTCAGGATGTACCGGTTCGCGATGAAGACCTTCCGGTCGTTCTCCCCGGCCTCGTCAAGCAGGAGATAGCCGATCACGAGATACCCGTACAGTTCAACGAGATCCTTCGCGGCCACCTCCTGATACGACTTGTCCTTCTTCTCATTGACGTACCGCAGGCAGTCAAGGAAGAGCGCCCGGATCTCCTTGAGGCTCGCCGCCAGCTGCGCGAGGCCGCCCCGGTACTCGCGTGCCTCGTTCTTCTCGAAGTCGGCGCGCATGATGTCGTTGATCACCGAGCCGTAGAGAGCGACGATCTGCAGCTGCGATGTGCCCTCGTAGATGTTCGTGATGCGGGCATCGCGCGCAAGGCGTTCCACACGGAACTCCTTCATGTACCCCGTGCCACCGTGGATCTGCAGTGCATCGTACGTGATCTTGTTCGCCGATTCGGTGAGGACATACTTCGAGAGCGGCGTCATGAGCCCGGCCATTGCCGTCGCCTGCCGCAGGTCCTGGACCAGCTCCGTCACCGGTTTCCCCTCTTCCTTCCTCTTCTCGATAAGCTCCTCGATCTTTTCCTTCCGGTCGACGACCTGCGCCGCCCTATAGAAGAGCGAGCGATTCATCTCGAGGGCGACGCGCATCTCCACGAGCATGTTCGAGACCGCCGGGAAGGTGTAGATCGCTTTGCCGAACTGCACACGGTCCTTCGCGTACACGAGGGCTTCTTCATAGGCTGCCTGGGAGATGCCCAGCGCCTGCGCCGAAACACCCATGCGGGCGCGGTACATCAGGTCGATGGTATACTTGATGAGGCCGAACTTCCGGCTCCCCACCAGCTGTGCCGGGACATCGTTGAACTGGAGTTCGCACGTGGGCGAGCCATGGATGCCCAGCTTGTTCTCGATGCGGCGAACCACCACGCCATCGCGCCCGTAGCACGCGAAGATGCTCAGTCCACGGCCGTCCTTCGTGCCGGATTCCGAACGCGCGAGGACGACGAGCACATCGCCGTTCCCATTGGTGATGAAGCGCTTCATCCCCTTCAGGAACCACTTCCCCTCTGCGTTCTGGTATGCCTGGAGCTTGACGGCCTGAAGATCGGAGCCGGCATCCGGCTCGGTGAGAGCCATGGCGCCGGTGTATTCACCCGTACAGAAGCCGGGGAGGAACTCCTCACGCTGCGCCTCGTTGCCAAATTTGCGGATCGTATCGCCGATATCCTGCAGCCCGAAGATATTCATCAGCGATGCATCGGCCCGGGAGATCATCTCCGTGGCCATCATATACATCGTGAACGGGAAGTTGAGCCCGCCGTATTTGCGGGGCAGGATCATGCCCATCAGGTCGGCCTGCGACAGCTCGTCGAGGTTCTTCCTCGTGCCCGGCGCGTAGGTCACCGTGCCGTCGTTCCACGTGGCGCCGTCATGATCCACTTCCGCGGCGCGGGGTGCGATCCGGTTGGCGGAGAGATCGCCGACCACTTCGAGTACCTTCTTGTAGTTCTCGATCGCGTCTGCATAGTTGACAGGTGCATACCGGTAGGTCTTGGACTGTTCGTAATCATCCTCGGCGATGCCGACGATCTCCTCCAGTTTGAGCCTTTTAAAATGGAACTGGATGTCAGGGTTATCAAGGAAGAAGTTGGCCATGGTCGCGCCTATTTCAATTTGTTGCGATACACTTCAATGAACCGAGGGATGATCTCGGTGGCATCGCCGACGATGCCGTAGTGCGCCACCCCGAAGATCGGGGCGTCGGGGTCCGTATTGATCGCGATGATCTTGTTCGATTCCTGCATGCCGGCCCGGTGCTGGATGGCGCCGGAAATGCCGACGGCGATGTAGAGTCGCGGACGAACGGTCACGCCGGTCTGCCCCACCTGACGGTCGGGCCCCACGAACCCCGCATCCACGGCCGCACGGCTGCCTGCCACTTCCCCGCCCAGGGCATGGGCAAGGTCGTAGATCATCCTGAAATTCTCTCTTGTGCCGAGGCCGTACCCGCCGGCAACGATCACCGGAGCGGCCTTCAGGTTCACACGGTTCTCCTCGTGGTGCTGCTCGACGATCGAAAGCAGCTCATCGACGGGATCCGCGGCGTACGGAACGCGTGTCACCGGCCCTGCGACCGGGTGTTCCGCGGGATGCATCTCCATCACGCCCTCGCGCACCGTGGCCATCTGCACCGGATTGTCCGGCGTGATGATCGTGGCGATGATGTTGCCGCCAAAGGCCGGACGGATCTGCAGCAGCAGGTCCGCATATTCCTTGCGGAGGTAGTTCACATTCGAGATCTGCAGATCGGTACAGTCGGCCGTCAGCCCGCTGCGCGTCGCCGAGGCGACCCGGGGCGCAAGGTCGCGGCCGATGATCGTGGCACCGAAGAGGACGATGCGCGGGGTGTGTTCCCGCACCAGGTCCGACAGGATCCGGCCGTACGGCAACGTACGGTACTGCGCCAGCGCGGGGTCCGCGATCACGATCGCTTCGTCCGCCCCGAACCGGAACGCTTCAGCGACCAGCGTGTCGATGCTGTCACCCATCACCACGGCTTTCACCGCACCACCCATGGCCTGTGCGAGCTTGCGGCCCTTGCACAGGAGCTCGAGACTCACGTCGGCCGGCTTCCCGTTCCGCTGCTCGATGAATACCCAGACATCACGTGTTGTCGTGCTCATGTGCGCATCATCCCAGGATATGGTCTTCCATCAGTTTGTCGACCAGCTTCCCCAGTCCGGTCTTGGTCGGCTCGATCATCTCGCGGTCGCCGCCCGCAAGGACGACCGACTCCACTTTATACACCTTCGTCGGCGACCCGTGCACCCCGCAACGGTCCGCATCCAGCTTCAGATCGTCCATGGTGAGCGTCCGGATGAAGAGCTGGCGTGCTTCGAATTCATGGCGGAGCTGATCGACGTAGAGAAGGGAGTTCCCTTCCGCCATCTTTTCGATCTCCATGAGGGACTTGGCGCCTTTGAAGGCCATGACACGCTTCGCGCTGAACGGCCGGGGTTCCACCGCATCCTTGATGACGGTGACCAGGACAGGAAGGGTGCACCGCACGACCTCATACCCGCCTTCGATCTTCCGCTTCGCGGTCAGGGTCTTTCCTTCGACCTTCTGGATCTCTTCGAGGTAGGTGATCTGCGGAATGCCCAGCTTTTCACAGGTTTGAGGGCCGACCTGCGCCGTATCGCCGTCGATGGCCTGCCGGCCGGCAAAGATGAAGTCGTAGGCACCCTCTTTCTTGATCGCCTCGCTGAGCACGTACGAGGTGGCAAGCGTATCGGCACCGGCGAACTTCCGGTCGCTGATCAACACGCCCTCATCGGCGCCCATATAAAGGCATTCCCGGAGGATGTCGGAGGCGCGAGGAGGCCCCATGGTCATGACGGTGATCTTCCCGCCGAATTGATCCTTGATGCGGAGGGCCATTTCCAGCGCGACCCTGTCCTCCGGATTGAAGATGGCGGGAAGTTTGGACCGGTTCACCGTTCCATCGTCCTGCATCACGTTGCCCGTGATGTTGGCCGTGTCGGGGACCTGCTTGACGAGGACTATCGAGTGGTACATAGGTGTTCGTCACCCTGTCGTTGTTTTCTGATCGCTGTCAGACCTGCTCTCGTTGCCTGCGGGGGGAACCGCTTAGCCGGCATCCCTGCGAGACATCTTGTGCTGCGGAGTAATACCGCTGTGGCCCTGAAGGAAAGGTTGGATCTGATCTGACCGCACCCGGTGGGCACCGGGTGACACGGAAATATACTGCTCGATTCGTTGGCAATCAAGGGTTGTTGTGGAAAAACTCAACATCACGAGGCAAGGAATCGCTCCTCGAACCACGAAACAAGCCGTTCTTTCGAGGGAAATGTGGCAACTCCGAAGCCTATGACGAGGCATGGTGAGAGGAGGTTGATCCAGTACGCGGGGGAAGCATGCAAAACGCCATTCGTTGTCGCCAGCAAGCATATGACCAGACCGAAGAATGCTGATCCTTCGAGGAGCGCCATCCGGACGATCATCGCTGCCCGCTGTTGTTGCACGGCCTTTTCGATAAGGGCGCGTGCATCGCCACTCCCCACGGCTTCCCCCACCGCCTCGGGCGAGAACACCCGCTGGGCGAGGAAAAAGCTCACACCGACATTCACGGCAAGCAGCCCGAGATGGACAAAGGTCATGAGACGGATCAGATCGAGCTCCGCTTCACCCGGCGCCACGATCGGGGCCTGCGAATACATGAATGCCACGACCATGGTGAAGATCACGACGCTCATCATCAAGGCCCCCTGGATCATTTGCGAGGTCATGACCTGTGCGGGTGTCAGTGCCGCTTCGAAAGCCGTGCGCGAAAGGGCGCCTTTGAGTTCCATACAGCTCTCCAGAAACGTGGGTGCCGCATATGCCATCCGGCACATCGAATATACCCCCGCTCCTCTGGATTGTCAATGTGCGCATCGTGCGACAGATCAGCGCACTTCGCCGGTCGGAGTACCTCCGGGGTCGAGCCCTTTCGACCGTGCGCTCCGGATGCGCTCCTCGCGCGCCGTCACCTTCTGCTCCATCCACGGGAACCTGAGCGGGGTTTCGCGTTGGACCGGCGGGATCCCGGCATTCAGGATCAGTGCCCGGCGGGGCCCCGACGACCTGTTCGGCCCGGTATGATGCAGCATGTACGGCCCGTGAAAGGTCGCCCCTCCTGCCGGGAGCGGGCAGGTGACAGCCCGGCGCGTCTGCCCCATTTCATCCGGGTGCAGTTCCAGCCCGTGAATGCGCGGATCATCATTGATGCTACGGTGGCGGAGGATATCCAACGTCTGGCTCCCCGGCACGAATTCCATGCAGCCATTCTCTTCCGTCGCTTCCTGCAGCGGCACCCAGATGCTGATCGCCGTATACCGGAGTTCCGGGTTCCAGTAAGCGGCATCCTGATGCCAGGGGGTCTCCGCGCCGCCGTCGGGGGGCTTGTTGATCGCGTGGGCGATCTCGCACACCGCCTCGGGTCCGAGCAGTTGCCGGGCCAGCATGGTGCAATTCTTCAGAAGGATCGACGTATTCATCTCCGGTGCATACTTCGCCGGATGGAGGATCTGGGGAAGAGCCGCAGCTTTCCCCTCCTCGTCCGTTCCCGCGAGATCGAATTGGTCGCCAACATCACGCCCTGCCTGACCGGCGAAGATCCGGTCATACGACCGCCGGAGAAAGGCCACATCGGTGTCGGTCGTCAACCGGGGGAGCGACAAATATCCTTCCCGGTGAAAGAACACGATCTGATCATCGGAGAGGAATGCCAGGTGTTCCATGGTTCGCGCCTTCGGGGTGTGTCTGGTTCGTATTGACTTTGGCGGTGTGACGGCGTATCTTTTCCCGCAGAGGTCTGCGGTGAAGAACGGGATTTGCCATCGCAACCCTCTGCACCACCCACGGATGGATCCGGAGAGGCGGTTGCCACGCTCATCAGAGTCGCCCTTGTAGAACGGCCCTGCGCGGCCTTCAGTTCCCGCCCCCTCCGGAAGTGTCCGTCCCCATCGCTGTTGGCCCAACCGACCGGGAGGCACCTATGAGATCCCTCTTTGCCGTTGTCATCGCTGCCGCGCTCATCGGGTGCGGCGGAAAGAAGGCGGAACCGGTGAGTTATTCCGCAAAGATCCAGCCGATCCTGACTCAACGCTGCGTGTCATGCCATGGAGCCGACCGGGCAGAAGGGAAGATCCTCCTGACATCCTACGATGCCATGATGGCATCTCGCATCTCCCCCGGGAAGAAGCCCCTCGTGATACCGGGGGACTATATGAAGAGCTGGTTGTACATACTGAGCTCGACCAACCAGGCGCACTACCGGATGCCACCCGATTCCTCACATCAGGGGCTCATCCCCAAAGACGAGGTCACCCTGATCGCCGAGTGGATCGCGCAGGGAGCCCTGAATAACTGACCCGGTCCCTGACCCGTGACGTGGCGGTCAAGGCGCCACGGGCCGGGGGGCTTCTTCCCCGCCATGCCCGCGGCCTGCCGCATCCCGCTTTCATCTTATCCCCGGGGTTCGTACGTTCATCCTACCCCATGAAAGGCAAACCCATGAACCGCACGCTGGTCGTTGTCGCTTCGTTCCTCGCTCTCCTGCTCATGTCCTGTGGCAAGCCGGTTCCACCCGAAGCGCGCAAAGCTCCGAAGACCTACACCGAGTTCGGCCAAACGCGCGTCGACGATTATTCCTGGATGAATGATGCATCCGATCCGGCCCTCGTCGAGCACCTGACAAAGGAAAATGCGTATACGGCGGCGATGCTGAAGCCAACAGAATCCCTGCAGAAGAAGATCTATGACGAGCTGGTGGGGCGCATCGACCCCGATCAGTCATCGTACCCGGTGATGCGCAACGGCTACTGGTACTACACGCGCTATGAGAAGGGACAACAGTACCCCTTCTATTGCAGGAAGAAGGGAGCCCCGGACGCGTCCGAAGAGGTGTTCCTGGATGTGCCGGCACTCGCGTCCGGCCATCAGATCTTCATGGTGCGCGGATACAGTGTCGATCCGGCGAACGCGCTCGTCGCCTACGGCACGGACACCACGGGCGACAGGCGATGTGTCCTGACCGTCCGCGATCTCGCCACGGACACGGTCCTTCCGGACGTGATCGTCAACACCAGCGGCAATTTTGAATGGTCCAATGACAGTCGTTCACTCTATTATGTGTTGAACGACCCGACGGTGCGCGCCTACAGGGTGATGCGCCACACCATGGGAACAGATCCTTCTGCCGACAAGGAGATCTACACCGAAGCGGATAGCACCTTCAGCGTCAGGCTCGGGGCATCGCGGGACCACACCTTCATCTTCATCGCATCCATGAACACGCTCTCCAGTGAATGGCGTGTGATCGCGGCGGACCGGCCCGACGCACCCCCGGTCCTGATCCAGAAGCGCCAGCCCGACATGCTGTACTCCGTTGTCGAGCATGCGGAAGGACTGCTCTTCATTCTGACCAACCGGGATGCGAAGAATTTCAAATTGGTGAATGCCCCGGTGATGTCCCCGGGCATGGCCACATGGAAGGATGTCCTTCCCCATCGCCCGGAGGCGTTGCTGGAGAACACCGAGATCCTGGCGCGCTCCATCGTCTCCCAGTACCGCGTCAACGGACTCACCACGATCGTCATCCGCGACCGGAAGTCGGGGACGGATGAAAACGTCCAGTTCTCCGAGCCGGCGTATGTTGCCGGCATGTATCTGGCGACCGACCTGTACGATCAGGACAGCATCCGCTACACCTACACGTCGCTCACCACACCGGGGTCCGAGTACCGCTATGACATCTCCACGAGAACTGCCACGTTGCTGAAACGCGACCGCGTGCCGGGGTTCGAGCCATCATTGTACACCACCCAGCGCCTCTGGGTCGATGGAGGAAATGGCGTCCGCGTTCCCGTGAGCATCGTGTTCCGTGCCGACCGCTTCAAGCATGACGGGAGCAACCCGCTCCTGTTGTACGCCTACGGATCCTATGGAGCGAATTCGGACCCGTACTTCACGTCATCGGTGGTCAGCCTGCTGGATCGCGGGTTCGTGTTCGGGATCGCGCACATCCGTGGCGGACAGGAGATGGGCCGGCATTGGTATGACGACGGGAAAGTGCTCACCAAGAAACATACGTTCGAAGATTTCGTCGCCTGCGCACAGTACCTGGTGAATGAACGCTACACGTCGGTCGACCGCCTGTTCGCCAATGGTGGAAGCGCGGGCGGGATGTTGATGGGTGCGGTGATCAACATGCGTCCGGACCTCTTCCGGGGAGTCATCGCGGATGTTCCATGGATGGATGTCATCACCGACATGGAGAACCCTGCCCTGCCCCTCACGACCCTCGAGTACGATGAATGGGGAGATCCTGCCAACCGCGAGCAGTATGAGTACCTGCGGACATGGTCGCCCTATGACAATGTGAAGACGGCGCGATATCCGGCCATCCTTGCCACGGGCGGATTGAACGACACGCAGGTCCCGGTCTTTTCGCCCGCCAAATGGGTGGCCAGGGTGCGGGAGCACAACACGGGCGACAACCCGATCCTCTTCAAAGTGAACATGGGTGCAGGCCACTCGGGCGAATCCGGCCGGTTCGAACGCCAGAAGCTCACGGCGCTCAAGTATGCATTCATGCTGCACCTGCTGGGCGTGAACGAGTGATGGCCGGCAGGATATCTTCCCTGCCTGCCCGTGCGGTCGCGCTCCTGCTGGTGTTCCTCTGCGCACGTGCGGCAGCGTCTGCGGCACCGGACACCACCGCCTTCCATGTCCTCCAACGCGCCGGGATCACCGGCACGCACACGGACTATCATGGCTACGACTGCTGCAACTTCACCTTTGAAGGGCGCGAGGCGAAGATCGTTGTGCCGAAACGCGCGGCCCCCGGGCACCCGTGGCTCTGGCGCGCAAGGTTCTGGGGACATGAACCGCAGGCAGAGCTTGTGTTGCTGGAGAAGGGATTTCATCTGGTGTACTGCGACGTCTCGGAACTATTCGGCAACGCAGAGGCCATCGGGATCTGGGACAGGTTCTCTGCAAAGCTCATAGCGGCGGGACTTTCGCGACGCGCAGCGCTCATGGGGTTCAGCCGGGGAGGGCTGTACGTGTATCTCTATGCGCTCGCCTTCCCCGACCGCGTCAGCTGCGTCTATGCCGATGCACCATCACTGGACTTCAAAAGCTGGCCCGGATACAAGGATGCGGGGAAAGGAAAACATCCGTTGTGGGAGTTGTTCAAGCAGGAATTCGGGCTGCGTACGGATGAGGAAGCGATCGCCTGGAGGGGCAACCCACTCGACCGCGCGGCGGAGATCGCCGCGGCCGGCTATCCGATGCTCCACATCTGCGGCGATGCCGATATGACGGTGCCCATCAGCGAGAACACCGATCCCTTCGAGATGAAGATCCTCGCGGCCGGCGGACGCATCACGGTGATCCGCAAGCCCGGCGTCGGGCATCATCCGCACAGCCTGATCGACCCCGCCCCGATCGTCGGGTTCATCCTGAAGGCAACAGCAGAGAGGCACTGAGACAGCGATCAGCCGACGTTCCGGAGGATGACGAATCCTGCTGCAACGATGAGGCCGGCACCGAGAAGCCGGACGCGCAGACGGTCATCGGCAAAGATCTTCCCCCCGAGGAGCGACGCATACAGTATCGACGTCCGCTTCACCGCAAGCACCAGCGCTACCGGCGCAAGCCGCGTGGCCTCAAGTTGTGCGTATCGATAGGCGATCGTTATCACGGCGATGACGAGGAACAGCGGAAGCTGTTGCTTCGTCTGGCGGACGACCTCTCCCGCAGGGACGTTCCGTATCACCAGCATACCTCCGAACAACACACAGAAGACCACGTGCTGGTAGACAAGCACGAGGCGCGGGTCGGTCCTGTGCGTACTCACGAGCATCTTGTCGGCGACAGACGACACGGCAAAGAGCACCAACGCCAGAATGATCAGCCGGCGCTCGGTCAGGATCGTCCGCACCCGCTCCACCCACGACCCCCTCCGGTCCGGCGTCCACTCCAGAAGATAGAGACCCGTCATCATCATGCCAAGCCCCAACCACTCGGTGATCGCCATCGTCTCCCCGATCAGGAGGAACGACAGGACCGCCGTGACGGCCGGTGTCAGTCCCATGAGCGGCAGGACCGTGCTGATCTGTCCCCTTTCCAGCGACATCATCACGCAGAGAAATGCAGTGCCGCCGATAAGGCTTTTGCCCACCAGGAGC
The DNA here is from genome assembly GCA_016707525.1 of Ignavibacteriota bacterium. Taxonomy (NCBI): domain Bacteria; kingdom Pseudomonadati; phylum Ignavibacteriota; species Ignavibacteriota bacterium. Next base: position 109,520 of record JADJHP010000004.1, read on the forward strand.
GCGAGCACGCCGGGGGGCACGGCAAGCACGTCCACGCCGGTGAGGAACACGGCGGAGAAGACCATGATGAAGAATGACAGGACGAAAGCGAACGGCAGGGCCCGGGTCTGCAGGAGGCTCTTCTTCTGCAGCACGGCTGCGCCGGCAGAGAGCAACGCGGAGATCGTAGCAAGCAGGAACCAGGGCATTGCGGGAATGGTCCTCAGAAGGTGACGGATGCTGCGATGACCAGGTTCCTGCCCGGCTCAGAGCGGACCACCCCGCGGAGCGTCGACAGGTGGAGGCGATAGTCGCGGTCGAAGATGTTCCGCACTCCGGCCCGCAGGGCGAACGAGGTACCTGCGATCTCCAACGGAGCGGCCGCAAGATCGGCATCGAGGACCACATAGCCGGGCGTGGCGGTCTCATCGCCCCCGGGCGTCCCCTGCCGCGCCGCCCAGGCAGCGGTCAGCGTGATGCTGCCTGCACCCGGCAGAGTCCCACCGAGCATCACCGTTCCGCTCCACGGCGGTATCTGCGGCAGCGCCGTATGATGCACGAGGTCCTCTCCCCGCACGGAGGCGAGCGTTACCGCCACCGTCCCCCAACGCACGGGCCTCTGCTCAAGACTCACTTCATAGCCATAGAGGCGCGCCCTGCCGATGTTCGCCCGGATGTACGCGCGCCGTCCTTCGAACGTCCCGGGAAGTTCCGCGACCATGTCCGTGAGGCCGTTCAGGAAACAATCCGCCTGTGCACGCAACCCGGCTCCGGTGAAGCGGACCCCGGTATTCACGCTGACGCTCTGTTCTGCGTGAAGGTCGGGGTTTCCGAGCCGGACGTACGTCCCGAGGTCGATGAAGTCATAGCGCTCCTCAAGCGATGGTGAACGGAACGCCGTGGCACACAACGCTGTCACATCCACCCCCGCGAAGGGGCTATAGACGACTCCTGCATTCGCACTCCATGAGGCATCACGGGCGGAGCGCGCGCCCCACAGCATCCGGCTTCCCGGCGCAGGGTCTTGCTTCACACCGGCGCTGATGACGTATTCCGGCGACCAGACCTCATCGTTCTGCACACGGATCCAGTCGTGCCGGGCACCGAATGTTGCGGTCACATGGTCCGGATCGATCTCCCATTCCCCCTGGGCGAACACTCCTGCACTCAGGAATCGCGACATCGGCAAGGGGCGTTCACCGGTGATGACGCCGGCAAGTACTTGCCTCCGTTCCCGCCAGCTCTCGAGCGCACGTTGCCAGACCTCTGCTCCCGCGGTCACGAGGAGGTGCGCTGCGGGAAGCAGCCGGACTTCGGTCTGCGCACTTTTCGTGGTATGAACGGCATGCGGTGTCAGGGTGAGCGCCGGCGACTGGATGATCTCGACGTTCCGTGCGATCTGCTGATGTGCAGCGCGGAAGGTAAGGAGCGGAAGAAAAGACGAGACGTTCGCTGCGCGGTACTCCACGGCCAGGAGTTCTCGTCGCGCGAGCGTATAGGTCGCACGCGCTGGCGCGGCGATGGCAGCTCCCCCCGGGATGCCTGCATCCTCACCCTGCACACGCTGATAGTTCACGAAGAGCGCATGGCCCGCGAAGAGTTCGACACCGAGGGCACCGCTGAGGCTGAAATCCGTATACCCCGAATTCTCCAGCGGTCCGCCGGGTGTACGGGTATTGCGTGCGATGCGGCGGCCGCCGCTGAGGCGGGCGGCGACGGGTCCGGCTCCTCCTTCGAGCGCAAGGTACTGTCCGGCAGCACCATTCACCGAAGCGACATCGGCGATGTACTGGCCACCGAGCTGCGGGTGGTCCGTGAACGCCGGCCGTTTCGAGATGAAGTGTACGCTGCCACCAAGAGCGCCCGTACCATCGAGGCTCGATGCCGGGCCTTTGACGACCTCAACACGTTCGAGGTCATGCAAAGCGATCAGGGACAGCGGGCCGGCAAGATCGGTGGACGTTTCGATACGTGCGTCATCGACCATCGTCACGACGCCCGTGCGCCCCATGCCACGGACACTCAATGATGTCTCCCACGACCCATCGCGCGCGAGCGCGATGCCCGGGACCATGGCGAGCGCATCGGGGACGGTTGGCATTGCCGGCCTGGACATTTCCGCGGCACCGGGCACGGCAACGGGGAACGGTGTGGAGGCCTGCGACCCGGACACACGGGTTGATCGGACCACGACCTCTTCCGCCTGGACCGTACCGCGGGTAAGCGAGATATGGACCGGCATGGGCGCATCACGCGGCACGAGAATGCTCCGCTCCACCATCACGTACGCGACGTGGCGCACCGTGAGTGTATAGCGTCCGGCGCGTGGCAACGGTATCACAAAGCTGCCCGTACTATCCGATGCGGTCATGCGGCCGGTCTCCCGGACGACGAGGTGCGCACCCGCCACGGGGAGTCCCGTCTCGCCATCGGTGAGGCGGCCGGAGAGCACGAGTGCTTCCGCATCTGCAGATCGCACGATGCCACGTACGGCAACGAGGAGGAATGCACAGAGCGCTATGCTGTGGATCCGTTTCACTCTTCCGCGGCCCCGTCTGCGACGCGCGATTCAACGAGCCGGCGTGTCAGGATGGCGAGGCTTTGCGTGAAGAGCGCGTTCTCGACGCTCATGCCCTGCCGTGTTCTCAGATGTGTGTGAGAGAAATTCCAGATCCCCATCACGCCCGCCGCGGCGATCATATCGGCAACGTCCTGTGCGTCATCCGCCGGAACAGCGATCACACCGATATCGATCTTGTGCTCGCGCGCGAACTCGGGGAAATAGGAGAGATGGAAGATCGGGACGTTGTTGACGAGGATGTTCGAACGGTCGGGCTGTGTCTCGAATGCGCCAATGAAGCGCAGGCCGTGATCCTCGCGCCATGGATAATTGAGGAGGGCGCTCCCGAGGTTGCCCATGCCGAAGAGGACGGCCTTGCTTTCGAGCGACCAGCCGAGGAACTCTCTGATCGCCCGTTCCATCTCATCGACTTCGAACCCGGTTCTGGGGCGTCCGACGAGTCCGGCAAGCTGGAGGTCTTTGCGGACCTGAATGGGCTTGAACTCCAGGAGTTCGGCTAACAGATTACTGGAAATTCTGTGAATTTCGCGGTGTTTCAGCCCCAGAAGGATATGATGGTACGTGGACAATCTGCGGATTACCGGGGCCGGGGCCTTCTTCTTTCCATTTTTCATGGGGTCCACAGTTGTATTGATAATTTAATATCGGTATAATTGTATCGATAGTGTTTTACCGAATCGCTCCAATATACGAATTGTGGGGGCATGAGGTCAACCACTTCCCCCGCAAAATATCCGATCCGATCTTTTACCCGTTCTTTGCCCTGGCGCCACACAGCGTCTCTACTCTGGATATACCTGTAGTATATGAAAGACTGAGGAGCACAGCACACCGGCGGTGTTTCCGTGCCAGATGGACGATCTTCATTCGTGGTTGAAGTACGGCGATCAGCAGCTGATCGAGCAGCACAGCATTCCCCTGTAGCGTCCCCGCGGTATGCTCCGCGGGCGGCGCGCTCCATCCCGCTCCCCCTCCAGAGGTGAGTCCCAGGCAGCTCCACGTTCGTTTCCATCATGGGAGTCGTGTTTCCCGTGATGTCACACGCATTCGTTGTCCGCGAACACGCTGCACATGTCAAACAGGAGCCATCATCATGGACGCACCAGAAACAGTATCCCGGGAACTGCAGGAGATCGATGCGGTCATCACGAAGAACCGGGGCCGTCACGGAGAACTACTGAGCATCCTCGAAGAATCGCAGGTCCTGAACGAGCGCCAGTATCTTTCCGAGGAGGTCCTGAATCACATCGCCATGCGCACCGGTGTCCCCCTTTCCCGTATCTATAACGTCGTCACGTTCTACTCGTTCTTCAACCTGCACCCGCAGGGGAAGCACAAGATCACCGTGTGCCGTGGGACCGCATGCCACACCAAAGGGTCGAAGGCATTGTTGAGCGACATCGGCCTGATCCTCAACTGCACCAGGGGCATGGAGGACGCCGAAGCGGACTATACCACGCCTGACGGGCAGTTCACGATCTCCACCGTCGCGTGTTTCGGCCAATGCGCGATGGCACCCGTCGTCGCCATTGACGGCGTGATCCACAGCAACGTCACGGCAGCCACCCTCCAGAAACTTGTCAGCAAGATCACCAAGCGGAGGGCAAAGTAATGAAGATCCGTGATGGTGCAGCACTCGAACGCGTCGCCCGGATCGGCCGGGCAAAGGTCCTGCCGGACGTACCGAAGATCTCCGTCGGCGCCGGCACCTGCGGTATCGGCATGGGCGCACATGATGTCTACGAGGCCCTGGTGCACGCCGTGAAGGCACACCGGGTGAAGATCGAGGTGAACAAGGTGGGCTGCTTCGGCTTCTGTGCCGAGGAAGTGCTCGTGAATTGCTACATCCCGGGCCAGCCCCTGGTCGTCCTCCACCGCGTCACCCCGAAGGACGCCGAAGGCATCGTGGAAGGGATCATGCGCGGGATGACGCCGCTGAAGAAAGCACTCTGCAAGATCGAGAACTGGGATTTCTTCACGACCCAGGTCGCGTTCGGCACAGGGCTCGGCAGCGTGCCAGCCTGGAACGAGGTTCCGTTCTTCAAAGGGCAGAAGAAGATCGTCCTCCGCGAGGCCGGGCTCATCGACCCCGAGGACATCGAGGAATACATCGGCGTCGGAGGGTACAGCGCATTGCACAAGGCGCTCACGCACATGACTCCCGACACCGTGCTCGAGGAGGTGCAGAAGTCGAAACTCCGCGGGCGCGGTGGTGCAGGGTTCCCCACCGCCGTGAAGTGGGAGATGATGAAGAAGGTCAGTACGGACAAGAAGTACATCATCTGCAATGCGGATGAGGGCGATCCGGGCGCGTACATGAACCGGAACGAGATCGAGAGCGATCCGCATGCATTGATCGAAGGCATGGCGCTCGGCGCGTATGTGATGGGGGCATCCGAGGGCATCATGTACGTCCGCGCGGAGTACCCTCTCGCCGTCCAGCGCTTCAAGAAGGCCGTTGCAGATGCACGCGAGCGCGGATTGCTCGGCAAGAACATCTTCGGCTCGACATTCAGTTTCGATCTTTCGTACGTGGAAGGTGCCGGCGCGTTCGTGTGTGGTGAAGAGACCGCCCTCATCGCCTCCATCGAAGGGCGTGCGGGCCGTCCCATCCCCCGCCCGCCGTATCCGGCCCAGAAAGGGCTCTGGGGTAAGCCGACGAACATCAACAACGTCGAGACCTGGATCAACGTCCCGGTGATCATCACCATCGGCGGCGACGAATTCGCCAAATTCGGCACGCCGACGAGCACGGGGACGAAGGTCTTCTCGCTTGTCGGCAAGGTGAAGAACACGGGACTCGTGGAACTTCCGCTCGGCACGCCCCTCGCCACGATCATCTACCAGATGGGCGAAGGCACGGGCAACAAGAAGAAGGTGCGCGCGGTGCAGACCGGCGGGCCCTCCGGCGGCTGCGTGCCGGTGGAGCACTTCAACACCCCGGTCGACTACGAATCGCTGAACAAGCTCGGCACGATCATGGGATCGGGCGGCATGGTGGTGATGGACCAGGACAACTGCATGGTGGATGTCGCGAGATACTTTGTGGAGGTCACGTACTCGGAATCCTGTGGCAAATGTACCCCCTGTCGTGAGGGGCTTGCCCAGGCGCTTGCGATCCTGAACAAGATCACCCGCGGTGAAGCCACCATGGACGACCTGGACACGCTCGAGCGGCTTGCGTACGTCATCCGCGATGCATCCCTCTGCGGACTCGGACAGACGAGTTCGAACCCTGTCCTGAGCACACTCCGGTACTTCCGTGATGAGTACGAGAAGCACATCATTCAGAAGCGGTGCAAGGCCGGCGTGTGCGAAAACCTGTTCATGGCGCTCTGCGAGAACAGCTGTCCGCTGCACATGAACATCCCCGGCTATCTGCAACTCCTGAAAGAGGAACGCATCGAGGAGGCGTTCGAGTTGACCCTGCGCGACAATCCGCTGCCGGGCACTGTCGGCCGCATCTGTTACTTCCATTGTATGATGCGCTGCCGCAGGGACATGCTGGATGAGCCTGTGTCGCAAGGCGAGATCCACCGCTATCTGGCGGATACGATGTACAAGATGGGCAAGGAGAAAGAGATCTACCAGCGGCTGATCCGCGAGAAACTCTCCCCCACCGGCAAGAAGATCGCCATCATCGGTGCCGGCCCGGCCGGACTCACCGCGGCGTATTTCCTCGTCCGGCTCGGGCACGAGGTCTCGGTGTACGACAGCCACCCGAAAGCGGGCGGCATCCTGCAGTACGGCATCCCGGCCTACCGGCTCCCCAAGGACGGCTTGAACAAGGAACTCGAGCTGTTCAAGAAACTCGGCGTGAAGTTCGTGTTCAACACCCGTATCGGGACGGATATCTCGATGAAATCGCTCCAGAAGGCGAACGACATCATCTTCATCGCGGTCGGTGCGCAGAAGGACGTGGAACTGGAAATCCCGGGCAGGACCCTGAAGGGGGTCATGCAGGGGTACGAATTCCTCGAGGAGTTCGCCCTCGGCAAGAAACTCCCGATCGGCAAGCGCGTCGTGGTCGTCGGCGCCGGCAACGTCGCCATCGATGCGGCACGGTCGTGCCTGCGCCTCGGCGCCGACGTCACGGTGGTGTACCGCCGCGACAGGGATGAGATGCCCGCGAACGAGCACGAGATCAAGGACGCGATGGATGAGAACATCAGGTTCCTGTTCATGTCGGCCCCCCACCGGATCATCGGCGATGTGAAGGGCCGCGTCACAGGACTGGAAGTGCGGAAGATGAAGTTCGATGGGCTTGACGCCACCGGCCGGAAGCGTCCCGTGGAAACGGGCGAGACCACGATCGTGGAGTGCTCCACCGTCATTCTTGCGATCGGCGAGAAGGTGGAATTCGAGGCGGGCAAGGAGATCGCGCTCGAACTCCGGAAGAACGGCACCATCCGAGCCCATCAACCGGCGTACCAGACCAACGTCGCAAAGGTCTATGCCGGCGGCGATGCGGTGACGGGCCCCGCCACCGTTTCCGAGGCGATGGGTATCGCCCGCAGTGCCGCCGAAGCGATCGACTTCCAACTGATGAAGGAGCGGAGATTCCACCGGTTGTTCCGCGACTTCAAATACAGGGACGAGATCATCACTGAACCGGATATTGCGAAGAAGGTGGCGCCCAAGAAGCTCGCCGTGAAGGAGCGCATCGCCAGCTTCCAGGAAGTGCTGGCCGGCTATTCGGGCGAACAGGCCATGCAGGAAGCGGTACGCTGCCTGCGGTGTGATGTGAAATGCCAGGAAGTGGAGGAAGAATGACCATGGAAACGACAATGATCAACGCCCGTATCAACGGCACCGAATGCCGGGTTCCTCAAGGGATGACCATCCTCGACGCCTGCAAGGTGGCGGGGTTCCGGGTTCCCACCCTCTGCTTCATGGCCGATGTCGCGAAGAATGCCTCATGCGGCGTGTGCCTGGTGGAAGTGAAGGGGGCCCGATCGCTTGTCCGGGCCTGTACGGCATGCGTGTTCGACGGCATCGAGATCATCACCAACTCCGCCCGGATCCGCGATGCCCGCAAGACCAACGTGGAGCTGTTGCTGGCGAACCATCCCAAGGACTGCCTGTCGTGTATCCGCAACCAGAACTGTGAGTTGCAGAGGATCTCGGCGGAACTCGGTGTGGTGCACAGTAGGTTCGTGCAGACCCGCAAGCAGATGCCGCAGGATGTCAGTTCACCGTCGCTGGTGCGTGATCCGAACAAGTGCATCCTGTGCGGGCGGTGCATCGCGGTCTGCAGCACCGTGCAGACCGTGCATGCCATCGGGCTCTCCCAGCGCGGGATCCGGACGCGGGTGTCCACCTATATGGAGAAGGGACTGGGCAATGTTGCCTGCACCAACTGCGGGCAGTGTGCGCTGGTCTGTCCCACGGCCGCGATCGTGGAGCGGGACGATACCGATGCGGTCTTCGAAGAATTGATGGACCCCGAGAAGATCGTGGTGGTGCAGACCGCACCTGCGATCCGCGTCGGCATCGGCGAAGCCATGGGCATGGGTGCCGGAGCGCTGGTGACGGGACAGATGGTCGCGGGATTGCGGCGGCTGGGATTCGCCAAGGTGTTCGACACCCAGTTCACCGCGGACCTGACGATCATGGAAGAGGCGCATGAACTGCTGCACCGCATCACGACGAAAGGCCCGTTGCCCATGGTGACCTCCTGTTCGCCGGGGTGGACCAAGTTCGCCGAGCATTTCTTCCCGGAGGCGCTCCCCCATCTCTCCACCTGCAAGTCGCCGCAGCAGATGTTCGGCGCCATTGCCAAGACGTACTATGCGAACAAGATGGGGATCGATCCACGGAAGATGGTCGTCGTCTCGGTCATGCCGTGCACGGCAAAAAAGTATGAGGCGCGGCGTCCCGAGATGATGAGCGCATTCGAGCATTGGAAGGACAAGCGCGCGTGGTCAGGGGCCGACGCATTCTACGACGTCGACTATGTGCTGACCACGCGAGAACTCGCCCGGATGTTCCAGGAGTCCGGTGTCCAGTTCGCAACATTGCCTTCGGAAGAGTTCGACCATCCGCTCGGAGAGTCCACGGGCGCTGCGGTGATCTTCGGCGCGACCGGCGGGGTGATGGAAGCGGCCTTGCGCACGGCGTATGAGGTGGTGACCGGGGATGCCCTGAAGGACCTGAACTTCACCGCGGTGCGTGGGATGGAGGGCATCCGTGAGGCAGAAGTGGATCTGAAAGGGACGCGGCTGAAGGTGGCCGTTGCGCACACGCTGGGAAATGCCCGTAAGTTGCTCGAGCAGATCCAGCGCGGCGAGTCGCCGTACGCCTTCATAGAGGTGATGAGCTGTCCGGGCGGCTGCCTGGGTGGCGGCGGACAGCCGATCCCGACCACGTGGGAGACGAGGCGGAAGCGGGCGGAATCGATCTACGCAGAGGACCTCGGCAAGCAGATCCGGAAGTCGCATGAGAACCCGGCGGTGGCGGCATTGTATAAAGAGGTGCTCAAGGCGCCACTGGGTGAGCTTTCCCACCACCTCCTGCACACACACTACGAAAAGCGCGGGGTGTTCGTGTGGAAGAATGGTGGGAACGGGAATGGTCACGGCAACGACCCCGGCCAGAAGGAGAAGATCCTTCACGGCACAAAATAGCCGGTCTCGCTCCATCGATCGGTGACAGGAATGACGGCCATCCCGTTGGCACTGCGGGGTGGCCGTTGTTTGTTGTGCACCCGGATCACGCCGGGGATATCTCCGTCCCACGCTTCCCGCGGAGTGCCCATGCAAGCAGCAGAACAGCAGCGAGGACTCCTGTACAAGCACCCAGACCAAGCGCGACTGCCGGTCCCGATGCACTCCACAGGATGCCGGCAAGAAGGGATGCCGGAAAGAGTCCGATCCCGACGATCATCGCGTGAAGGCCGATCGCCGATGCGCGGAGCTCCGGTGGGGCGAGTTCCGCGATGACCGCCTTCTCGACACCATCGGTTGCCGCGCTGTAAAGACCATACACGATGAACAACACCCAGGGGATCCAGTCCTTTCCGGTTTCGCCGGCGAAAGCAAAGCCCGCATAGACCACCGCGTACAGGAGATACCCTGCGGCCACGACCCACCGCCGGCCGATCCGGTCGGACCAGCGCCCCACGGGATAGGAAAGCCCTGCGTATGCGAGGTTGTACACCAGATAGAGGAGGATGATCGTCGCGGGGGAATACCCGAAGTCCGCCGCCCGCAAGAGCAAGAACGTATTCGAAGAATTTCCTAACGTGAACAGTAGCGCAACACCGAGGAACCGCTTGAGCGCAGGGGGAAGCGTATGCCACGACGCGAGAGTGACCGGCTTCCGGAGGGTTGTGCTCTGCCGGGGTTCGGTAACGAAGAAGAGCAGCACGACCCCGAGGACTGCGGGAACCACCGACCAGAGGATGACCGAAGCATAGTCACCCGGCTTCATCGTGAGAAACCACCATGCGAGGATCACGCCGAGCGCAGCCCCGATGGTGTCCATGGCCCGGTGGAGGCCGAACGCTTTGCCGATCTCACCTTTCACTGCGCTCTCGGCGATGAGCGCGTCACGAGGGGCTGTCCGGATCCCCTTCCCTATCCGGTCCAGGAGGCGACCGCCAAAGACCACCGTCCAGCTTCCTGCCAGATACAGGACACCCTTTCCGACCGCCGAGGTGCCATAGCCGATGATCGCAAAGGCCCTTTTCTTTCGGAGGCGGTCAGACGCCATCCCCGAGATGAGCTTCAAGATGCTCGCAGTGCTCTCGGCGATGCCCTCGATCAATCCCAGCACGGCGGGCCCGGCCCCGAGCGTGGCGGTCAGGAAGAACGGTATGAGCGGATAGACCATCTCCGAGGAGATGTCGGTCAGCAACGATGTAAGGCCGAGTATGAAGATCGTTCGCATAGAGTCTCGAAGCGGTCAACACTTCGCCATCCTCACCGTGCATCCTCTTATGGATCTTCCTGCCGGCGCGAACGGACACCACAGAGCTGGTACCGAGCGAAGCATAGGGCACAACGACAGAGGCTCCCGGAACGTCCCGGGAGCCTCTGTCGAACCCTTAATGCGATGTACCCGCCGGCACACGCAACTTGCCGCCGGCATCCTGGATCACTCTCCTTTTCCACTCCACGCTGTACCCCGGCTGCACGACCTTCGGATTCACCTGTCCGGTCACCCTGGACTTCACGTTCCCATCCATGTATTTCACGAACAGGGTCCGATAGAGTTCCTTCCACGCGGTGAACGTGGCCTGGCCCCGGGCAACAGAAAAATCGGTCAGAAATTGCACGGCAGCACTCTTGCTCGTTTTCGTGAGCTCAAGCGCCGCCTTGTCGATGGCCGGGACCAGCGCCATGTACTTCTGCTCGAGTTCCGCCTGCCGTGTGCGGACATCCGCACTGATAAGGTTGAACCGCGTGTACGAGAGGTTCGCCACCTGATTGAACACCCAGAACGCGGCGCTGTCGGAGTATTCCATCATGGCGCCATTACCAACCTCAAATGCATGTGGCACTGCGGTCATGCTGCAGTACATCGGCGTGTACACCGTATGATAGATATCATCCACCCCGAACCAGAGGATGCCGCCAATGTGATCCGGCAGCCACGACCGGCCCTGGGCGACGAAGGAAAAGCCGGTCTGCTGAGTCGCGATAGCACGTTCGTTCAGGTACTGCAGCGAATCCACCGTCCACGTCAGCGGGCGCCAGCGGTAGGGGCAACCGAATGGCCCCGCGCCGGCATCTTTGCTCATGTCGAATTCCGTCCCCTGGTAGTAATCACGCATCAATTCCATGACATCGTGCACGTCCACCTTCCGGTCGGGGGTGATCCACAGCGGCATCCGGTTGGCGAGATCCGTACCGCGTGCGTACTCCAGATACCTGTCCATTCCGGCCGCAACCCTGTTGAACACCGCCCACACCCGGGCTTCGCAGAAGCGCGCCGCTTCGAAGTCGAGCGGCGCATACGTGTCGGAGAAACTGAACTCCGCATCCTTCCCCGAGAAGAAGCCACGCTCACGGGCGACGGAGATGACATCTGGCGCGTACAGGCAATTCAGTGTGTCCTTCAGCGGGAAGGTCGTGATACGTGCATGATTCGCGTGTCCGGAGATGCTGCCGTCCGGTATCCGGCGCGCGACCCACACAGCGCCGGTCTTGCCCGGCCCCTTGCCTATCATCTCCAGGATCCAGACCTCGCGGGCATCGCTGATGGAGAACGACTCCCCGGAACTCCCGTAGCCGTACTGCGCAACGAGCGTGGTCATCACATGGATGGCCTCGCGCGCAGAGCGTGAACGCTGGAGAGCGATGTACATGAGGCTGCCGTAATCAATGACCCCGGTGGAGTCCGCAAGTTCGGGCCGGCCTCCGAAAGTGGTCTCGCCGATGGAGACCTGATACTCATTCATATTGCCGACCACCGCGTAGGTGTGCGCGGCCTGCGGGATCCGTCCACGAAACGTTCCGCCGTCCCAATCCACGATATCCAGTATCGTACCAGCGGCGTAGGTCGCCGCCGGATGGAAGTACAGCTCGCCGTACAAGGTGTGTGAATCAGCGGCATAGGTGATCATCGTACTCCCGTCCTTTGATGCACCCTTCGTGACGAGAATATTGGTACAGGCACGTGCATCAGGCGTGGCAACGCACAACGCAAGAGCAGTGATCGCGGCCATCGTGCTGCGTCGAAGCATACCGGAGTTCCTTGATGGAAGAGGAGATCGTTGTAGGTGATTGGAATATAGGGATTTGGCAGGCAAGGAACAACGCAGCGCGCCGGAGGTGATGTGCATCACAGGCCGTTTGACAATCCCGCAACCGTCGCGTACCTTCTGTATGCAGGTATCCGGACATCCCGGTCTTCGGGATTCGATCGATCCATCCACCTGCACACACAGACCGCGCTACGTGCACGTCATCACCGTTGGCTCGCAGGGGGGAGTCATGAGAACATTCAAGACCATAGGGGTGGTCATCCTTCTCGCCGCAGGATTCACCATCACCGCAGCTGGCACCCGCCTGACTGTCCGCTCGACGACGAACCATGACCTGATCATCAGCGTCGACCCGGTCCTGCATCAACGCTTCGGTATATCCTACCCGATCACGTACATCATCACCTACGGCGCCGGGCACGACGACCTTCAGGCATATGTCCGGCACGACTCCACTTCAGGGTGGACACTTCTTCCCGCAAAGGATCCGGACGACCACTTCAATGGCATCGATGCGGTCCGATTCGATGAAGCGACGCATACCGCGTACGTTTCCACAACGTTCTCTGCCTCGAGTGACGACATCCATATCCGCATCAGCGAACAGGGCGGAGAAGGGGTCCCGACGGCATTCGCCGGAGTTGCGCGCTACTATGATAACCGCGACGCCGCTGTCGTCGTCTCGACCGACGATTGGAAGGATTACACGGATTCGATGTTCACGCGGGTGGCATCCATCCTCCGTTCCTATCACCTCCCCTATACGACCGCTGTCATCACCGGAGAGACCACGGAGAGCACATGGGCCCATATCCAGGCAGAATTGGACGCCGGAGGTGCCGAAGCTGCATCCCACACCCGCACGCATAGCCGCTGGCCATACGAGGACATTGAAAACCAGGTTGCGGGGTCGAGGCTCGACCTGCTCGATAACCTGACCATGCCCGCGCAGTTCCGCAAAGGGGAAACAGAGTACGTGTACAGTTTCCTTGTTCCCTTCGGGGAAACAAGTGCGGAGATCGAGACAACGGTGACCCGCGCCGGGTACCTCAACTGCCGTGTGGTCAACTTCCAGAACGGCGACTTCACTCCGTGGGACACGCTGATGGAACGATTCCCGTATGATGGGACCACCATGGAAATGGGTTCGCCCTGGGGTTCCACCGATCCCGTCGAATTGAATGCGGCCTTCGATCAGCGCCTGTCGACGCACGGCATCTATCATCTCCTCCTCCATCCCTACACGCTTGTCCCCTCAGGAGAGATCTACAGCGAATTCTTCGCCGATCACCTCAGCCACATCAGTGATCGGAAGAATATCTGGTACACGACCTTCGGCCACCTCTATGTGTACCGGTTGATGGGCGATTCCACCGTGGGGATCACCCACTGGCCATCGGCCCCGCCGGTCATCACCACGAACCCGACGTCACAGTGGGCCGATGAAGGCTCAGATGTTCTGTTCAGATGCCTCGCCACCGGGAGCGAACCCCTGGCCTTTCAGTGGCAACGGGACGATGTCGATCTGGCCGGTGCGACGGCAAGCACGTTGACCCTGAGCAGCGTCATCCGGGCTGACAGCGGTGCCTCCTTCCGGTGCATCGTCCAGAATCCGTATGGCGCCGACACCAGTGCGCCGGCGATACTGAGCGTGATCCCCACCGGCTCGGGGAGCGGTATCGTGTCCGATGATTTCAATGCCGTCGGGCTGGACACATTGCTTTGGGATGTGGTGAACCCCCTGGACGATGCGACCATTGGCGTGACGGGAGGAGGGACCGACGATGCCCGCCTGGTGATCGCACTCCCCGCGGGAACGGCGCACGATCTCTGGGCCGGCACCAACAATGCGCCGCGGGTGATGCAGGCAACTGCAGATGGCGATCTCTCCATCGTTGTGAAATTCGACGGCGCCATGACCTCCTCGATCCAGACGCAGGGAGTGGTCTTCGAGGAGGACAGCGCGAACTTCATCCGGTTCGACCTGGTCTACGACGCACCGGACCTGGTGTTCTTTGCCGCCACATTCTCGGAAGGGGTCCCGACGGAACAGGCAAACGTCCCACTCACGCTACAGGCCCCCTCCTATCTCCGGGTTGGTCGGATCGGGGACACCTGGACGGGGATGTACTCCGCAGATGGGAGCACCTGGACCACGGCGACATCATTCACACATCCGATGCATGTCCGCCGCGTCGGCCCATGGGCGGGTAACGCCGGAGCGTCTGCGCCTGCATTCACCTCGCAGGTCGACTATTTCATGAATACGCATGCGCCGATCGTCGGCGAGGACGGAACGGACATCCTCACAGCGCCCAGCATCACGACCGACCCGTCAACGGTGACCGTCTATGAGGGTGGAGAGGCCTCATTTTCGGTTGAGGTTGCAGGTGCCGCACCGTTGTCGTACCGATGGCAGCGGAATGGTGTCGATACTCCCGGTGGGACCAGCACAACGTTCACCCTCTCAGGCGTGACCCGCGCCGACAGCGGCGCGCAGTTCCGGTGCATCGCGAGCAACGGGTTTGGCAGAGACACGAGCGCCACGGTCGTCCTTCATGTGATCAAGGAACCTTCACCACCCCCGTTCGTCCTCCTGGCGGTTCATCTCTTTCTGGAGGGTGCGATGGCCACAGACTCGATGCGAACAGATCTCTGCGACCATGGCCTCCTGCCCCATGCACAGCCGTTCTGCGCCATGGGTTACACGGATGCGGAGGGCGACTCGCTTGATGTGGCGCCACCGGCCGCGGTGGACTGGGTACTGGTGGAACTTCGTGGAGGGACGGCGGATTCGACCGTCCGGGCGCGGCATGCGGGGTTGGTCATGAGGAATGGAGCCGTCACTGAGATCGACGGCATATCGCCCCTGAGGTTTGAAGGACTGACGTCAGGGAACTACTACATCGTGGTCCGTCACAGGAACCACCTCCCCTCCATGTCGGCGGTCCCCATCGCAATGGACTCGGCGGCTGTGACCTACGACTTCCGTAGCGCAGCATCGCAGTCATACGGCGGTAGCGCCGTATCGCTCACATGCGGCAAATTCGCGATGATCGGGGGAAGTGTGGATCGAAATCGGGGCATCGGGGCGACCGATCTGGCCCGCGTGCGCCAGGCGATGCCGTCAGGCCCGGCGTACCTGGATGCCGACTGTAACATGGATGGGACGGTGACGGCATCTGATCTCTCGCTGACCCGCGGCAATATCGGCCGCGTGGCCGGCATCCCCTGAGAGGGATCCGCATTCACCTGTTCATTTCTCGCCTGCCGTGAAGACGGTCCAGGGATGTTCACCGCGGCTCCTCAGCAATCCGTCCATCCAGTCGAACTGAGGATGCAGTGCCAGGAACTGGCGGGCATCGAAGGGCGTCCCGCATGCCGAACCCCAGCGTGCGGCGAACTTCATCTCCCTGGCCATCCGCGTATCGACCACTTTCGCATCCACGGTCCCGGACGGATCGAAAGGTGCCGATGTCGGATCGGTGGTATCATACTCCCAATGCGCGCACAGCGATCGGCTCCCGAGCCGCTCCTGTTGAAGATAGGTATCGTAATGGTCCGACTCGAACGCCTTCCCGAGTGCGACGTCGATCTTTCCCCGGTTCTCCCGCATCAACTGCTTCCAGCGCACGCGGCGCGCCACATCGGAGACACGGATATCGGTCTCCCGGATGTCCGTTTCGAGGCGGAGGATCTGCCGGTTCTCGACGAGGTTCGACCCGACGTAGAATCCGTCTTTCGTTCGCTCGAAGCCGACATTCTTGAGTCCAAGTTCGAGCCGTGCGATCTCATTCGTCTTCACATCCCCGATCAGCCAGCCGTTCGCGTAGCCACCATTGTTGCCCTTCGTCATGATCGCACACCATTCGTCGATCGAAGATGCATACTGCGTCGCGAGGCGCATCCGGGCGAACTCCGGGACACCGGAAGGCTCGAACCCCGAAAACCCGCCGATCGTCGTTTCTGACCCGACAAGCCCGGCATCCGTGATGAAGAAATCGGTGCCGCTGTGGATCCAGCCCGGCACACCCTGCATCAGGATGCGGTGTCCTTTCGCAGGAACGATGTCGAGGATGATATTGCAGTCGGCCTCGACGTACCCCGACATCGTGTTGTGTCCGAGCACGATCCCCCCATCCTTCGTCCAACTCCCGGTCGCGATGAAACTACTGCAGCCCATCTTCGGTTTGTCAGGCGACCGCGCCCCGATCGAGTCCTTCACCTCAGGCCACCAGTACCCGGTGAGTTCGATATTGGCATTGTAGACGAGCATCTCGGCCTTGTCCGTCCGGACACCCGCAGCACGAAGGCCTTCTGCAATGCCCGCGATCTCCGCGAGCAGTTCCTGGTCGACCTTCCCATCCAGTATCCGGCCTCCTTCGGCCAGCAGCCATTCCCACGACATGCCACTTTCGTATTCCCACTGTCTGCGGACCTCATGCAGCGAGGAATCGATCTCGCGGGCAAGAAGATAGCCGTACTGGAACCCGCGCACCCGTGGTTCCCCTGCGATACGGAGATAGATCCAGCCGTCGCGGTCGTGCCGGTTCCCCTGCGCGACCCATTGTTCCTGTTCACGCGTGAGCTGGGGGACAGGGGCGGCAGATGCGGAGATCACTCCTGCGGCGAGGAGGATGAAGAACAGTCCGGCATGGCGGAAGAATGCCATAGGATTTCCATGATTGGTGGAGGATGCGGTCGTCAGCGAAGGTAGGATTCTCCCGCACCAGAATCAAGGATGGGCAGGATCGTCAGCCGGCAGAACGTCATCTGGTAGCCGTGGGCCGAAGGTCTCAGGGAAATAACAGAGGGAAGACCCGTTCAAGTTGAGAGAAATCCGGAATGATGATGTCTGCCCCCGCCTCGATCAACCGGCGGCGCTTCGCTTCATTCCATCCATAGCGCCGGACTTCATCGCTCGCCACTCCCACGGCATACCCCCCGCGCTTGTGCGTCTCCCGCATCTCCACAGGACCATCGCCGAACATGAGGATATGCGCCTGCGCGTCCTCCCCGATGCTGTTCATGATGCGTTCCAGCACCATGCGCTTGGCCTCCTTCGTCACATCCCCGACGGCCCCGTAGATCCTGCCGCCGAACAGGGCCCGGTAGCCAAGCATGTCCGCCTCACGGTCCACGTCGGTCTGGTCTGTGCCGCTCGCAAGGTACAGATGAATGCCTTTCCCTGCCAGGGCACGAAGAAGGTCCACGGCTTTCTTGACGGTCAGGTCGGAGAGGTGAAGCTCGCCGCGTTTGAGTTTCTCCACGCGGCCTTCGACGAGGGCGAGGAGCTGGCGGTTGTACAGTTGCTTGTACCCGTATTCATCGAGAATGGATGCTTCAGGTACGCATTTGAACCTGCGCACGAGCGCAACGAGGCCTTTCATCTGAACGAGCGTCTGTATCCCTGTCGTCTGGTCGATGTATCCTCTTACTGCATCCCTGATCTCATCCTGCAGGGCAGAATCGGCCGCATCTGCCTGCCCGCCGATGATCGCCCCGATCATCATCGGTTCCATGATGCTCTCCCAGCCCTGCCGGAGGGTGGAGATGGTCCCATCGTGATCGAAGATCACATGCGTGAACGCGCGCCCGACAGGAAGGCCGGAGATGATCTCCACGTCCATCCCATCTGCTGCGGCCGGGGTACGCGGACGGCGGGCACGGTCCGGATAATACCGGAAGTCCGGATCGGCACCTAGCGCGAGGATCTCCTCCGGTGTCGCCGTCCCGGTCTGCAGAAGCTTCTGAACGGTCACACCTGCCACCAGGGTCCCGAGTTCCGCTGCGCGGAATGGATCTGCTCCCGCTGCGAGGCCAGCGGCGATCCCCGCAAGCATACTGTCCCCTGCTCCCACCGTATCCACCGGGCCGAGGATCAGGAGTCCGGGGATAGACCGGAAGCCCTGGTCATCGCAGACGCACACACCACGCTCCCCACGTGTGAGGAAGAGAGGCTGCTGCCACCTGGTATACAGCTCTTCCGCGATCCCGGCGATCGTTCCATCATCTTCCCCGCCGGGGTCAGCCGTCCCTCCCCGCAGCACCCTCGTTGCCTCGGCAAGATTGATCTTGCGCATCGCGCTCCCGTACGCATCCGGATAGTGCCGTGCATCCACGATCACGCGCACTCCGGCGTGCCCGGCGATCATTGCGCGCAACGCATCGCGAACATCCGGTGTGTGGATCCCACTCAGGACCTGCTGGTTCACGATGAGGATATCCAGTGCCGGCAGCGCCTCCTCCACGGCGTGCAACAACTGATGCCGGGTAGACGGATGCAACACATTGAAATTGCCGAAGTCGAGCCGGTGCTGTTCCTTCTGGCGCTCATAGGGCTTCATGTACACATGCGTGTCCCACCCCTCCCGTTGCACAAGGAGTCCGGAGGTGTCTGCACCCAGACCAACGAGCAATGAGCGCATTTCCACGCCGAACGGATCGTTGCCGGCCACCCCGAACACCGCGAGGTGCCGGACCCCCATCGCGAGGAGATTGGCGGCAACGTTCCCCGCACCGCCAAGCGAATACCGCTGCGTGCGCACGGGCCGGGTCGCGAGTCCCGTCTCCACTGACGCCTCGGACGCTGCCGGGTCGATGAGAAGATAGGCATCCAGACAGAAATCACCGAGGATCCCAACGCGTCCGCCCCTCACGCGCTCCAGCAGTCCCGCAAGTTCTGTAGTGTTCACACCATCACCCTTCCACCGGTGTTCATCGAACGAGGAATGTATAGGAACCGGAGCCAACCGTGCACACGAGCCGGTCCTGCTCTTCCCGGAGGACGCGAACATCCTTCACCGCGGCAAGAGGCAGGTGGCCTTCAAAGACCCGTGTCCCCTGTGCGCGGGGGATATACAGCGTCGCCGTCGTGTTCACGGGCACCGTCACATCCCAGGTGAACACCTTGTTCTGCTGCGACCACCCGCTGACGGCTTCACCAAACGGGGTACGGTGCGTCGCGTGCACGGTGGTGAGGCCGGCCACCGGCGTCGGCTTCATGACGAGATGTTTGAAACCCGGCGCTGCTGGGTCCGACGCAATGCCGGCCAGGTTCTCATACAGCCATATCACCAGGTCGCCGACAAGCATCACGTGATTGCCCGAGTTCATGCCGGGATCGGCGGTGTCCCCGTTCCACAGTTCCCAGATCGTCGTTGCCCCATTCCCCGCCATGTACCCCCAACTCGGATAGGTCGTATTCGTTACAAACCTGTGCACGAGGTCAACCCTGCCATTCTGCGTCAGCACCCGGTTCAGCCACTGGGCGCCAACGAGTCCGGTACCCACATGCCCTTCGGTCTCATCCGTGATCTTGTGAACGAGCCGTGCGAACACGGTGCTTATGTGCTCGTCGGGCACAAGCCCGAAGGCGAGGGGGATCACGCAGGATGTCTGCGACCCGTTGGCATAGTACCCATGGCCGGCGTCAAAGAACTTCGCATGAAATCCTTTCTTCAGACGCGCGGCAAGCGCGTTGAACCGGGTTGCATCCTGCGCATTCCCTGCCGTCTCGGCGAATCCTGCCATGAGGCAGAGCTCATGATAGAAGAACGCGGTACCGAGGAGCTCTCCGGGGGTCTTGCGCATCGGGTCCTCGGAGTGGATCAACTTCGCGTCCTCCGGCGGTACGCACCAATCGCCGTAGGTATCCTTCGGCATGATGTCGTCCGTCACAAACGTACTCATATGATCGACCCACCGGACCATGCTGCCGTAGTGGCGCCGGATGAGGCCGGAGTCCGCGTATTGCAGGAGC
The DNA here is from genome assembly GCA_016707525.1 of Ignavibacteriota bacterium. Lineage (NCBI taxonomy): Bacteria > Pseudomonadati > Ignavibacteriota > Ignavibacteriota bacterium. Next base: position 129,551 of record JADJHP010000004.1, read on the forward strand.
AACGCATGCGGAACCATGACCGTGCACCCCGCCCAGGTGGCATTGTCGTTGTACAGCGGCCAGTACGCCGGACAGAGATCACTGACACTCCCGCTCTCGCGCTGGGCATCCTCCATGTCCTGCACCCACTTCGCATAGAACGCGGCAATATCATAGATGTACGTCGCGCCCTGGGATTCCGATGAGCGGTCGCCCATCCAACCGTGCCGTTCATCACGTTGCGGACAGTCGGTCGGGATGCTGCGGTAGTTGCCACGCACGCCCCAGACGATATTGCTGTAGATACGGTTGATGACCGGATCGGAGGTCGCGAAGGTCCCCGCGGACGCGAGATCGTCATGCACCACCCGGCCCTGGATCGTCGAGAGGTCGGGCATCCCGGGGTATCCGGTAAGCTCCACGTAGCGGAAACCATGATACGTGAACCGGGGCTCGTACACCTCCTTGCCTATGCCGCACAGCGTATAGGTATCCGTCACCTTCGCCGTACGCAGGTTGGCCATGGAAAGCTTTCCGTCCGGCATAAGCGTCTCGGCGTGCCGCAGCGTCACCGTCGTGCCACGCGGTCCATGCACGAACAACCTGCACCACCCCACCAGATTCTGCCCCATATCATAGATGAACGTGCCGGGCGCGATCTCCCGCATGGAAACGGGTGTGAGGGTCTGCGTGACCCTGATCGGGTTGATCATCTGGGCGCGCAGGAGACCGGCAGGTGCGGCCACGATCTCGGCCGGACGCCACGTTGCAGCGGCATACCCGGGAGAGGCCCAGCCGTCCAATTCCATCCGCGCGTCGTATTCCTCACCGTCATATTCATTGTTCGCCCGGATCGGACCGTCGGTCGTCAATTGCCAGATACCGTCAGACACTATGCTCTCCACCGATCCATCGGCGTACTCCACCTGCATGTGCAGGCGCATCTTCGGAGAGCCGTACGAGATCATATCCACGGGCACTTTCGACCGCGGCGCAAAGAACCGGCCGTTGCCCAGGACGACGCCAAGGGCATTGCTGCCGTTCCGAAGAAGGGGCGTCACGTCGTGCGTGACGTAGTACACCCGTTTGGTGTAATCGCTCAACGCCGGAGAAAGGACGTCATCACCGATCTTCTCACCATTGCAGTACAATTCGGAAAGTCCGAGTCCTGCCAGGTACACCACGGCCCGCCGGACGTTTGCTTTGAGCGTGAAATCTCTCCGCAGCCAGCGCGCTGGCACTCGTCTGCTTTCCGACGAATCAACGCCGTTCTCCAACCCGATCCATGAGCCCTTCCAGTCCTGGGGATCAAGAAGGCCCATCGACCACGTGGCGGTCCTGCTCCATGCACTCTCCTTCCCTTCCCGGTCCCATACGCGCACTTTCCAGTAGCATTGTACCCCCGATCGGAGCGGGGAACCGGCGTAGGGAACGAGGATGGAACGATCGGACGGAACCTTGCCGGAGTTCCAGAGATCGCCGTTGCCTTGTTCGAGAAGGGCCGGCGTCGTGGCCACGAGGACCTGGAAGGCGCTCTGGACCTGGCCACGAGTGGCGGAGGAGAGGACCCAGCTCAGGCGAGGGGTGACGGCATCGATGCCCTGCGGATCGCGCAGGTGCTCACACATCATGTCAGTGATCATCATGGTTGAAGACGGAGTGGAGGAGATCATGAGTACCGGGAATAGTGGAAGGAAACAGACCGCAGTCGCGATCCCAAGCAGATGACGCCGGGTCACAGGAGGCCCTTTCCGGATGGTTTCATGGAGGAAACGCGGGAACATTCTTTAACGTACTCACGAAACTCAGGACTTGCAAGCCCTTGCGCATGGAGGACAAAAGCCGTAGTATTGCAGATTCCCACGGCTGTCAGACCCCAACCGGAGAGCGACCTCATCCATGACCAATGTCCACCCGGAGTCCCGCAAGGAGTTCCAGCTCGAACGTCTCATCCTGTTCACCGACGCCGTGTTCGCGATAGCCATCACCCTCCTTATTATTGAGATCAAGGTCCCGGAATTCCACGGGGAGGAGGCGTCCGAGGCTGCGATCCTCTCGTACGTCGCACATCTGATCCCGAAGTTCGCCGGCTTCTTTGTCAGCTTCATGCTGATCGGGATGTACTGGACCCGCCATCATTTTCTTTTCGGATTCGTCATCGATTACACCCCGAAGCTTATCTGGCTGAACATGCTGTTCCTGGTGTCGATCGTGCTGATGCCATTCAGCACGGGCATCTTTGGAGAGTACTCCATTCCATCGACGATCCACCTCAAGACCCCGCTGATCATTTACGTTGCCAATGTCTGCTTCTCGGGTGTCATGCTCTTCTTCCTCTGGCGCTATGTCGGGAACCCTGCCAATGGTGTCGCCGACCCATCGCTGCCGCAATCGGTTGTGCGGCAAGCCAAGCAACGCGCTTTCGTTGTTTCCCTGGTGTTCGGGCTCACCATCGTGGTCGCATTCATCAATCCCTACGCCGCACGGTATTTTCCGATCCTGACACCGGCATTCCTGAAGGTGGCAAAGAGATTCAATACGCCCGCAGCGAACGGGCCCACCGACTGAGCGGTTGCATTTCCAGTGAAGTTTCAGGACATTTCGGAAAGAGCCTTCCTCGTATCTTCCCGGACCCGGTCCACCATGGCGTTCAAACCCTTCTCCGAAATGACCGATGCCGACTATGCGGCAGTCGGTTTCAGATCCGGCCTTGAGATCCACCAGCAACTCCTGACGACCAAAAAGCTCTTCTGCCGCTGCCCTGCCGGGCGGTACAGTGAAGAGTACGACGCGGAGATCCTCCGGCACATGCGTCCGACCCTCTCCGAACTCGGGGAGTACGACGGCACCGCACTGATGGAGTTCAAGACCAAGAAGGAGATCATCTACCTCATCAACCGCGACACCGTGTGCACGTATGAGATGGACGACACCCCACCGTTCGAACTCAACACCGACGCGCTGGATATCGCCCTCGGCATCGCGATGTTGTACGGATGCGCGATGGTGGACGAGATCCATATCGCACGCAAGCAGTATCTGGACGGCAGCATCCCCACAGGGTTCCAGCGGACGACCATCGTCGGCGTGGACGGGTCCGTCCCGTACAAAGACCGCAGGATCAACATCGTGCAACTCGGCCTGGAGGAAGATGCGTGCCGTGAGGTGAGCGATATCGGACACCGGCGCACATACCGGACCGACCGGTTGGGCATGCCCCTGATCGAGACCGTCACCGCCCCCGAGATGAAGACGCCGGCAGAGGTTGCCGAGGTAGCACAACTGCTCCGGCGCGTCGTGCGCAGCACGGGGCTCGTGCGCACGGGGGCCGGTGCTGCCCGCGAAGATGTGAATGTGAGCGTCGCGGGCGGTACGCGGATCGAGATCAAGGGCGTGCCCCGCATCCCGGACATCCCCCTGCTCACGTACAATGAAGCCATGCGGCAGTGGAACCTCCTGAGGCTCCGCGACGAGCTGCACACGCGCGGCATCACCCGGGAGTCCTTCCGTTCGCGGACCGAAGACTGCACGAAGCTTCTCCGGAAAACGCGGTATCAACCCATCCGCGATGCCATTGCGGGAGGGATGTTTGTGCACGGAGTGGCACTGTACGGCTTCAAGGACCTGCTGCGTTGGCCGACCCAGATAGACACCTATTTCTCGCGCGAGATCTCCGATCGAGTACGCGTGGTCGCCTGCCTCACCACGCTTCCCAACATCATCCATTCCGACAGTCCGGGAGAGACGCTGGCCTCATCGGAGTGGCAGATGCTCCGGCGGACACTGGGCGCGAGCGAAGACGACACGATCGTTCTCGTGTGGGGAAGCAAACAGGATGTCACGACCGGTGCGTCCGAGGTCGTTCTCCGCGCGAAAGAGGCGACCATCGGCGTCCCTTCGGAAACCCGCCAGGCACTTGCCGATGGAACGAACGGGTTCGAACGGATCCTGCCGGGGCCGGAACGCATGTATCCCGATACGGACCTTCCGCCGCTCCGGATCACGCGGGACCGCCTGGACCGGATCCGGGCTGACGTTCCCGAACCCGTCTGGGAGCGCGAGCGCTGGTACCATGAGCTCCGCATCCCGGCAGACTGCATCGAGCCCCTCAGTATCTCTCCGTTCGCTCCGCTCTTCGGACGGGCGGTCAGGGATTGGGGGATCGATGCGACAGCGGCGGCCGTCACCCTCATTCAACTGCCCAAACGTGTCGCACGGCAGTCGGGGCTGGTGTACGCATTCACGAGGGATCAGATGAGCGAGGTGCTTCGGGCGTTTCGTGATGGCGTGCTCGCGCGTGAGGGTTTGATCTCCACGCTCGCGGCGATCGCCGGAGGCGCACCGTTCACCCATGATTCCGCACCGTCGCCCTGCACCCAGAAAGAACTGGAGGCGGTCATCCATGAGGCCTCCGTCTCGCTCCAGCAGAACCTCCGGAAGCCGGAACGCCGCAAGGCAGCATTGATGGGGATGATCATGACCCGCATCCGGGGCCGGGTTCCCGGGAAAGCGGTCGCGGCATTGGTGGAACGAGAGTGGACGGAGGTGCAACCATGAGCGACAACTATCGTGGCTACCGGGGCCCGGCACTCGCCACCCTTCAGGAGTACAGCGCACAGGTGTGGAGCGATGTCGAGATCCATACGGGCGAGGGGACGTTCACCGGCATCATTCTCCCCCGTTCCGAGACCGCCGACCCACACCACATCGTGATCAAGTTGCGCAGCGGCTACAATGTCGGGATCGAAGCCACCGGCGTCGAGAAGATCACCGTCCAGGGGCGCAAGGAAGCACACTACAAGATCCCCGAGAAAGAATTTCCGTACGATCCGGGAAAGCCCCGCGTGAAGTTGCTCGGGACAGGTGGGACCATCGCGAGCCGCCTGGATTACCGGACGGGCGCGGTGATCCCGGCATTCTCGCCGGGCGAGCTGTACGGCTCCGTTCCCGAGCTGGCCGACATCTGCAACCTGGAGACCGAGAAGCTCTACGGGGTCTTCAGCGAGAATATGGGGCCCGAGCAGTGGATCGGGACGGCCCAGGCGATCGGGCGGGAGATCGAGAAAGGCGTGCAGGGTATCGTGATCGGGCACGGCACCGACACCATGCACCACACAGCGGCCATCCTGTCCTTCATGGTGCAGAACACCCCCGTGCCGATCGTGATGGTCGGGTCGCAGCGGTCCTCTGACCGTCCCTCATCGGATGCCGCGTTGAATCTGATGCACAGCGTCAAGACCGCGGCGGAGAGCGACATCGCTGAAACCATGGTCTGTATGTTCGGCCCGACGTCCGATGTCTACGGCCTGCTGCACAGGGGGACCCGTGTCCGCAAGATGCACTCCAGCTATCGGTCCACATTCCGTACCATCGGCGACATACCGCTTGCGATGGTGAGCCGCGACACCATCCGTCCGCTCCGTCAGGATTACCACCGACGCCGGGCAGACCGGAACGTCACGATCAACACGGCGTTCGAGGAGCGCGTGAGCATCGTGTATTACTATCCTAACATGAAGCCGGACATCATCGAATCGCTGGTGGACAACAACTACCGCGGGATCGTGATCGCCGGGACGGGGCTCGGGCATGTGAACAAGCCGCTCTACCCATCACTCAAGCGGGCGCAGCAGAAAGGCATCGCGGTCTATATGACCGTGCAGACGCTCTGGGGATACGTGCAGATGTACGTGTACGATACGGGGAGGGACATGATGGAGCTCGGGGTCATCCCCGGGGCGAACATGCTCCCCGAGGTGGCGTACATGAAACTCGGTTGGGCACTGGGGCAGACGAAGGACCTGCAGAAGGTCCGGGAGATCATGATGACGCCGATCGCAGGCGAGATCACGGAACGCGAACCGAGCAACGGCTACCTCATCTTCCAGGGAGGCATCCCGGAGGTCGAGGAGTTCATCTCTCGCTACAGGAGATAGCAGAGAAGCGCATTCATCGGACAGGTTTCGTGGCGCGGGGGCACTGACCGGGCCCACATATGTACGGATTCACGCGCCGCGTTGCTCGATCTTCGCCCAGGTGTCCTTCAGCGTGACGGTCCGGTTGAACACCGGAGCTCCCGGCTTCGCATCCTTGATATCGACGCAGAAGTACCCCACCCGTTCGAACTGATAGCGGCTACCGGGTTCCGCCTTCGCAAGCATGGGCTCGAGCTTGCACGCCGTGAGAACCTTCAGTGAATCCGGATTGATGAAATCCAGGAACGACTTCCCTTCCGGGATATCATTCGGGTCTTCCTTGCTGAACAGGCGATCGTACAGCCGCACCTCCGCGTCCACGGCATGGGGCGCGGACACCCAGTGGATCGTTCCCTTCACCTTCTTGTTCGCGTTGGGGCCACCGCTCTTCGTGTCGGGATCGTACGTGCAGTGGATCGCGGTGATGTTCCCGGCCGCGTCCTTCACCACCGACTCGCACGTGATGATATAGGCCGCGCGAAGGCGCACTTCTTTGCCGGGCGACAGCCGGTGGTACTTCGGCGGGGGCACTTCGCGAAAATCGTCCTGCTCGATGTACAGCTCGCGCCCGAACGGGATCATGCGCGTCCCGGCGTTCTCATCCTCCGGATTGTTCAGCGCGGGCACCTCTTCGGTCTGCCCTTCCGGATAGTTCGTGATCACGACCTTCAGTGGCGACAGCACGGCCATGGCACGCTGCGCGTGCTTGTTGAGGTCCTCGCGGATGCTCCACTCAAGCAAAGCGACATCGATCATGCTGTCCTTCTTGGACACCCCGATCTTGTCGCAGAACGTGCGGATGGCTTCGGACGTATACCCCCGCCGCCGGTACCCTGCGATGGTCGGCATGCGCGGGTCGTCCCAGCCATGCACCCGCTTCTCCTGCACGAGCTGGAGCAGGCGTCGCTTGCTGAGCACGGTGTACGTGAGGTTGAGGCGCGCGAACTCGATCTGCTGCGGATGGTAGACGCCCAGCGACTCCAGATACCAGTCGTACAGTGGACGGTGGTTCTCGAATTCCAGCGTACAGATCGAGTGCGTGATGTGCTCGAGGGAATCCTCGAGCCCGTGTGCCCAGTCATAGGTCGGATAGATCGACCAGGCATCACCCTGACGGTGGTGCCGTTCATGCACGATGCGGTACATGATCGGGTCGCGGAGATTGATGTTCGGCGACGCCATGTCGATCTTCGCACGCAAGGTGCGCGATCCGTCGGGAAACTCCCCCGTGCGCATGCGCGCGAAGAGGTCGAGGTTCTCCGCGACCGGCCGGTCCCGGTACGGACTGTCCTTCCCGGGTTCGGTGAGCGTGCCCCGGGTCTCGCGGATCTGATCGGCATTCAGATCGCAGACGTACGCTTTGCCCTTCGTGATCAGGTCCACCGCCCAGGCGTACATCTGCTCGAAATAGTCCGACGCGTAGTAGATCCGCTCGTCGATATCCCCTGCGATCCACCGCACATCGGCGATGATCGAGTCAACGTACTCCTGCTCTTCCTTTTCCGGGTTGGTATCGTCGAAGCGCAGGTTGCATTTGCCGCCGGCATGTTCGCGTGCAATGCCGAAGTTCAGGTTGATGGACTTCGCGTGGCCGATGTGCAGGTAACCGTTCGGTTCGGGGGGGAACCGGGTATGGACACGTCCGCTGAATTTGTTGGTACGCAGGTCCTCCGCGATGATCTCACGGACGAAATCGGCATTTTCGGTCAGACTCATGGTTCTTCCGGGGAGTACTGATGTGGTGAATATGTAATATACACAACCCCGGGGCCCTTTTCAATGAGGAAGATTGCTCTCTGGGGGGGCATTTCGTATATTGTCAACAGTTCCTACACCCGCAGACCCATCGTCGCCAGAGCCCGTATGTCCATCGTGATCAAAGAGGTCGCTTCGCCCCGGGACCTTCGCGCCTTCATCACCTTCCCGTTCAGCCTGTACAAGCAGAACCCCTATTGGGTTCCACCCCTCCTGTTCGATGAACGGAATACCCTCGACAGAAAGAAGAACCCTGCGTTCGATCACTGTACGGCAACGTACTGGCTCGCAGAACGGGATGGCACGGTCGTCGGCCGGATCGCCGGCATCATCAATCGCGAGTACATCAAGGTCTGGGACCGGAAGGCGGCCCGGTTCGGGTGGTTCGACCTCATCGACGATGAGGAGGTTGCGTCCGCCCTTCTCGGCACCGTGGAACAATGGGCACGCTCACAGGGAATGACGGAATTGCTGGGTCCGCTGGGATTCTCGGACATGGACCGCGAGGGGATGCTGGTGGAAGGGTTCGAAGAGCTGAGCACCATGGGTACGCTCTATAACTACCCCTACTACCCCGCGCATATGGAGCGCCGGGGGTACGTCAAGGATGTCGATTGGCTCGAGTACAACATCTCGGTCCCCGCAGCGATCCCTGAGAAAGCCCTCCGTGTCGCCGCGATGGCGACGGAACGGAAAGGGCTGCACATCGTTCCCGCCCGGAAGGCAAAGGACCTCCTCCCGTACGCCCACCAGATCTTCGAGATCATCAACGACACCTACAGCAAGCTCTACGGGTTCGTTCCGCTGACGGAGCGGGAGATCGACTACTACGTGAAGATGTACTTCCCGAACATCTCACCGCATTACACGAAGCTCCTTGTGGACAAGGAGGACCGGCTCGCCGCCTTCGTCATCGCCATGCCTTCGCTGTCGCATGCCTTGCAGAAAGCACAGGGCCATCTCTTCCCGTTCGGCGTGTTCCATCTGTTGCGCGCGATGAAGCATCCGAAGACCATCGACCTGTATCTGGGGGCGGTGCGGCGGGACCTGCAGGGGAAGGGGGCGGACGCATTCCTGATCACCGCGCTTGCCGAATCGTGCATCAAGCAGGGGATCATCAGCGCCGAGTCCAATGTGGAGCTCGAAGACAACAAGCTCGTCCAGGCGCACTGGAAGAACTTCGAGCGCCGTCAGCACAAACGGAGACGGTGCTTCAAGCGCTCGTTGACCTGACGCTGCGGGCGGGCGTCAACAGATCCCGACGAATTCCGCGCCCACCAGTGCGGCGAGTTTCTTGATCCGCGCTGCGATGTGACCGGTGCCGATCGCGCAATGGTGTGCCGGACCTTCAACGCTCCAACGATCGACGAACGCGCGTGCACCGCACGGAAAGCGGTACCGGCTGTTCGTATTGCCGATCTCCAGGACCGGCCCGGGCACAGACTCCCCTTCTGCGACCAACAGCCTGATCTTCCCCGCGGGTGTTTGCACCACAGAGAGGATGGTCACAGGACCATTCTTCACCTTCATCTCCACCGACAGTCCGTTCCCGGGTTTGCCGTGATACACCCCGAGCGGGCGGAGCACGGGCTTCCCTTCCGCGATGCCGATGTGCCCCGGGCCATCGTGCCCGAGCAGCACCACATCATCCTTAAGGTCCATCAGGTAGAACTCGCTGAATGAACCGCCTGCCCCGAAGGCGTCCATGATCTTCATCGCCTGCACGTTCTTCACTTCGCATTCCCCCGCTACCGGGACGTGGTTGGCAGTGAGGAGGGAGTTGCCCGTGATCACCGATGTGACGATATCCTCTTCTTCGCTTCCCGGGGTCCCTTCATAATAGTATGCGAGTGAGCCCAGCCGCTTCTCGGTGATCAACCGGTCCAGGGCACAGGCCGTCTTCGCCGCGCGTTCGACCTCCGCCGTGCTGCATTCGGGAAGGACGCGAAATGCCTCATGGATCTCCCGGACCTTTGCTTTCCAGACCTCGGGTTTCACTTCGCGGCGGTACACCTTCAGGACGTCGATCTCCACGTGCTCGATGTGTGTGCCGAACACCACCGACTGCAGGGCTGCATCGGAATAGACATCCAGCATACCATTATAATAGTGGCCCAGGATACCCATGCGGTTCTGCCGCATCACATCCGCGACGCGGGCCGCATCCAGCCACTCCCCGATCTCCGCCCACGACTGCTCATCGGCCAGGGTGCCGGTCACGGGATGAAAGCGGATCCCGGCTTTCAGGCACACGTTGGCCACCTCCGGCACGGCGCACGCCTGGCAGTACGCCAGCCATTCGCCGGTCATCGCGCCCCGATCGCCAAGCGCGTTGAACTTCGCATAGTCGAGCTGTGCTTCCGGCTGCAGGTTGAGGATGATGACCGGGACGTTGGTATCGCGTACGACCGGGAGGACCGTTGAGGACAGCGCGTACGTGCTCACATACAGGAAGACCAGGCGCACATTCCTCGTCTTCATCAGGTGCGCGACCTCATGGGCCTTGTCGATGGTGTCCACAAGGCCGCCGGAGACCACGTCGATCCCCGGGCGGGAAAGCTTTCCCTCGATCGTCGCGAGGTACCCCTCAAGGCGGGGTTTCAACCCGTTGAATTGCCCCCAGTAGGTATCCAACCCGATGCCGAAGACCCCGACACATGTGGGTGCCGGCATCGAGGCGTGCGGGGCAACGATCGATTCCTGTGTGCTCATAAGGCAGATCATGGCGGATGGTGGAACAGGGGTCGGATGGCAAACAGCTTGCCCCAAGTATACACACGGAAATCAAGAGAAGAAAGCGGAAAGTGGGTGTTTGATTCTTCTCGGGATATTCTTTAGATTGGGGGCGCTATTGTTGCTCCACCCCCGGTCCGCCATTCATTCATGTACGTCCAACGGAGATCCGCGTATGAAGCGCTCTGTGACCGTCGGGCTGGGCATGCTGCTCGTTCTTTTCCTTGCATGTGCAAGCGTGCCCGCTCAGAGTAGTGCACCCGGCGAGACAGCGGCTCCGGCCGCCGCAGCCACCACCCTTCCATCGCACACAGACGCGGCCGCTTCCCATGCCGCACCTGCCGGCGACTTCTGGTCCCTGCTGTTCGTCTTCGTCCTCGCCAGCTTCATCGGTATGGGCGTGATCGCCCGCGTCTCCCGGCTGCTCCATACACCCCTGATGTCCCTCACGAATGCCATCTCGGCGATCGCTGTCGTGGGCTCGATCATCGTGGTCGGATCGGACTATCCGCTCGAGTACAGGATCCTGGGCGCCATCGCGCTCTTCGCTTCCATGACGAACATCGTGAGCGGGTTCCTCATCACCGAGCGCATGCTCAAGATGTTCAAAGAGACCCGCGGGGAGGGCCACTGATGATCCCTTCGCTCGCACAACTCGCCTACGTGGTGGCTTCCGCGCTCTTCATCTTCTCGCTCTACTGGATGAACAACCCGCAGACCGCCCGGAAGAGCGTCCGCGCCGGCGTCATCGCCATGGCCCTTGCCATGGTCGCAACATGGATCCAGCCCGGGATCGTCCATCACCTCTGGATCATCCTCGCCATCCTCGCCGGCGTCGCGGTCGGCGTCCCTCTTTCCCGTGTCGCCCTCACTGCGGTACCCCAACGGACCGCGCTCTCGCACGCCTTTGGCGGACTCGCAGCCGGGCTGGTTGGCACCGCAAAATTCTACCTCTGGATGGGTGAAGGCGGCGCAATGCTGACGCCTTTCCGGACCTCGGCGCTGATCCTCGAGGTGCTTCTCGGGTTTCTGACGTTCACCGGGAGCCTCATGGCCGCAGGCAAGCTCCAGGAACTCAAATGGATCCCCCAGCGCCCCGTGACCTATCCGATGCAGAATCTCACGAACATCGGGTTGCTCCTGTTCGCGGCGGCACTTGGCGTGATGATCGTGGTCGATCCGTTGGGCCCGTGGACGTCCATCGCGTTTCCCGTCATCATCGCACTGTCATTGGCGTTCGGCATCCTCCTCATCATCCCGATCGGCGGGGCCGATATGCCGACCGTCATTTCGATCCTGAATGCCTACGCCGGCCTCTCCGCGGTCGCCATGGGATTCATGCTCGACAACAAGTTGCTGATCGTCGCCGGTGCATTGGATGGCTCGAGCGGCCTCATCCTTTCCATCATCATGTGCAAGGCGATGAACCGGTCCTTCGCGAATGTCCTCTTTGGCGCATTCGGACAGGTGCAGGCGGCCAAGGGAGGTGTTGACGGACGGAGCTACAAGCAGGAAACGATCGAAGGTGCCGCCCAGATCATGGAACAGGCCTCTCTCGTCGTCATCATTCCGGGGTACGGCATGGCGGTCGCCCAGGCCCAGCACCGTGTGCGTGAGCTCTACGACCAGCTCACCAAGCGCGGGATCACGGTCAAGTTCGCCATCCATCCTGTGGCCGGACGCATGCCCGGCCACATGAACGTCCTCCTGGCCGAAGCGGACATCCCGTACAGCGACCAGATCACCATGGACGATATCAATCCCGAGATGCCGCAGTGCGATGTGGCCCTGGTGATCGGTGCCAACGACGTCGTCAATCCCGCGGCGCGCACGGACAAATCGACGCCGATCTACGGCATGCCGATCATCGACGCGGACAAGGCACGGACCGTCTTCGCGATCAAGCGGAGCAAGAACCCGGGCTTCGCCGGCATCGACAACGAGCTGTACTTCGCGGACCGGACGTTCATGCTGTTCGGTGATGCGAAAGCCGTGATCGGCGATCTGGTGAAGCAGTTCTCAGGCGGCAGCGGCATGCACTGATGTCCGGCCGCGGGCATCGCGTTCACTGACACTCCCGGGTGTACCGTACCACGTGGTGCATCCGGGAGTACTGTTATCGTCATCAACGGACGAGGGTACTGAGCATGGAAGCCTATGTCTTTCTTCTCATGATCGCGATTGTCTACCTGCTCGTGAAGGTGAGCGGGCTGTCGACGAAGCTCCGGGAACTCGAGACGCGCGTCTCTCTGCTCGCCGCACCACCGCAGAGCGCGGAGCAGCATGCACCCGCACCGGAGCAGCAGAAGAGCGCCGCCGTCCCCCCACCCCTCCCCGGCCCTGCACCGCAGCCGATCGGCATCGCGACACCGGCACCAACGCCTGCGGTAGCGCCACCTCCCCCCCCGCCACCGCCGCCGAAGAAGCAGCGGACCTCGCAGGAGTGGGAATGGCTCATCGGCGGCAAACTCTTGAACCGCATCGCCGCGGTCGCCCTCGTGCTCGGCGTGAGCTTCTTCCTGAAGTATGCCATCGACAGAAATTGGATCTCCGAATGGCTTCAGATCGGGATCGGACTCGCCGCCGGCGGCACCCTCCTCTTCGGCGCCTCGCGGATGCAAAAGAAGGGGTTCCAGATCTTCTCTCAGGGCCTGGTCGGCGCAGGGATCGCGATCCTCTATATCTCCGTCTATGCAAGCTTCAACTATTACAGCCTCGTGTCTCAACCGGTCGCGTTCCTGATGATGGGGGCGGTGACGGTCGTAACGTTTACCCAGGCATTCCGCTATGACTCGCTCGCCGTCTCGCTCCTCGGATGGGCCGGCGGGTTCGCCACACCGTTCCTGCTGAGCCGCGGGGAGGCACATGCCGCAGGCCTGTTCGGCTACCTCGCGCTGCTCGATGCCGGGCTCCTTGCCGTCATTGCGGCCCGGAAGAAATGGTGGATACTGCTCCCCCTCGCGTTCGCCGCCACGTACGGGATCTTCGGGCTGTGGCTCGACACGAGATCGGGACATGAGGATGACATCACCGGAGCGATCGCCGTCACGATCTTCTGGCTTCTCTTCCATGGTATCGACCTGTTCCGCAGCATGCGGGAGCGATCCGCGGCCTGGGTCCTGGAGCGTGTCATTGCCGTGCTGAACGGTCTGTTCTTCTATTTCGCATTCTTCTATCTCCTCGACGATCATCTCCACGACTGGATGGGCCTCTTCACGCTGGTCGCGTCCGCGATCTATGCCGGTTCGATGGCGATCTTCGCGCGCAGCACCTCCGCCCGCCGCGACCCGGCCGCGTGGTACTCCGTGGCGGCACTGGCGCTCCTCATCTGCGCCACCGAAACCCAGTTCGATGGCTTCGCGACGACCTATTGTTTTGCCATCGAAGTTGCGCTGCTCGCACTGCTCGCACGCTGGCGCTCGGGGGATCTCGTCTGGGGCGCCGCCACGATCCTGCTGGCATGGGCGACGCTGTCGTTACTGTTCCAGGAACATGCCTGGACGATGTTCACCGTCGAGGGCACCATCCCGATCCTGAATGAACGCGCGCTGGCCTTCGTCATGCTCGTCGGGTCAGCCGCTGCCGCACTGTTCCTGACCCCGGGTGGAGAACGCCCCTGGACCCCGCTTGCGCGGGGAACGCTCCATGCCATATGGGCAGGTCTGCTCGGTGTCCTGCTGCCTGTCGAGATCACGGATGCCCTGCGTACGGCCGCCGATCGTGCCGGGGAGATGATGGGGCGGCATCTCCGCTACATGATCGGGCCATCGATCGGATTGGCGTGGGCAGCATACGGAGCACTGCTTGCGTTCCTGACGCGGGGGAAACAACTCGTGGTCCTGCACGTCTTTGCGGCGTTCCTCGGTATCCTGGGCGCGGTCGTGACAGCATCGTGGAACGGGGCCGGATTCACCCCGCCGGAATGGTTCACGGTGATCTTCAACCTGCACTTCGCCGCATCGGCCCTGACGTTCACCGCACTCGTGTGGCTCTCCCGGACGTTCGCCGCAGCGAATGGGTTCGTTCGTACACTCTCGCACGTCTTCGCCGCATCATGGATCGTGGTCGGTTTTGCCACGCTCACCACCGAGATCGTGGAGCTCTACGCCCAATGGATCAGGTTCGCCGATCTCGAAGGGGCTCTCCCTTTCGCCCGGCTCATGGTGCTTGCGGCAGCCTGGGCACTCTATGGCGTCGTGGTCTTCTTCACCGGAACGCGGCAAGCGCGTTCGGTGCCGCTCGTGGGGGGACTCGTCCTGATCGTCGCCGGGTGGGCCACCGCGCTCTTCCGGGGGATCGCCTTTGAACCGATCCTGGACTTCACACCCATCCTGAACGTGCGCCTGGGGGCGATCGTGGCTACCGTCCTCGCGCTCCTTGCGATGCGCATGCTTGCGACACGATACGAGAATACACGGACATGGACGAAACCCGTCGCCCCCGTGCTCCGCATCATGACCGCCCTCCTGGTCCTCACGCTTGTCACCGGAGAGATCAGGGACTACTTCGAGAAGGCGATCGCCCTGCAGGATCCTTCCGTTGCCGGACGTGAGCTTGAGAGCATCAAGCAACTCATGCTTTCGGGTGCGTGGCTCGCGTTCTCGATCTCGCTGATGGCATACGGCATCTTGGGACGGGAGCGGATCCTGCGGATGCTCGCCATCGTCCTCTTCGGCGTGGCGATCCTGAAGATCTTCATCTACGATCTGTCGTTCCTTGAAACGCTGTACAGAATATTCTCCTTCATCGGGCTCGGACTGATCCTGCTCGCGGTGTCGTATCTGTACCAACGGTTCCGGGATGTGATACTGGGGGATGAGAAGAACGCTACGGGCGAATGACGGGGACGGAGTTCACGAGGTCCAGCACGATCTGCCGTTCCATCTGCACACGGAGGGCGTCGTCCAGGCAGAAGATCGCAGATTCATGGTTGTTGTCGGCCGAGTAGGAATCGTAGTTCCAGCTCCCGATCCCGATGAGCAGGCGGTCGAAGGAGAATTCCTTCGCGTGAATGTAGTTCATATACTGGTAGACGCGCGCGCCCGCGTCCATGAACGGGCGGGTCACTGCCCGGGTGGCCTGTGCCACTTCCCTCCCCGCCCCATCGATCACGGGCGTCATCACATCCACCCACATGGGATCCCCGATCAGCTCCGAATCCCACACCCGGCTCCGCAGGAAGATCGTTGATTCCCCCCAGCCCCCATCGGCGCCGTTCGTGATGAACGTCCCGTTGAAACCGGGCTGGCGGCACTTCTCAGCATCACCCCCGCGAGCACATCGATCGCGCTGCCCGATGGGCCGGTGATCGAGCATTCGATACCCGGCGTCTTGACAACGAACGAGTGCTGTGCTCTCCGGGCGTAGTACGTGAGCAGTGTGACGATACTCTGGGTATCGGCATCATCGCCCTGCACCGCCACGCGGCAGAGCCCCCGGGTGCGCATCACGGGGTCGCTGAGCCAGGCCGCATAGTGCTCGCTCCCCCGGAGGGCGGCAGCGCGCTCCGCGGATCTCCGCGCCGTGAGCACGGATTCGGCGGCTGCGATCGGGTGCCCCTGCCGGTCGTACCGTTTCCAGAGCCCGATGAAACTCCCGAGGAGATCCGTGACCGCCGGCCCGCGAAACAGCACATCGGTATCTCTGTTCTGAAAGTCGAAACCCGTCGCTGTATTCTCATAGTCCAGCACGTTCATCCCACCGAGGATCGCCTCTTCCCCGTCACGGATCCAGAACTTGTTGTGGAACATGCGGTCCATCTGGTTCAGACGTTTGTCCGCGACACGCGCAACGGGGATGCCTTCGCGTTCGAGGATACCGATGGCGAAACTGGAGATCGAGAACGTGTAGAAGTCGTCAACGATCACGCGCACATCGACGCCCGCCCGCTTGCGCTCGATCATCGCTGACACCAGCGACCGGCCGCTGGAATCGGCAACGATGGCCATGACCCCGACATACAGGGAGTGCCGGGCCTGGCGGACGAGCCTGAGCTTCTCGGGATAGGACTGCACGCCGTTGAAGAGGGCCCGCAGGGTATTGCCGGCGGTCAAAGAGGTCTGCGTTTCCCGATCGAGCATCTCCTGGAATCCCGGGTCGAAGTACGCTGATCCCTCCCACTCGACCGAGGGATCGGAGCCAAGCCGGCGGTCGTAAAATGCAAGAGGGTGATCGAGATGCTTCACCGGCGGGTAGAACATGCCACCCCAGGCTGCGAGCGTGCGGTACGGGCGGACGGCCACTCCACGCCGCTCGTCGAACGGCATCCGGCTGAATGCATCATACGTGGCAGCGAGCAGATCCTCTCTCCCCGACCGCGACACGAACAGGTCCTGATCAAGCCGGAACAGGTCCTGGATCTCTTCCCAGGAACAATACGAAGGCGCAATGATCCGTCGCCCGTTGAACGGATCCGAGGTGAAGACCAACCGGTTGCCGCGGGCAGATGTATCGGGCATCGCGGGCAGGATCAGTCCGCCTGTCCGTTCACGGTAGTACCTCGCCAGATCCACCAGTGGGACCTGTGGGCGGTCGCGCAGTTCGACCAGGTATGTTCCGCCGATGTTCAACGAAGTGCACGACACGCACACCCCCGGGAGTGCGAGGAGGAGAAGCCGAAAGAGATACGCGCGGTAACGGTCAGCGGCGGACATACACGTTGATCCCCAGATAGTACCGGAGTGCTCGATCCGTTAACTCCGTCGACTGGAAGTCGACATACTCCCATTCCTTCTGAACCCCTCCTGTGAAGTTCACCCACCGCCCGGTCGCCTGGATCCCGAAGTTCACGGTGGTCCGCGCGATGTCCGCGAAGACGACCTTGTGCGATCCCGTGATCACCGCCCCTGTCGAGAATCCGTATTCACCGCTGATGTAGGCCCCCAGGTTGACGAGCGTGTTCATGTTCCATCCGATGGCCGTGGTCCATCCGATCGAGCCGATTTTTGCGCCGACGAACCGGACCGGATCGGCAACCTGCGCCTGATATTTCATGCCGAGAAGGTCCACCGCGAAGCAGAGAGCGATGTTCACCCCTCCTTTGCGGGGAGAGAGGGGCATCACATACCCCCCGGAGATCTGCTGCCATGTCAGTTCGGCTTCGATCCTCCGGTTCATGGTGCGGTCGCCTCCTACGAGCAGATTCCAACGATTGATGACGACGCCGATCCCGGGCATGCCGAGGCCACGCGTGGAGGTCCAGTAGTGGGTGCGCACGCGGAAAGACCTGAGGGTTCGCTCGACGTACGGGTATTCGAAGGTCGCTGACGTTGAGAAGAGATAGTACGGGACATTCTCCTCACGGAGGGGTTCATACCGCCATTCTTTGAAGCCGGTGGTGCGCAGCTTGAAGAGGAAGCCCGCTACAGCGCTTTCGTACACGGACCAGCCGGTCCCCGCGGAGATCTGGAACGGAGAATCGAACATGTACTGGAGGCCGTAATAGTCCGCATTGAGGCGTGTGAATGCGGCCTGGATCCAGCTTTCATACGGGCCCGGAACGATGACCCCGCCGGAGCCCTGCCCTGTATGGTCAGGGGCGTTCTCGGGACCGAAGGGATCGGCGTGCAATGGCAACGAGAGTGCCGAATCTGGAGGTACGGAAGGAGGGTCTTGTGCCCGGGCGTGCATGGAGCTCAGCCCGAGAACAAGGAGGAGGAAGCCACATCGTGTGACAGATCCTGCCATAAGCCATCCGGAGAAGAAAGAACTGGTGTGGTCTTTGAGATGGTACCAATCCGGACGGTCAAAGGCAAGGTGAAGCACGCGAAGACAGGAACGCCCGGCCCGCTGTCACATCCCTACGCGGAAACCAAGCTGGACGAAAGGCATCAGGATGATGTTCGGCTCCTTGAAGGTATCCGAGACGTCGAGCAGCGCACGGACGCCCCCGGTGAGGATGATATCCGGTGTGGGCTCGATGTAGACCCCCGGTGTCAGGCCGATGAACGAGGCACGGGTTGCTATCTCCCCTGAACCCGATGTCGACTGAATGGGGAGGAACAGGAGGAAATCCGTTGTGGTCCGCGATACGGGAGTGTAACTCAGGACCGGTTGGTTGATATAATTGAATTGGAGAAAGAGATCCAGTGGCCAGGACGGGAGCACGGTGTTGATCGTGAGCGATCCGTAGTAGCCGATCCCCCCTTTGGTATCGCGGTCAAAGTAGTAGGCGGTATCCACGGACGTCGTCGAATTATCGAAGAACCATTCGGTCTTCACCGTTGTGATCGTGGCCGTGCGGGCCTGGTATTCAAGATACTGCGCAAAGACACCGAGGTCGAGACGCACCCGGACGGGCCTCTGCTCGCGCGTGAAGAAACCAACCCCGGCCTGCCAACCGAGCCGGCTGGCTCCGGATGCGCGGGAGAACGCACCGCCGACCGTGAGCGCCATGCCCTCCCAGGCAATGTCAAGATCGATCCCTCCGGAGAATTCCGGACGTTTCCAGTCCATGTTGTACTGCGGGATCACCCGTGCGTAGGACGTTGAACCATCCGGGCGCTGCACGAGCTCGGGCGCATAGAGCCACCCGTTGGTTCCCGAACCCTCGATGTTGCCGGCAAGGTTGTCTCTTCCCTGCTGTACGGCATAGAAAGAGAACGTCACGGCATTCTTTGAATGATCTGTGACGACATGGACGGGGGTGAAGCGACGGGTCCGGTGACATGAGCATCGCGGATATAGGTCTGCACCTCTTGTGTCGCCGTACATCCGGCAAGGACGCAGACTGCGAGGACAGCGCACGTGATCGGGAATATGCGGGCCAAAGAACCTCCATGGTGATGTCCCTTCCAATATACGGATGGGCATCCTCGATGTGTCACAGAATTGTCAGAAATCGGGGGGGGGGATAAGGCGATCCGTTGACTTTGAGGGCGTCGGAGGGGTATATTGAATCGATTCGGCATTTCGTACCCTGACTTCACCTCTCCTCACAGCACACCGGACCATCAGCATGAAGACCATTCTCAGGTTCCTCATTGTGGTATTCGCTATTGGCATTCCCCTCGACCGCCCTGGCACAGGGGAGCGCGGACACCACACTGCCGGCCGATCTGAAGAACCCCCGTATCACCGGGATCAATAATGAGCCCATGCACGCGACCCTGATGCCGTTCCAGAGCGGCGATGCCGCACTCAAGGGATCGCGCGAGGGATCATCCTTCTATCATTCGTTGAATGGCCAGTGGAAATTCTCCTGGGTATCCAAACCCGCTGATCGCCCCACGGATTTCTACAAGCCGGCGTTCGATGTGTCGGGCTGGAAGGAGATCACCGTCCCGGGCAACTGGCAGTTCCAGGGATACGACATTCCGATCTACGTCAACATCAAGTATCCATTCAAGAAAGACCCGCCCTACATTCCTGCAGAATTCAACCCGGTCGGTTCCTACCGGCGCACCTTTACCGTGCCGCAGGGTTGGGACGGCCGTCAGGTCTTCCTCCATTTCGCCGGTGTCGAGTCCGCGTTCTACGTGTGGGTGAACGGCACGCGGATCGGACTCGGGAAGGACAGCCGCACTCCGGTGGAATTCAACGTCACGCCTTTCCTCAGGTCCGGTGAGAACTCGATCGCCGTGCAGGTCTATCGGTGGTGCGATGGCTCCTATCTGGAGGACCAGGATTTCTGGCGCCTCTCCGGCATCTACCGCGACGTGTATCTCTATTCCACACCCGGGTTGCACATACGGGATTTCGAAGTGAACGCGTCGCTGTCCGAGAACTACACGAAGGCCCTCTTCTCGGTGGTTGCGCGGGTACGGAATTATGGCACCACCGACATGGCCGCGCCTTCGGTCGAGGTCACCCTGATCGAGGGGGACACGGTCGTTGCCCGCACCATCGCGGTCGGCAAGACCGGGGTTGCCCTTATCACTCCCGGCGCCGAGGCGATCATTCCTGTCACGGGTATCATCACTGCCCCGCAACTCTGGGCCGCGGAAACACCCCATCTCTATCGTGTCCTTCTGACGCTCCGCGACGGTCAAGGCAATGCCATCGAATACGAGCAATGCCGGTTCGGCTTCCGGGAAGTAGTTGTGCGCGGCGGGCAGCTCCTCGTGAACGGCAAACCCATCCTCATCAAGGGGGTGAACCGTCATGAACACGATCCGGACCTCGGCCATGTGATGACGGACGCCTCGATGATCCAGGACATCCGGTTGATGAAGCAGCACAACATCAACACCGTGCGGACCTGCCACTATCCGGACGTTCCCCGCTGGTATGAACTCTGCGACCGGTACGGGCTCTACGTCATCGATGAGGCGAATATTGAATCGCACGGGGTCGGCTATGCGCCGGACCAGACGCTCGCCAACAAGCCTGAATGGCTGGCGGCGCACATGGATCGTGTCCAGCGCATGGTGGAGCGCGACAAGAATCACCCATCCGTGATCCTGTGGTCGCTCGGCAATGAAGCCGGCGACGGCACGAACTTCCAGGCCATGAGCGAATGGGTGCACCGGCGCGACGCATCGCGGCCCGTCCACTATGAGCGCGCCGGCCGGGCAGCACACACGGATATCGTGTGCCCGATGTATTCACACATCAGCACCCTGCTGGACTACGCCAGTGAACACCGTGACCGCCCGTTCATCATGTGCGAGTATGCACACGCCATGGGGAATTCCGTCGGCAATCTGCAGGACTACTGGGATGTGATCGAAGCCCACGATCAGTTGCAGGGAGGCAGCATCTGGGACTGGGTGGATCAGAGTTTCCGGCGCACGACAGCGGATGGGCGGGTGTACTTTGCCTATGGTGGCAACTATGGCGAACCGGATACCGACACGAACTTCTGCTGCAACGGGCTCGTGCTTTCCGATCGCACCATCACGCCCAAGACCCTTGAAGTGAAGAAGGTCTATCAGAGCATCAAGTTCAAACTCGTGAACGCAAAGAATGGGGCACTGAAGGTCCGGATCCGCGATGCGTATTTCTTCACCTCCCTGCAGCCGTTCCTGTTTCGCTGGGAGCTTATGCAGGACGGGCAGAAGATCCAGAACGGAATACTTGCCGGCCTTCACCACCGGCCCTGGCGACAGTATCGAGGTTGTTGTTCCCGTTCCCAAGGTGAAGCCCGACCCGGCGGCCGAGTATCACCTGACGGTCACGGCCGAACTGAAGGAGCGCACCCTGTGGGCCGACGCGGGCCATGTGGTCGCAGCGGAACAGTTCCCTCTCGCGTGGCATGTGCGCCGCCTGCCCCCGCTTACCACGCCCCTCCCGCCTGTCTCGCAGGAGGAGCGTGGCACGACGGTACGTCTGTTCGGCCCGGAATGGCAGATCACCTTCGACCGGTCCACCGGGCTCATGACCTCATGGACGGATCACGGTGAGCAGCGGATAGTTGAGGGGCTCACGCCGCGGTTCTGGCGCGCACCGACGGACAATGATTTCGGGAACAAGATGAATGCACGGTGTGACATCTGGCGCACAGCAAGCCAGCATCGCACGGTAGCATCGTTCGCGGTGGATCGCATCTCGGCGTCGGCGATCCGGGTCACGACCGTGCACGTAGTGGCAGACACCGTTGCACGGACCACGACGTCCATGACCGTGCATGGCAACGGTGACGTCCTGGTGGACTTCCGGGTTGTCCCGCTGAGTGCGAATCTCCCTGAGATGCCACGGGTTGGCATGAGCATGCAGGTTCCGGCCTCTACGGAGAACATCGAGTGGTACGGACGCGGGCCACAGGAGACCTATGCCGACCGGAAGACCTCAGCCTTTGTTGGTATGTACAAGGGCAAGGTCGCCGATCAACTCTTCCCGTATGTCAGTCCGCAGGAAAGCGGTTATCACACGGATACACGATGGGTGGCCCTGACCGATGCGAGCGGGAGTGGACTTCTCGCGACGGCGGTGGACCACGTGTGTTTCTCCGCCCTTCCCTACACGGCGGAAGATCTCACACAGAGATCGCGCGGAACCATGTACCCCACCGAGCTGGTCGCCCGCCCCTTCGTCACGTGGTATCTCGATCTCGGGCAGATGGGTGTTGGCGGCGACGATTCCTGGGGGGCACGGACACATCCCGAATACACCTACCCCGCAAAGGAGTATGGGTATCGTTTCTGGTTGCAGGCACTGACCCCCTCGATGAAAGCGGAGGCCCGGGGGCGCCAGTTCGGATTCCCACCCGCGGCACGGTAAAGAGGACACCATGAAGCGTACACCATTGTATCTGATCTCCGGTTTCTGTGTCCTGGCGGCCTTTTCCGGTGCCGGAGCGCAGGAGACGTCCGGCCACCCGCTCTTCGACAAGCGCACTGATGCGATGCTGGACTCGATCTCCGCCCGCATGGAGCGGGCGAGGAAGGAGGCCGACAAAGAAAAGCTGTATATGATGGTGGATTTCGCAGCGGTCCGTGCGCCGAAAGCGACAACGGAGTTCACCCGGATCTGGCATCTCCCACCGGAGATGCAGGGGCTGTCCGGGATGTGCTGGTGTTTCTCCACGACATCCATGATGGAATCGGAGATCCACCGTCAGACCGGGCGGAGCATCAAATTGTCGGAACTACACACGGTGTACTGGGAGCATGTGGAGAAGGCGCGGGAGTTCGTCCGCACGCGCGGCACGTCGCATCTCGCCGAAGGCTCGGAGGCGAATGCGGTCTTCCGTATCTGGAAAAAGTATGGCGTCGTGCCCGGCGAAGCCTACACGGGACTGAAACCCGGACAGGCCTATCACGACCATGAGAACACCTTCTTCCCGGAGATCAAGAAGTACCTTGGATCCGTGAAAGAATCTGCTGCATGGAACGAGGAACTCGTGATCGCCACCGTGCGCAGCATCCTGGATCACGCCATTGGTGCGCCACCGGCAACCGTGACGGTGGACGGACAACACCTCACGCCCCCGGAGTACCTCGCGCGGGTCGTGAAGCTTTCGCCGGACGACTACATCGACTTCCTGTCGTTCATGCAGTATCCGTATTACACGAAGATCGAATTCGAGGTCCCGGACAACTGGTGGCACAGCAAGGAATACCACAATGTGCCGCTCGCGGACTTCATGACGATCATCAAGCGTTCGCTCCGGAAGGGATACTCGGTAGGGATCGGCGGCGACTTCTCGGAGCCGGGATACTCGCGCGGCGCGGCGGGCCTTGCGGTGGTGGCCCCATTCGATATACCGCCGGACGCGATCACCGAAGAGGCCCGCATGTTCCGGTTCAACAACGGGACCACGTCCGACGACCACGGGCTGCACATCGTGGGATATGTGGAGAAAGACGGGAAGGACTGGTTCCTCGTGAAGGATTCCTGGAGCAGTGCCTATAACAGCACACATCCCGGCTACTACTTCTTCCATGAGGACTATGTGAAACTGAAGATGCTCGGGTGTTCTGTCCACCGGGATGCGGTCCAGGACATCCTGGCGAAATTCCCGGCGGTCCAGCGCCCCTAGCAACGGTCCGGCCGACCCCCGCCCGTGCGACTTGACACGGGCGGGGTTTTTTCGTATCATTGTTATGAGCATATGCTCATAATACCATGCCCCGACCAGTCAAACAACGCTACGTCGCGTGCCGACCGCGCGCACTCACATTCAAGCCCGCAGGGATCCCTCTCCGCGAACTCGACGTCGTCCTTCTCACTTCCGATGAACTCGAGGCGCTCCGGCTTGCCGATCTTCTCGGCGATTCGCAGGAAGCAGGAGCGGCAAAAATGAACGTCTCCCGTCCGACCTTCGGCAGGATACTCGAGCGTGCGCGGAAGAAGGTCGCGGAGGCACTTGTCCTTGGCAGAGCCATCGAGATCGGCGGCGGAGAGGTGGTCCGCACCCATCACACGCGGGTTCACTGTGGACGGTGCCGGCAACCATGGGATGTACCGGCGGCGGTGGGCAGCTCGTTCCGCTGTCCGCATTGCCGGAAATGATGCGCTGTCATGCATACAGAGAACAGAAGGAGAATTCCAATGGCAACAACAAAGATCGCGTTCGTTACTGACGACGGTTCCAGCATCTCCGCCCACTTCGGGCGCGCGATGTACTATGAGATCTGCACCATCGACGGGTCCACGGTCGTCAGCCGTGAACGTGTCCCGAAGGCGGGGCATCATTCCCAGGGGCAGCACGCTCACGGCGAGGAGCACCACCACGGCCACGGGCATGACCATGGAAGCATGATCTCCCCCATCGGTGATTGTGCTGTCCTCGTGGCCCGCGGGATGGGTATGGGTGCCCACAATGCCCTCCGGGCAATGGGCATCACGCCCATTCTCGCTGATGAGCAGACCATCGACGCTGCTCTCGAAAAGTACCTGGCAGGATCCCTCGCCACCAACGACCGGCGGTTGCATGACCACGGGCCGGGGCACGCCCACTGATCCCGGTACGAGGGGCGGTGCATGCACCGCCCCTACAGACCACCCGGGTGTCGGAACCACCGTTCCCGGGTGTTGTCGTTTCCGGCACCCGGTGGGATCACGGAATCGTTTTTTTCTCCGGCCCGGTTGACAAAGCCCCCTGAAAATACTATGTTGAATATATGAAACAGACGGCAACATACACGGTATTCCACGGAACGACGCCGAACACGTTCCCGACTACGACGTGCCCGACCGGAGACACTTGAGGTTGGCCTGTTGCCGTTGTTCAACGGAGACCGACTTCAGGATACTGGAGTCGGTTTTTTCATTCTGAGGGGGTACATTCAGTCACAGGAGAGGGGTCATGGATTCAGCGACAGCGTTTGCGCCTGCGTCGGTCTCGAATGTTGCATCCGGCTTCGACATCATGGGCTTTGCCCTGGATGGGCCCGGTGACACCGTCACCGTCCGCCTCACCCGAACGCCCGGGGTCACCATTACGAAGATCACCGGCACGACCGCTGACCTCCCCTTCGAGCCCGAACTGAACACTGCCGGAGCACCGGTCATTGCGTTGTTCCGGCACACCGGGACTTCCTTCGGCGCGGAGATCGAGATCCACAAGGGTTTGCCCCTGGGCAGTGGGATCGGCTCGAGCGCCGCAAGTGCCGTTGCGGCGGCATTCGCCGCCAATGCGGCATTGGGAGCCGGACTGACGGGAGAGGAGCTTCTCCCCTTTGCGATCGAAGGAGAGAAGATCGCCAGCGGGGCGGTCCATGTGGACAATCTTTCGCCGTCGCTCCTGGGTGGATTTGTGCTGGTCCGCGGTTACGGCCCGATCGACCTCGTGAAGATCCCCCCCCCGGAAGATCTCTGGTGCACGATCGTGCGGCCACATATCGAGATCCGCACGAAAGAGTCGCGACAGGCATTGCCGAAGCAGGTACCTCTCAAGGACGTGGTCACCCAGACCGGGAACGCCGCCGGGCTCATTGCCGGACTGCTCACGTCGAACTATGGCCTGATCGGACGGTCGCTGCACGACGTCATCGCGGAACCGGCACGCGGGCCCATGATCCCGGGCTTCCAGGCAATGAAAGAGGCAGCGATGCGTGCAGGAGCGCTGGGATGCAGCATCTCCGGTTCGGGCCCTTCGGTGTTCGCCCTTTCGCGCGGGAGGAAGACCGCGGACGAGACATGTCTCGCCATGAGCGAAGCACTGGATGCCATTGGCTGCGCTCACTCCCGTTCCGTCTCGCTCATCAGCCCCGTTGGCGCCCGCCTCTGTTCCGGGGCACAGGCATGAGACTCGTCAGCACACGCGGACAGGCCGCGGCTGCAACGTTCTGCGAAGCAGTCGCACGCGGTATCGCCGGGGACGGCGGACTATATGTTCCTGCGGCCATCACGCCCATGCGGCGGGGATTCTTCGATGCTGCGGGCGGACGTCCGCTCACCTCACTCGCCTTCGAGGTCGCGCGGCACCTGCTCGAACAGGAGATCCCGGACAGGGACCTTGAGACCATCATTGCCCGGTCACTGACCTTCCCGGCACCTCTGCGTATGCTCGCAGATGATCTCGGGGTCCTTGAATTGTTCCACGGCCCGACGCTCGCATTCAAGGATTTCGGAGCGCAGTTCATGGCACATACCCTTGCCTGGGTCAACCGGGGTTCCTCAGCGAAGAGGCACATCCTGGTCGCTACGTCAGGCGATACCGGCAGCGCGGTGGCGCACGCCTTCCACCATGTCGAAGGCATGCACGTCATTCTGCTCTACCCGTCGGGGCGGATCAGTACGGTGCAGGAGCTGCAACTCACGACGCTCCGCGGGAATGTCACGGCCCTCGAGATCGGAGGCACCTTCGACGATTGCCAGCGATTGGTGAAGGAGGCATTCGCGGATGCAGAACTGCGGTCGCGCATGCATCTCACATCGGCGAACTCCATCAACATCGCCCGCCTTCTTCCACAGACATTCTATTATATTGATGCCTGGGCCCAACGGCCTGACCGGGCGCGGCCTGTGGAATTCTCCGGGCCCAGCGGGAACCTCGGCAATCTCACAGCCGGCATCCTTGCCATGAAAGCCGGGCTCCCCGTGCACCGATTCATCGCTTCCGTGAATGCGAACACGGCGCTTCCCCGCTACCTTGCTACCGGCGACCCTGCACCGGCAGCCGCGATCGCTACACTCTCCAATGCGATGGACGTCGGAGACCCGAGCAACCTTGCGCGCCTCCGGTCGCTCTTCGGGGATGACCGGGTCGGACTCCGCTCCGTCGTGAGCTCCGCCTCATTCTCTGACGAGCAGACCCGCGAGGCGATCCGCACGGTCCATCGGCGCTACCAGTATGTCCTCGATCCGCATGGAGCGGTAGGCTACTGCGGCCTGGAACAAGTCCGGGCCGACGCACCATCGGGAAGCCTTGGCATCGTCCTCGAAACCGCCCATCCCGCAAAGTTCCTGGATGCGCTGGATGAACCGATACGGCGGCTGGTGGAGACCCCTCCCCGGCTGCTGGCCGCCCTGGAAGGCGAGAAGCAGTCGGTCCGGCTTTCCCCGGCATTCCCCGGGTTCAAAGAATATCTTCTCCATACCACTTTCTCGTGAAAGGCAGCATATGAACATCTCCGGCATGCGCATCGCAATCCTCGGTACCGGGAACATCGGAGCCGCCATTGCCCGCGGCGTGGTCTCGGCAGGGCTTCTCACCCACGACCGGATCATCCTGACGCGGCGGCATGAAGCGGCATTGCAGTCGTTCGCGAAAGAGGGATTCGGCACGGAAACCGACAATGCACGCGCGGTGGCAGGATCCGATCTGATCTTCATCGCGGTCACACCCCAGCACCTCAACGGATTGCTCGCGAGCATCCGGCCGGCGATCGACCCTGCACGGCACACGATCGTGTCCATTGTCTCCGGCGCGACGATCGCACAGATCCGCTCGCAACTTGGGGTGGAGGTCCCCATCATACGCGCGATGCCGAACACGGCCATTGCGATCAGAGAATCGATGACCTGTCTCGCTGCTGACAAGGGAGCGGATCGGGTACTGCCGGCGGTGCGGACGCTGTTCGAGGGGTTGGGAAAGGCGGTGGTGATCGAAGAGGACCTGATGGTGCCGGCGACGGCCCTGTGCGCCTGCGGCATTGCCTTCTTCCTGCGTGCGGTACGCGCGGCTTCGCAGGGCGGGATCGAGATCGGGTTCCATGCCGACGAAGCCCTGCTCATGGCGGCGCAGACGGCGCGCGGTGCCGCCAGCCTGCTCGTGGCAGGCGGTCATCCGGAGGCCGAGGTGGACAAGGTCACGACTCCGCAGGGATGCACCATTTCCGGATTGAACCAGATGGAACACAACGGGTTCAGTTCCGCGCTGATCAAGGGCATCGTATCATCCGCCGAGAAGGCCGCGGTCCTGTACGCACCGAAGCCCATCTGAGCGCGTGGTCAGTGGATCTCCCGATGCAGATAGCTCGAATAGTCATAGTCGGCCACCTTGTAGTCCTGCCCGAGCAACGGCGATGATATGATGAAGTCCGCGGACGAGCGGTTGCACGCCATGGGGATATTATAGAGGACGGCGATACGGAGCAGCGCCTTCACATCCACATCGTGGGGGTGCGGTTCCATCGGGTCCCAGAAGAAGATCACGACATCGATCTGCCCCTCGGCGATCAACGCACCGAGCTGTTGATCGCCCCCCAGCGGGCCGGAGCGGAGTTTCTTGATCTCGAACCCTTCGGGCAGGTCGTTCGCGGCGACCTTGCCGCGCAGGGCCTTTTCCACGAGTGTCCCCGTCGTCCCGGTACACGTCAGCCTGTGCCCGGCAAGGACGTCGCTGTTCCACTCCACCCACTCCACGAGGTCCTTCTTCCTGTTGTCATGTGCAACGAGTGCAACGTTCTTCCGTATCTTCATGCGATGCCCCTGTCTGGTGTTCTGATGCAGTGTAGCAAATTCACGGGACGCATGCCACCCTCCTGGCCCAAAACCATTTGATTCTGGCAAGATTGCAGGGTATATTCCCGATGGACCATCCCATCGCACATATCCGAGGTATCCCATGAAACGTCTCCCCCTCTTCATCGCGCTTCTCGTAGCAACCTCTCCCATGGCGGCACAGGACCAGACCGGCACCTTCTTCGAGCGTGTCCTGGATCTGCGCATGAACTACGGTGTGATCGGAAACATCACCTACTCCACCGCAAGCGGGTACGACTGCAAGCTGGATGTGTACCAGAGGCGCAACGCCCCTGCACCCGTCCCGGTGATCGTGAACATCCATGGCGGCGGATGGGTCGCTGGGACGAAGGAAGCGAACCAGATGGAGATCCTGCCGTATATCGCCCTCGGGTTCTCCGTGGTGAACGTTGAATACCGTATGGCGCGCATCGCCCTCGCCCCCGCGGCGGTCGAGGACTGCCGTCTCGCTCTGCGCTGGGTCTACAAGAACGCAAAGACCTACAACTTCGATACCTCGCGGATCGTCATCACCGGCGGGTCGGCGGGCGGACACCTGGCGTTGATGACCGGCATGCTGAACCCGGAAGCCGGGTTCGATGCATCGAAAGAATGGGATCAGGAGACTCCGCCGCTACCGGTGGCAGCGATCATCAACTGGTTCGGGATCACCGATGTGAAGGACCTCCTCTCGGGCGAGAACCGCCAGGGGTACGCCGTGTCCTGGATCGGTGCTCAGGAGAACGGAACGAAGATCGCCGAACGGGTCTCTCCTCTCTCGTATGTCCGTAAGGGCCTGCCGCCGATCTTCACGATCCATGGCACCAGGGACCAGCTGGTTCCGTACGCACATGCTACGCGACTGCACGCGGCACTGGACAAGGCCGGTGTGACGAACAAGCTGTTCACGATCCCCGACGGTCGGCACGGCGGCTTCACGCGGGAGCAGATGAGTCAGATCTTCACGGCGATCCGTGAATTCCTCACACAGAATCGAATCCTCTGATGGCACCGAAGCGATCCGGGGGCGAGCGCAACATGCTCGAGGTCCAGGGCAAGGTCAAGCGTCAGATCGAGATCCTTGGCCTGGCGGTGGATAACACGGACCGTTTGCGTGACGTCGATCTCGCTGCGAAATTCGACCGGGATGTTCCAACGATCAAACGGGACATGCAGGACCTGCGGTCGATCGGGATCGCTGTCCATTCGCGGCGCACGGCAGGGATCTGCCTCGACCAGCCGATCCCTTCGAAACTCCTGAAGGAAGTGATCCTGCAGTATCTTGGCATTTGCGCCTCGACCCACGCTGTGGACAAGGCCACATCGCTCCTGGTGAAGAAGTACAAGGAGAAGGCGCTCAGCAGGATCGTCACCCTGCAGCGCTGCATCGAATCGAGATCCATCGCACGGATCACCTACGAGAAGGATGCCGACGAGATCGAGCGGGACCGGGAGATCTGCCCGGTCCTGCTCTTCAACAGTGAAGGGTCGTGGCGTGTGCTTGCCATGAACGAAGGGAAGACGAAGCAATTCCATATCATCAAGATGCTGGACGTGGCGGCAACGGACCGGAAATTCAAGCCGCCGACCCAGGAGCAGATCGATGCGTTGTTTCAGCACTCGTTCCGGAGTTGGATCGGGACCGAGAACCATATCGTTCGCCTCGCATTGAACGCCACGTGGGCGGAGCGGGTGAAGCCCCAGCAGATGATGGAATCGCAGGTGATCACGGAAGGGAAAGACGGTTCCATCGTGCTGGAAACCACCGTGAACTCCCTGGATGAGGTAGCCAGCTGGGTGGTGAGCCGGGGGGCTGGCGTGACGGTCCTGGAGCCCCCTGCCCTGAAAGAGAAGGTGCTCGCCCTGGCCCGGGGAGCGCTCGCCAATTATGGCAGGTGATCACCATTTTCCCCTTGCAATTTGTGCGTAATCTGCTTTCATTGAAAATATGCAGAACAACGAGTACACCGGCTTCGGGTTTTATTATTTTTATCTCACGAGACCCTCGTGCCGGGACTGATGCGCTCATAACGCCAACGCAAAACAGCCGATCCCGACACGCCAGTCGGGATTTTTCATTATATGGATACTGACCAACTTACTGTTGCCATCCAGGGTGTCGCCGGATCGTTCCACGACGAAGCGGCCGCGCAATACTTTGAGGCACCCGTCACGCCCATCCCGTGCGAGACCTTCCGTGACCTGTTCCAGGTCATGAAAAAACGGAAGGCTCACTATGCCGTGATGGCCATCGAGAACACCGTGGCCGGGACGATACTCCCGAACTACGCCATGATGCGGACATCCACCCTGGCGATCGTCGGGGAGACGTATCTGGCGATCCGCCAGAACCTGATGGCGCTTCCCGGACAGAAGGTCGAGGACATCCGGGAGGTGCATTCGCATCCCATGGCCATCCAGCAGTGCCATGCCTACTTCGAGAAGCATCCGGATATCCGCCTCGTCGAGACGTCGGATACCGCGGCGAGTGCCGCGTGGATCGCGGAGCACAAGAAGAAGGGGTTCGGGGCGATCGCCGCGAAGCGCGCGGCCACCATGTACGGCCTCCATATCCTGGCACCGGGTATCGAGACCGACAAGCGCAACTTCACCCGCTTTCTCGTCCTGACGGACCGTTCGAATCTGGGCGATCACACCGTGGCACCGGATAAGGCGTCCGTGGCATTCCATGTGACCCACCGCCGGGGGAGCCTGGCCACCGTGCTGACGATCCTGGCCGGACATGGCTGCAACCTCACGAAGATCCAGTCCTTGCCCGTCCTCGGCAAGGAATGGGAATACTTCATGCACATCGATCTGGAGTTCGAGAAGAAGAACCAGCTCGACGAAGCGCTCGATACCATCACACCGCATGTGCACGAACTGCACGTGCTCGGCATGTATCCACGCGGAAAGAAGAACGTATGATCGTCCCGGCCGCAGACAGGCTCCGTACCGTCGAAGAATACTACTTCTCATCGAAGCTCCAGCAGATCCGCCAGATGGTTGCGGGCGGAACCCCGGTGATCAACCTGGGCATCGGTGACCCCGACCTGCCGCCGTCCGCGGCAACGATCGAACGGCTGGCGGCATCGGCACGCGACCCGAAGAAGCACGGCTATCAGTCGTACAAGGGGCTTCCCGATCTCCGGAAGGCCATCGCCGGGTACATCGGGTCGTCCAGCGGCGTCACGCTCGATCCGGACACGGAGATCATTCCCCTCCCCGGCTCCAAACAGGGCATGATCTACGTCGCCCTCGCGTTTCTGAATCCCGGCGATCGTGCTCTGGTGAGTGAACTCTCCTACCCCACCTATACATCCGTGTCACGCCTCGCAGGCGGGACTATCGCGGTGTATCCACTCGATGCCGATGATCACTGGGCACCGCGGTGGACCGCGATGGAGAAAATGGACACGACGGGCGTGAAGCTCCTCTGGGCGAATTACCCGCACATGCCGACCGGGGCGACGGCTTCGCGGGCGACGCTCCAGCGGCTGGTGGATTTCGCGCGCGATCGTCACATCCTGATCGTCCATGATAATCCCTATGCCATGCTCGGCACCACGTTGCATCCCCTCAGTATCCTTTCCTGCGAGGGGGCAAAGGACGTTGCGATCGAATTCGGATCGATGAGTAAATCGCACAACATGGCCGGCTGGCGTATCGGATGGATCACCGGGCGCAAGGACTATATCGACACTATCCTGCGCGTGGGCAGCAATGTGGAATCCGGCATGTTCCTGCCGGCACAGGAAGCGGCGATCGAGGCGCTCCACGCCGCACCGGCATGGTATGAAGCACTCCAGAAAGAGTATGCGGAGCGCAGGGCGCTCGGGACCGCCATCCTCACGCAACTCGGCTGCACGGTGGCAGGAGATCAGGCGGGGATGTTCGTGTGGGCACGCACACCCGACGGCGCCCCGGAAGCGAAAGCGTTCAGCGATGCGATCCTCCAGTCGGTCCATGTCTTCATCGCCCCCGGAAGCATCTTCGGAACAGCAGGCGAGCGGTATCTTCGCCTCTCGCTCTGCAGCCCGCCGGCTGTACTGCAGAACGCACTCAGCGCCGTGCGCTCCTTCACCATGCCGCCCGCCGGGAGCGCATCATGACGACGACCATCATTGGCGTTGGCCTTATTGGCGGGTCCATCGCTCTTGAAGTGCGCCATGCAGGGATGGCGGACCGGATCCTCGGGGTCGACAACAACCCGGAGCATGCCGCACAAGCGGTTGCGCTGGGCCTGGTGGATGAATGTCTCCCTCTCGACGAAGCCGTCACACGATCGGAGATGGTCATCGTGGCGACGCCTGTCGGTACTGCCGTCGGGCTCCTTCCGCACATCCTGGACATTGTCCCGGATTCCTCTGCCGTGACCGACGTCGGTTCGACCAAGGTGATGATCTGTGACGCCATCCGGGAACATCCCCGGCGGTCGCGCTTCGTGGCCTCCCATCCGCTCGCCGGTACCGAGAACAGCGGCCCGTCCGCAGCGTTCCGCGGCCTCTTCCGGGACAAACTCGGTATCCTGTGTGAACTCGGCATGAGCGCCCCGGATGCCACCGAGCGTATCCGTGCCCTGTACGGAGCACTCGGCATGCGCCTCTTGTTCATGGAGGCCGACGAGCACGACCGCCACGCGGCGTATGTGTCGCACATCTCGCACATCACATCCTTCGTCCTGGCGACGACCGTTCTGGAGATCGAAAAAAGCACCGCAACGATCTTCGATCTCGCCAGCACCGGTTTCGAATCCACGGTCCGCCTCGCGAAGAGCTCTCCGGCGATGTGGACGCCGATCTTCATCCAGAACTCCCGCTTCGTGTGCGAAGCACTCGATGCGTACATCAAGAATATCACCGCATTCCGTGACATGGTCGCCGCGGGCGAACGCGAGGACCTGACACGGACCATGGAGGGCGCGAACGAGATCCGCCGCGTCCTTGCGGGCATCAGTGGCAAACAACAACCGGCGAAGTGACGCCCGGTTTCACCATCTGGAAGGAGTCCACACATGGATACAGTGTTATCGTTCGAAAAGCAGCGCGTGATCGGGATGGATGTTCCCCGTCCCATCATCATCTCGGGCCCCTGCAGCGCCGAGAGCGAGACCCAGGTCATGGCCACGGCGAAGGAGCTGAAGAAGCTCGGCACCGTCCATGCGCTCCGCGCCGGTGTCTGGAAGCCGCGTACACGCCCTAATGCCTTTGAAGGCATCGGCAGCGTCGCGCTTTCCTGGATCAAGGCCGCGGGCAAGGAGACAGGGCTTCCGACGGCCGTCGAGGTCGCGAACGCAAAGCATACCGAGGATGCCATGAAGGCCGGGATCGACATCCTGTGGATCGGAGCGCGCTCCAGCGCCAACCCCTTCGCCGTGCAGGAGATCGCCGATGCCCTCCGCGGCACCGACACCCCCATCCTCGTGAAGAACCCGATCAACCCTGATCTCGAACTCTGGATCGGCGCCCTGGAACGCATCAACAAAGCCGGGATCACGAAACTGGGCGCCATCCATCGGGGGTTCTCGACCTTCGAACGGACGAACTACCGGAACAAGCCGAACTGGGAGATCCCGATCGAACTGAAGCGGCGCATCCCCGGACTGCCGATCATCTGCGATCCGAGCCATATCTGCGGCCGCACGGAGACCCTGCTTGCCGTGTCGCAGACCGCCATGGACCTGAACTTCGACGGCCTGATGGTCGAGGCGCATATCAATCCGAAGGAAGCACTGAGCGATGCCAAACAGCAGCTCACGCCGGCACAGATGGGGGAACTGATCGCCCATCTGGTCTTCAGGCATGAGAAGATCGACGACGTGCTGACGAGGACGAAGCTGGAGGAATTGCGCGAGCAGATCGACAAGATCGACCACGAGGTACTCACCATCATGGCCGAGCGCATGAACATCGCGGAACAGATCGGTCAGTACAAGAAACAGAACAACATCACCATCCTGCAGTCGAACCGTTGGGATGAGATCGTGCGGACGCGTCTTGAGGAAGGAAAGGCGAAGCATCTGACGGACGATTTCGTGAAGAAGCTCTTCGAGATCATCCACCAGGAATCGATCGAACACCAGTCGCACGTGATGAACGAGGAACAACCCTCACAGAACTGAGGGCCGGCATTGCGACAGGGACGGGAGGCTGTCCGCGTCAGGACCCGATGACGCGGACGGTCTCGCGCGCCACCACGATCTCTTCATCCGTGACGAGCACCAGCCCGGCGACGGCCGAATCCGGCGTCGTGACCACCGTCGCGTGCGCGGCGTTCTTCGCCTCATCCACCTTCACCCCCAGGAACGCGAGGGAGGCCATCACCTCGCTGCGGAGTGCGGCATCCTTCTGGCCGATCCCGCCGGTGAAGACCAGGGCATCCAGCCCGCCCAGCAGGACGAGGAACTCTCCCACATACCGTTTGATGTCGTAGATGAAGCGTTGACGCGCAAGCAGTGCACGCGCATCGCCTCGGGCGATCGCGGCGTTGATCTCACGCATATCCGCCGAGATCCCCGAGAGACCTGCCAGGCCGCCCTTCTTCGAACACTCTTCCAGCGCCTTCTCCAGCGTGATCCCCTTCTTCTTCATGATATACGGGAGCGCGAAGGGGTCCATATCGCCGACCCGGGTCCCTTGCAGGAGGCCCGACTGCGGCGAGAAACCCATGGAGGTATCGAGGGAAGCTCCGTTCCGGATGGCGCAGAGGGACGACGATCCCCCGAGATGGCAGGAGATGATCCGGTGATTCGCCGGATCGAGCGAGAGCTGGCGGACCGTTTCCGTCGCAATGAACTTGTGTGATGCTCCGTGGTAGCCATATTTCCGGACACCATGGTCGGCGTACCAGTCGTACGGCGCGCCATAGACCCGTGCATACTCCGGGATGGTCGTATGGAACCCCGGTTCGAACACGCCGACGAGCGGCGTACGCGGCAGGAGTTCGCGGAACATACGGATGGCTATCAGGTACGGAGGGTTGTGTGCTGGCGCGAGGTCGCGGTAGGCTTCCATCGCCTCGAGCACATCGTCTGCAAGCAGGACCGAACCGTTCTTCTCGCCTGCCTGGACCGCCTTGAACCCCACGCCATCGATCTGTTCCAGGGAGGCAAGCAGGCCGTGGGCGGGGTTCTGGAGGAAGGCCAGCGCATGCTGGACGGCTTCGCGGTGAGACGGTACCGGCATGACCTCGTTGAAGACCTGCCGGTCGCCGACCCAATACGTGACGATCGCGTCGTTCGTGCCGACGCGTTCCGTATAGCCCCGGGCGCGTTGCGCCTCGCCGGGCATGTCCAGCAGCTGGAACTTGAAGCTGCTGGACCCGATGTTGCAGACGATGATCTGCATCTTACTGCTGAAGCTTCTTCATGACCGCGTCGGTGATACTGCGCACCAGCGCCTCGGTATCCATGTCGCCCGCCGACTGTTCAGGAGCCGGCACCGCGCAGGTCGTAGGATCCAATTCGCACGTAGCACAGCCGACCGTGGTCCTGATGCCGAACTTCGGCCGCAGATCGGTCAGTTTCTGCACCTGCTCACGGTTCAGCACGTTCATGTGTCCGAGCTGCTGCGCCACGAATGCGATATGGGCGAAATGCTCCAGCGTCTCCATCTTGTGGTAGGCGTTGAAGATATCCTTCCCGATCGTGAGCGCGCCATGATTGGCGAGCAGGAACGCATCGTATTTGTCCAGGACCTTCAGCACGGGACGGAAGAATTCTTCCGTCCCGGGGGTCCCGTATTCGACGACAGGGATGCCGCCGAGAGCGATGATCACTTCCGGCAGGATGCATTTGTCGAGGGGGATGCCGGCCACCGCGAACCCGGTGGCGTACGCCGGGTGTGCATGGCACACGCTGTTGATATCCGGACGGTTCTTATACACGGCAAGGTGCATGAAGACCTCGGAGGACGGTTTCTTCGTCCCCTGCACCACTTTCCCGTCGAGGTCCACGACGCACATATCCTCGGGGCTCATGAAGCCCTTGCTGACGCCGGTCGGCGTGATCACCACACGCTTGTCATCCAACCGCGCGCTGATATTGCCGTCGTTCGAGGCCACGTAGCCGCGCGCATAGACGCGGCGGCCCACTTCCACGAGGTCCCGTTTGATGGAGATCAGGTTGTTCACCCGGGTGTTCCTTCTTATTTGTCAGACCGCGTGGGGAGGATGGATTCGATGTCGTCGTGCGGGCGCGGGATCACATGGGAGCTCACGAGCTCGCCCACGCGCTGGGCTGCCGCTGCACCCGCATCCGTTGCCGCCTTGCATGCCGCGACATCACCGCGCACGAACACGGTCACCAGACCGCCGCCGACGAGGACCTTTCCCACCATCTGCACACGTGCCGCCTTCACCATCGCATCTGCTGCTTCGATGGCGCCGACCATACCGCGGGTCTCGATCATACCAAGTGCTTCCATTGCCATTGTCCTGCTCCTTTAGATAGTGCGTTGTGAACGTTTCAGTATGAGTGATCGTTGTTTCTGCTTAGACAAAGTTGAGTGTACCGCCGAACGCCAGCCGGCGGGTCCGTGCAAAGTGCCGCGGCGTGCACACGCCTTCGCCCGTCGGACTGGACACCGTATGCGAGAAGGTGCCCTCTCCCGCCATGCCGCCCAGGCCCACAAGGCTCGAGCCATTGACGACCGTGATGGAGGTATTCATGATCTGCCCGAACCGTGTGATGGTGTCGAGGTTGTTCGAGTGGATCATGGCCGTATGGCCATACCGGTGTTCCGCTTTCTTCGCCATCGCGATGCCCTCTTCCACATCTTTCACGCGGACGACGGGCATGTAGGGCATCATCTGCTCCTCCTGCACGAAGAGGCAGTCGAAGTCCGCTTCTCCGAAGAGAAGGCGGACATCCTCACCGACCGACAGGCCTGCCGCACGGGCCAGGACCGACGCATTCTTGCCGACGAAATCGCGGCTGGTGGTCACCTCGCCCCTGTCATTCTTCGGGAACGCCTTTGCTGCGAGGGCCTTCACCTGGTCGCGGGTCAGGCGCACGGCACCGGCCCGGGCCATCGCATCCATGAAGCGGTTGTACACCGCATCGACCACGAAGGCTTCCTTCTCGGCGATGCAGAGGATATTATTGTCGAACGACGCACCATCGATGATGTGCCGGGCTGCGCGGTCAAGATCCGCGGTCTCATCCACCAGCACGGGCGGGTTCCCCGGCCCGGCCGCGATCACCTTCTTGCCCGCGGAGAACGCCGCTTTCACGAGTCCCGGCCCGCCCGTTGCGCCGATGAGCCGCACGGACTTGTCACGGAACAACGTATTGGCACTTTCGATCGTCGGCTCGGCAGCCATCGTCGCCAGATTCGCCGGCCCGCCATTGTCGCGGATGGCTTTGTTGAACAATCCGAGTGCATAGGCCGAAACCTTCTTCGCCGCAGGATGCACATTGAAGACGACCGCGTTACCGGGGGCGATGATGATCGCCAGGCTATTGAAGAGCACGGGGACGGGGTGGGTGGACGGTGTCACCGCGCCCACGACCCCATAGGGAGCATAATCCTCGACCACAAGCCCCTTGTTGCCGGTCCACGTCCGGGGTTCGAGATCCTCGAGGCCCGGCGTCGCGTTCGCGGCATTATGGATCTTCACGATCTTGTCGGCCACGCGGCCGAGGCCCGTCTCTTCCCACTCGCGGCGGGCGAAGTCCTCGGCATGC
This sequence comes from Ignavibacteriota bacterium, assembly GCA_016707525.1. Lineage (NCBI taxonomy): Bacteria > Pseudomonadati > Ignavibacteriota > Ignavibacteriota bacterium. The sequence goes on from JADJHP010000004.1 coordinate 167,969, forward strand.
GCATGCATCACGGCACGCAGGGCATCGATGACCTTCGTCTTGACGGCACGCGGCGTTGCGGCCCAGACGGGCTGCGCAACTCGTGCCGCCGCCAGGGCATCTTCGATGCGGTCAAAGATCCCCGACTCCGGGGAGGCCACCGGTGTGGGGCCTGACACTTTCCCTTCGGCCTTCAACCGTGCAACGACGGTTTCAACAATAGCGCTGATTTCTTTCTGATCTATCACGTACGATTCCCGTGTTCATGGATATTCATTTTAAGCAATTCAGATATCAGATTTCGTTATCTGATTCTTAATTGAGTATTTCCCCCACAGCACCCATCCCCAATCCCGCCGCGTTCGCCTCATCCGTATCGATATGCATCTCCCGCTTCGCGTTCTTGCCCACGCGGATGAGCACTTCGTTGAACGTGACCGACATGGGACCCGCGGTCTTCACACTCACCATCTGTCCGTTCTTCAGGCCAAGCGACGCGGCATCATCTTCACCGATATGGACGTGCCGCAACGCGCGGATGCACCCTTCCGGCAGATGCAGCACTCCCTTCGGCCCGATGATCACCACCGGATGCGTGCCGGCGATGTCGCCCGAGTTGCGCGGCGGAAGGTTCATTCCCAGGTAGCGGCCGTCGGTGTACGAAAGTTCGACCTGCGTGATCTTGCGTACCGGGCCGAGGATGCGTACCTGTTCGAACACACGGCGGTTGCTCCCGACCACTGTCACGGTCTCATTCGCCGCGAATTCGCCCGTCTGCATCAGGTCCTTGAATTTCGTCAGTTGCGCCCCCGGGCCAAAGAGCACCTCAAGATGGTCCTGCCGGATGTGGCAATGGCGGGCGGAGATATTCACAGGGACGCTCCGGCCTGTCGCCCGGATGCCACGGCCTTCGAGTGCGTCGCGCACCGCCTGTTCAATGTATGCGCGGAGATCCTGAGGGGTCATACCTTTTTCTGCCGGGATTCAAGATGATCGACGATGCCTACGACGACGCTCCGGAGCGGCTGCCGGGCAGAGAATCCGAGGATCTCGATGGCTGCGCGACCTTCAGAGGCGACAAGAACGGTATTGCCTTCACCGGCGCCGACGGTATCCACTGCGACCATCGTTCCGGACTTCAATGTGCCGTCGGGCGCAACGGGCCTGACGATCAGGAGTTTCTGGTGATCGTACGACGGGTGTTTGATCGTTGACACGATGGAGCCGACCACCTTGCAGAGGATCATGCGTCCGCTCCAGACCCGACGTCCAGCCGGTCCACAAGACCGACGATGCTTGCATCGCTGGGGATCTGACGGTCAGGAAAGGCGAAGGTGGCCTCGGCGCCGCCGACCCAGAAGACGGTGTCGCCTTCGCGGGAACCGATCGTGTCAACGACCACAAGCTCTCCGCCCACATTCTTCCCTCTTCGTCGATCGGCTGCATGGTGTAGAGCGTCAGGCCGTTCAACTTCTTGTCCTTGATCGTGGCCCACACCTTGCCTGTCACTCTGCCAAGCTTCATGTCAGCCGTTCTTCCTGAAGACCGACTTCCCTTTGTACTCGATGGAATCCACGATGGCGACGATGCTGGTATCCGTGGGGACATTCGCAAAATCATCCACCTGTCGTGCGGAGCTGCCGCGGACCACGATAACGACCTCGCCTTCCCCTGCCCCGATGGCATCCACGGCAACCACATGATTGCTCCCGGCCGAGGTGTCCGGCCCGATCAGGTTCACAAGGAGGAGTTTGTACCCCTTGAGCCTGCCGGTCTTTGCCGTCGAGACCACCGTACCTTCAACGCGTCCGAGTTCCATGGATGTTCCACCTATGAAAGACAATGTTAGTAATGAAATCTACGAAACGGGCGGCTGAGATTCCACCACGGCGCCCCACTTCTTCCCGCCGCCCGTTTCACCCTTGCTTCGCACCTGATGGGGGCGCCGGGGGCACGTGCACGCGGAACGCCTCAGGCATCGGAACGACCCTGCGGCGGCCGTAGTCGAAGAACGCGATACCGGTCTTGACCCGCGCAACTTCTTTCTGGCTCTCCCGGTTGCTCATCCGGTACAGGATGTCGCAGCCAGTCGCCTGGGGATCGGACAGTGCCACCTCGACGACGAGGACGTCACCATAGAACGCCTCCGACCGGTAGACCACGACCGCATCGAGCATGATCAACCCTGCGCCTGCAACGTCCTGCTCTGTATGGCCCATGGACCCGAGAAAGCGGAGCCGGGCTTCGTGCGCGATGGCGAGCACGGCATCATTGCCGAGATGCCCGCCGTAGTTGATGTCCCCGATCCGGACCGGTATCTCCGTCGAGAATGGGAAGCGCTCCGGCATGTCCAGTGTGATCCGCCCCATGGAAGTCCTAGACCCCCAATTCCCTGAGGATGTGCGTGGCCCCGCCAACGTTCTCCGTCACCCAGAGCACGTAGCGAATATCGACGGCGATCGACCGGCTATACTCTGCACTCCAGGCATAGTCGTTGATGGTGGCTTCGAAGGTGCGATCGAAATTGACCCCGACGACTTCGCCCGCGGCATTCATGACCGGGCTTCCGGAATTCCCTCCGGTCGTATCAAGATCGTAGAGCATCGCGACGGGGAGCTGCTTTGACTCCGGGAGAACGAACCGGCCGAATCTCTTCTCAAGGTACAGCCTGATCACGACGTCCGGGGTATTATACGGTTCGATCCCCGTCTTTTCGATCACGCCGCGCAGCGTTGTGAACGGACGGTACACCGTGGCATCAGCAGGCGCATATCCCCGCACATGTCCCAGCGTGAGCCGCATTGTGCTGTTCGCATCAGGAATGAACGAGGTCTTCTGGAACGCCATCTTGACCTCGACAAGGTCGGCGTGCAGGCGCGTGAGCTGGCCGTCGGTCTCCTGCCGGTCGGCCCTGCGCTGCTGGTACACGGGCGCAAGGGCAAGAGCAAGGCGGATGAACGGGTCGGGCGACATCGCCATTGCTTCCACAGGACCATCCATGAGGGCGAATACCGCTTCCGGGGTCCGGAGTGTGGCAGCACGGTACATCCCATCAAGCCACAGATCCATCCCTCCTGCCTGATCGATGGCCATGAACAGGGAATCCAGAACCTTTCCGGCCTTGCCCGCGGGAAGTTTCCGCATCCGTTCCAGGAGGTTCGCGAACAGCGCGCGGTCCACGGGTTCATGGAAGTTCTTCAGTGCGAGACGGACATTATCCTTCGTCCGCCCGAGATTCTTCTCCATGAATGCTGATTCCCTCTGGAGGTCCGCCTTCTTCACCTCCCGGCTCCCTTCCGTAGCGGTCGTTGCCAGCGAGAGGTATGCCGAACTTGACCTGAGGTTGTCGAAGAGCGCATCCTCCCGCGCCGTGGCGGTCAGCCCGGCATAGACCTCGCCCAGGCCCTGCAGCATCGTGCCGAATTTTGCCTTCATCGCCGGATCGGCATCGATGAAGGCCTGCATCCTGCGCTCTTCCTCCTGCTTCTTCGTGACGAGTGCAAGCCGGTGGAGTCCCTGAAATTTGCCGCGGGCGTTCTTCGACGTATTCGCGAGCCCCTTCACCCGTGCATCGTACTTCAATGCGATGCTCCGGTCGGATGACCCCATGCGGGTCATGGTTGCGATCTGCCATTCCAACAGGTCCACGACAGCCGGCAGCCGGCCATCACGTTCGTACGCAAGGAAGTGCGATGTGCGATGGCGGAATGTTCGGCCCGGATACCCGAGAATGAACACCGGATCCTCCTCGGCGACGCCGTTCGGCTGGATCCGGAGGAATTTCTTCGGATGGTAGGGCACGTTCTGTGGTGCGTAGTCCGCCGGTGAGCCATCGGGCGCAACATACGCGCGCAGGAAAGAGAAATCGCCCGTGTGGCGCGGCCACATCCAGTTATCCTCTTCTCCGCCGAATTCCCCGATCCCCCGGGGCGGAACGTACACGAGGCGGACATCACGCAGGAAGGTATACACGAACAGCACGTAGGTACGGCCGGCGAACATCTCCGCAACCTCGGCACGTTTGCCGGGCAGGGCCTTCTCTGCATCGGCCACGATCTCCCGGGTGCGTGCCGTGATCGCGCGCGTCCGCTCACCGGGCGTCATCCGATCGGTCAGCGCGCCAAGCACGTCCGCGGAGACATCGCGATACGAATCGATGATCCGGACCGTATTGCCACGCGCCCGGATCTCCGATGCCCGGTCGTTCGCCAGAAAGCCGTGAGTCACATAGTCGTGTTGCGGGGTGCTTGCCGCCTGTACCGCCCCGAAGGCGCAATGGTGGTTGGTGAGGATGAGCCCATCCGCCGACACGAACGAGCCCGTGCACCCCCCGATGTTCACGATCGCGTCGATCAGGCTTGTGCCGCCGGGGTTATAGATGTCCCGCACATCGAGATGCAGCCCCTTCGCACGGAGATCAAGTCCATGCAGGTCCGTGATGGGATACATCCCCTCATCGGCAAAGGACGTGGGGTGCAGGCACAGAGCTACAGCCAGTACTGCCAGGGTGACACAGGAGCGACGCATGGAACGATTCCTTCCTGAGAGTGGATCACAACACACGCACGACGACCAGGGTCATATCGTCATGCTGCGGTACATTGCCGGTGAACGCCGCGACATCGGCACAGATGGATTGGATGAGCGCGGAAGCACTCTGCGCCCGGTGGCGCGAGATAGCCGCGAGGAGCCGCTCCTCACCGAATTCCTCGCCGTCCGCCGTCATCGCTTCCGTGAATCCGTCGGTATAGAACGCCAGCACCTGGCCGGATGCCAACTGCAATTCCTGCTCTTCGAGCACGGCATCAAAGACCGTTCCGTTCTCAAGCCCGAGCGCCATACCGCGCGGCGACACCGAGGAGCCCTGGCCGCCTGCGCCCTGAATGAGGATCACCGGACACTGGCCGGCACGTGCATACCGGATCTTCCTGTTGCTCACGTCGAGGATGGCGTAGAACATGCTGACGAACGAATTGCGTTCGATGGTGCGGTACATCAGGCTGTTGACCTTGATGAGCACCGACCGCGGCGACACCCCTTCTTCGGCGTGCGATTGCAGGATGCCCTTGGTCAGGGTCATATAGATGGCAGCGGGAACGCCCTTCCCTGAAACGTCGCCCAGGGCGATGCCGATGCGGTTATCGGGCAGGGACACGAAATCATAGTAGTCGCCCCCCACCTCCTTCGCGGGGATACAGATCCCGGCGATGTCGAATCCGCCGATCTCTGGCTGGGATTTCGGGAGGAGACTGATCTGCACATTGCGTGCGATCTCCAGCTCCTTTTCCATACGCTCGCGTTCGCTGATCCTCTGGATGTGTGTCGGCCGTGTCTCGCCCGTGAACGCAAAATGCCGGTTCCGCATCACGCCGATGATGCCGACGACCACAGGAACCATCATGATCGCCGCAAAGAGCACGCCCATGATGCGTCCATATCCTCCGGTCGATGCGAGCATAGGAACCGCAGCGGAGAGTGCGGACATGCAGAAGTTCGCAACGATCGCTGTGACGGCATCATAGCGCAGATAGAGATAGGCCAGGAAGAGCCCGAACACGGCCATGGCAAGGAATCCCACGATTGGACCGAATGATCCCAGGGGCTGGCTCCACAGCATGGACCCCGATGCGGTCCAGAGGAGGGTCGAGAGAAGGATCCCGGGCCAATGCCGGCGCGTCCTTTCCCGCATATAGCTCAGGAAGAAGATGCGGAAGACCACTTCGGTGAGGACAGCCGTCGCGAACATACCGAGGATCGGTTGGAGCGCGGGAAGAAATGATTCCGGCACGCCATCCAGCGAGGCTGCCATGATGGAGAACCCTGGCCGGCCGGACATGACCGAGACGAAGATGGAGAGGATTCCGAGCGCCACCCCTGCCCAGGCATAGCCGAGGAGGAGGCCTGACCCCAGATCACGGGTGAAGTACTGCCGGAACAATGCGCTATCCACGCCGGTGAGCTTGGTCGGCGCAACGGACCGCGCAGAGGATTCACCGACGCTCCAGGCCGCGAAGGCAAGGACAGAGAAGAAGACCTGGATGATGAGGACCTGCATGCCGACCATCACGAGGCGCGTGTTGGCCTTGTTCATATCACCGATGGCCAGGTGCGACGCCGACGACGGGTAGCTGTTGATCGTTGCCAGAACTGCCGCAAGATAGACGCCGGCGAAGAGCAGCAGTGCTGTCCGCACCCCCACCTCTCCCTCGTGGTATTTCCGGAGAAAGAGGATCACAATATAGAAGAACAGGAAGAACAGCAGCCCCATCGACACCGCATAGAAGAACGTCAGCAGGGTGAATGTGTCCAGGAACACCCGTTGTGCGTTGCCCGCGGGCCCGTACGAAACGCGGAAACCCCCGATGCTGTCCCCCTGCACCCGGACCGACACTGTCGTTTCGAGGGGATCCTGCGTCCTCACCCACACAAACTTATGATCGATCCGGTTCAACTGCTTCACATCGGAATCGGTCAACTGTTTGAATCCCGCAACCGACACATGGGAGCGTTCAAGGAACTCCTTAGCCAGGGCACGCGCGGCCTCATGATCGATGGAAGGGAGGCGGAGCGTATCGGGGACCTGATATTCGAATCCGAGCGGCCTGCCACGGGGGCTCAACCACACCCGATAACTCCGCACGGACTGGCTCTGTGTGACCGACCGGTCGTACCAGCTCAGGGTCCACTCATGACTTGCACTGGTGTCGCTGCGAAAGAGTGCGTTGGCGCTCTCCATGCCCAACTGTTCCTGGAGTACCGTGTGCGTGGTGACATCGAACTCCACCCACGCATCCTGATGGAGATCCCTGGCATCGAAACCGAGAGTGCTCAGGTACTCTGCACCCCGGTGCATGATCTCCGCCCGGCTGAGCGAGAGATCGAACGATGCCCCCGGGGCGATCCGTGGAAGACTCCACACGAACACGATCATGCCCCCGATCCCTGCCAGGAAGAGCAGGGCATGCCGGCGGAAGAATTCTGACACCATAAATGTCCCTAGCGATGTGGCCCGAAACGTTCCTTGATCATGGCCTCAATATGCGCGGCGAATTCGGGATGCCGCTGCATGATACTTTTGAAGGACGGCTTGTCCAGAGCATACAGGTCGCAATATCCGACGGCGCGCACCGTAGCGCTCCGCGGTTGTCCAAGAACAAGGGCTCCTTCGCCGAAGAAATCACCATCCCGCAGCACGGCCTGGATCGACGATCCATCCTTTCCGAGAATGTGCACTTCGCCGCGGCCAATGAAGAACATCTCTTCGCCTTGTTCCCCTGCGCGGAAGATGGGATCACCGGGCATATACACACGGGGCTGCATGGCCAGGGAGATCTCCCGCACCAGCTCTTCGGTTGCGCCCTTGAAGAACGGGACCTTCTCAATCACATCCTTCTTGAGGAAGAGCGAGACCTCGCCCTGGAGCGACACCGACAGATCGTTCAGGATCGTGGATTCATCGAACCCCAACCGTTTCTCCCAGCGATACGCATAGTACTCTCTGATGCGGTGCTGGAGTTGCGAAGGGAGGCCCCTGTACTCCATGAACGCGTTCAGGCCTTCCATTGTTTCGATGTAGCGGACACGGGACGGATGCATATTGGTGATGATATGCGCGATGTTACCGATCACATAGCCGAACATGCCCACGCCGGCCGCCATGACGAGGATGGCATAGAGCGTCTCAACATCGGTACGCGGGATGATATCTCCATACCCGACCGACGTGAGGGTGGTGACGGTCCAATACAGTGCACGGAGGTAGGTGTTCCCCGTGTTGTCCAGATCCGTACTGGCCGCACGCAGCGCAAGCCAACCGCAGGAGAGCCAGTGCACGACGAACGCGATCCAGATGCCTGAATAGAGCAGGCGGAAGGTGTTCCATTTATCGATGTACACGGACCAGAGGTCCCGCATCGCTTGTACCACGCGCCCGAGTTTCGCGAGCCGGAGCACCTCCAGACCAGGGATCCCGGTGATCAACCCGAGAGGCAACGCCGCCAGCAGGTCTGCGGCGAGCCAGCGGTAGCCGTAGGCTGCCAGGCCGCCGTTGCGCTTCCAACGGACGACAAGATCGGCCAGCATCACCAGCGTGATGATGTGGCCGGCAACGTGCACGGGCGCAGGGAGTGCCATCTGGCCGGAGGCGGTGAGCGGTGCCAGCAACCCGAGCCCTGTAGCGCTGGCGACGACGAGAAGTGGCCACGGTTTTGCGGAGAGCGGATGGTTCATCGGCTGTCAGGCCCGTATCTTGACGACGACTTTAAGGAGAGTGTCAGCGGACACCATGGGAGCATGCGCATCAGCGGGGAAGAAGATCACGAACGAGCCCGGGTGAACTGTCACCCATGTCGCCGGCGCATCGGCGAAGAACTCCACATCGGCGGTTGCATTGTACGGCACGCTCACGTGCGTGCACTCGTTCAGGTGCCGCCATCCCATGTGCTCGGTGCCGCGGACGACATATTGCACATCGATGTAGGTCCGGTGCGCCTCCAGCTGCGCGTCACTCTCCTTCTTGCCGGACCCGAGGCTCACGGACGCATACACATTCTCACCATCGATGGTGTACGTGCCGGGCTCGAGGGTCGCCGGGTCGAGCGTACGAAGGAACGCGAATGCCGCGTCGAACGACCTGTGCAACGAGGCATACCGGGTTGCTGAGGACAGCGTGTCGAGTACCATGGTCCTGGCCTTTTGTGCGTATCGTGCTTACCAGCTTCCGGAGGAACCACCGCCCGAGAAGCTCCCGCCGCCACCGGAGAAGCTGCTGCCGCCCGAAGAAGAACTTGACCCACCCGAGCTCCAGCTGCTCCAGCCGCCACCACCCTTCCCCGACCGCATGGATCCACCGAATTTCTTGGTGAACTTCTTTCCCCACGCTGTCCGCGCGAGGAGGATCTTCGCGATCGGCATGCCGATGGCATACAGCCCGAACATGGGAAGTCCGACCGTTGATCCGAGTGTGGCCGGGGGGAAGACACCCCAGAACGGGAGGAGGAAGGCATAGAGGAACCACCCTCCGCATCCCGGCGTCGCGAACGCCACCATCGTGAAGATCCCGACGACGAGAAGGAAGAACAGGAAGGCCAGGATCCCGGTGCCGGTATCCATCTGCGATGGATCGCTCTCATCGGCCGTATAGGCACCATTGATCGTACCGATGATCGCATCAACTCCGGCACGAACGCCACGGTCATAGTCGCCCGCCTTGAAATGCGGAAGGATCTCGTGCCGCATGATGGACGATGCGACCGCATCCGTCAGCTGCCCCTCCAATCCGCGTCCGACCTCGATCCGGACCTTCCGGTCGTCCTTCGCGACGAGCAGCAGGACGCCGTTATCCTTCCCTTTCTGTCCGAGCTTCCAGGTCATCACCACACGGCGCGAATAGTCTTCGAGCGGTTCGCCTTCCAGACTGGTGATCGTGAGAACAGCGATCTGATTCGACGTGGAGTCCTCATGCATGCGAAGGATCTCCTCCAGTTCGCGCTGCGTATCCAGCGAGAGGATCCCGGCGTTGTCATTCACGCGGCCCCCGAGGAAGGGGATCTCCGCGGCCACGGCAACGGGCCGGATGCAACCGACCGCCAGCAGTGCAACGAGCAGCGGCCCAACGAGGCGGCGGGTGGAGAGAGAGGCCATCATCGGTCGCTCATCCTCAGTCCGTCCGACAGTTCATCGGTGTCATCAGTCTTCCGGGCCACGCCCTGACGTTCAAGCAGCGCACCGCAGGCATTGATGGCACGGACCATCCCATCGGCAGGAGTGCTCTTCTTCAGGCCATCGACGATCATCGCAACGATGTCATCCCATTCCGTCTTCTGGACGTGGGCATTGATGCCGGCATCGCCAACCACGATGACCGTCCGTTCCAGCAGGCTCACAAAAAGGAGGATGCCCGTCCGGTCCCGCGTTTGGAATACCTCCTCGGCAACGAACGCTTCGGCGGCCCTCCGGCCGGCGTGGTGGGTCATCAGTTCTCGTCCGGCAAGAAGGCGGACCAGCGAGGGCACGAACCGTGTACCGACCATCCCTCCAACGAAGGCGACGATCGAGATGGCGACGAGGCCGGCGAAATTCACCGGCAGCCAGAGATCGGTGAGCTCGTGCAGGGCGGCAAAAATGATGGCAACCGTCGTTCCCAGGAGTGCCCCTCCCCGCCATTCCGCCACCTCATAGTCGTCGCTGCGCTCAACAACGAAAGGAACGATCTCGCCGGAGGTCTTACCTTCGGCCTCGACGACCGCCGCCTTGATGCGGGCAAGATCTGATTCGGAGAACAGCCGTGCAACTCGTGATGCCATGGGTCCCTCGATGATGGATTCGTTCACAGTCAGGATCGGTCATTCGCCCTGCGCCGGACCATTGCCGTGCACCGCAAGCCAGATGCACGGAGGAACGGCAGAGGTGTGCACAACACGGTGGCGCAGATGCGCGGGGAGGAACAGGGAATCCCCTGCCTTCAGAGCGGTGCACATTCCGCGATCATCTTCAACAACTCCTTCACCCTGCAGCACGACCACCCATTCATCATGGGCCTGGTCGTACCACGAACCGTCGGGTGTCACGTCTCCACGGGAAATGATGCGTTCGACCCGGAAATCAGGAGCGTCCGCAAGAGGCGTGATCAGTTCCCCGTCCGTATCCCACCCTGGAATGTCGAACAGGTTCGCCGTCATTGCACCGCGCTCTCGAGCAATCGTATCGAACCTGCTTCGGCGTCGATCTCCGCCAGCGCCCCGACGGGCACGGTGAATTTATTCTCAATGTGTCCGATCATCGCGCCCGCGAATGCTGGCATCCGGGACGGTGCGATGATATCCCGGTACACATCCTCGAGCGTGAGGGAACCATATCCTTCGCCCGGATCGCATCCGGTGCATTTCCCGATCACCACGCCGGCAACGCGATCGAGCACGCCCGCGATCCGCAGGTGCGTGAGCATACGGTCCACGCGGTAGATATGTTCGCTGTCCTCTTCCAGGAAGAGGATCGTCTGTTCCCACGGGGGCAGGTATGGGGATCCCAGCATCGCGGTCAGTACTGACAGGTTCCCGCCTACCAACCGCCCTCGCGCCTTGCCGGGCGTGATGGTGGTGATCCTGTCGCGGGTCTGAGCGAGATTGTCACCGATCGAACGCGGATTGACGAATGTGTCGGCAGCACCCTCCATCAGCACCCGCTTGAAATGCCCAACGGAGAACTGATTCCAGGTCGATGTGCCTACGGGACCATGGAATGTTATCAATCCGGCCTTCGCAAAACATGCGACGAGCAACGAGGTGATGTCGCTGTAGCCGACCAGGATCTTGGGATGGTGTGCGATCGCGACATAGTCGAGAAGATGGAGTATGCGGTTACATCCCCATCCCCCGCGCACAGCCATCACGGCGCGGACGGCGGGATCGGCGAACATGGCGTTCACATCCGCGGCGCGCGCCTCATCGGTACCTGCCAGATAGCCGTAGCGGTCGGCACAATGCGCCCCGATCCTGACCTTGAGATCGAGAGCGGAGAGCACTTCCTGTACGACCTCCAGGTCGGAGAGGACATACGTCGCACCGGCCGGATTGATCAGGCCGACGGTATCGCCCGCGCGGAGCCGCGGTGGCTTGATGATGGTCCCCGTGCCTGCCGACACGAGTGCGGGAAGGAGGCTGGTGGCGGCGAGGGACGAACCCGCCGTCTGCAGAAAGCGTCGGCGGCTGGATGGTGTGGAAGATCCGGACATAGGGAGATCCGATCGAGTGATGGACATCAGGCCGAGTGCATCATTGTGCACCGGGTATAGGCGACCCGGAAACCCTGGCGTTCCACATTCCGCTGCGAAGCGCTTCCCGGGCGGGTCAGCGTATACGCAATATCACACTCAGTCTTCACGGCAAGATTGATGAGGGCACGTATGACGGCACTCTGAACGCCGAGGCGCCGGAAGGACGGCACGGTGCTGGCGCCGAAGATCGCCGCGACACCGTCATGCACGGTGAGCGCACCGCCTCCGGCAGGCCGCCCGTCCACCCACGCAAGGACACCCTTCGTGTCCGGCTGGAGGAAGAGATCCCGCAATACGGCCACATTCTCGCTTGACTGGTCAAGTTCGCCGCCGAAACCAAGAGCTACCGTCCGCGCCCAGAGGTCGGCGTCCGCAGGAAGACAGATCTGGGCATTGATGCCCGAACTCCCGGCGGGTGGGGTCTCGATGACGCGGATCTTGCGCACGAGGACATTCGTGAACTCCTGCACGCGGTAGCCTCTCCGCCCGAGCTCCTCGGTCAGGGAGGGGTCCGAAAGCGGGCACAACTCGATATGCACCGCTGATCCGCGGGTGGAGAAGAACCGCTCGAGGCGGTCCACATCGGCAGCGGTCACCGGACCGCGCATACCGGTTCCGATCGCTTGCGTGAGCGGCGAATCCAGGCCGACGAACACGGCGACCCCGCCTGCGATCTGTTCCGCCACCGCCCCGCTGCCGGGATGGAGCCGGGCATGGATCTCCGCCGAGGTCACACCCACGGCTGCATCAGCGGTCTCAATACGACGGGCGAGGGCACTATCGGAGAGCAACACTCCCCATGTTTGATCTGGCATCGGGTTCGGTCAGTCCGGTTTCAGGAATCCGGTGAGCACGTAGCCACGTGCCCGGATCGCATCGCTATTGGAACGGATGAAGTCACGGATCGCTTCCACCGGAACAGCAACGGTGATGCCGGACTCCACTTCGGTCTTCCGCTCAACGTACATTTCTCCGGTATAGGGGGTCGATGGGTCGTACACCACATCCCCATTCTCCTTCATCGGGGTCAGGAAGTACGACGAATGGGCGGACACAAGCTTGATGATGCCGACGAGTTCAAAATTCGGGACACCGTCCCGTATGGCGAGAGCGATACCACCGCTGAAGCCACGGGCGAACATCGCGTCGACCATGAACGTCCCGCGCTTGTCCTTGTTCGGGCTGCTGATGATCCCTTTGGTCACCATCTTGTAGCCCGACGGATAGCCGAACAGGTAGACGAACGTCCCCCACTCCAGGTCGCGTGCATGACCGGCGGGGTAGTTGAAGACCCGCGGAAGGGCCGGCGGCTCGGCAATGAAGCGCTTGCCGACCAGGGCGATGTCGGTGGCCCGGTCCATCGCAAGGATCTCGACCTCACCGCCTTCCGGCAGTGTCGCCACATAGTTGGTCTGCTTCTCTTTCACGGCAACGCTCCTGACGAATCGCGTGGGGCGCCGGTCCTCTCCGATATAATAGGAGATGAGCGTATCCTCGAAATCAACGATGTGCGCACAGGTCAGGAGAGCGATATTCCGGTCGTTGTAGTACACGACCGTCGCCGTCCCCGCGGATGTACTGTTGACGTACACCGAGGAGGCCTCCCTGGCCTCCAACACGTCCGGGGTGATCCCTTCCCGGGTCATCGTTTCTTCGGGACTGAATGGATAGGTCCGGTAATACGCGATGCAGTTCAGCATCTGGACCGTCTCGCTGATCTCTTCGAGCTGCCGGGAACACCCCTTGTACGGAAATTCGGAGTCGTAGTGGCCGTCGATGAGCGTCGGGTAGACATCACGGTAGACCGAAGAGGAACAGCCGGAGAGCAAAAGCATCAGACCAAGAGCACATGCGGGAACGGCGGAGTGTCGGAGCGACATGGGTCATTCTTTCTCGATACCTGCCATGGACTTCAAGGAGCGCACTTCCTGCGGTGTCAACGCCCGGGATGCACCGCGCGGCAATCCTTCCTTCGTGATCGGACCATATGCGACGCGGTCCAGTTTGCGGACATCATAGCCAAGGACCTCGAACATCCTGCGCACCTGACGGTTCATCCCTTCATGGATGGTGATCCCGATCTCTTTGCCTTTGCCCCCGGGGATCACGATCACTTCCGCAGGCGCGGTCATGGCCCGCTCCAGCCTGACGCCTTTCCTGAGTTCATCCAGGTGTTCGCGGGTCACGGCCTCATCGCAGGTCACCAGGTACGCTTTGGGGATCTTGAACTTCGGATGCATGAGACGGTGCGCGAAATCGCCGTCGTTGGTGAAGAGCAGCACGCCGGTCGTGTTCCTGTCCAGGCGCCCGATCGGATACACGCGCTTCCGCGCGTGAAGGATATCCATCACCGTCGTGCGGCCCCGTTCGTCGCTCGATGTCGTGATGGTGTCGCGCGGCTTGTTCAACACCAGATACACCGGGGCGTCGACGGCGGCGACTTCCTTGCCATTGTAGAAGACGCGGTCCTTTCCCGGATGGACAAGGGTACCGAGTTCGGTGACGACCGCGCCGTTCACGGAGACCTCGCCGCCGACGATCAATGCATCGGCCTTCCGGCGGGAAGCAACACCGCACATGCTGAGATAGCGATTGAGGCGGATGGAATCACCGGTCGCCTGCTTTCCGATGACGGGCTTCTTGTCGATGTGCGCGGGTTTGACGGGCCGGGCAGATGAGCCGGCGGTCCGCCGGCGTACAGGTGCACTCTTCTTTCGGTCCCATGTCCGTGTGCCGGAAGGCCGTGGGCCTCCCGCCTTGCCCCTGGATCCATGCGGCCTGTCCCGATGATCCTGTGCACCACTGCGGAACGATCCCTGGCCTGCGTCCTTGCTGGAGCGTCCGGGCTTTCCGGGGCGCGCATCGCGCCGGGGTCCACTCTGTCCCTGCCGTCGTTGCTGTGGCATCATTCTTCTCCCGAGACGAGCTGGAGGTCCGGGTCGTCATTCTTCCCCTCTTCCGCCTCCCGCTTCTCCTCCAGTTCCTTGAGCATGCGCTTCTCGACCTCGTATTCCGCCTCCGCCATGAGTTCATCGATCTCACGCGGTTTGGGCAGGTCGGACAGGTCGTTGAGTCCGAAGTGCTTGAGAAATTCCCGTGTCGTGCCGTAGAGGAGAGGGCGCCCCGGGGTTGCGGCACGTCCGACGATGGTGACCAGATTGCGCTCCATGAGGGTGCGCAGCACGTAATCCGCGTTCACGCCGCGGATAGCCTCGAGTTCGGGTTTGGTGACGGGCTGCTTGTACGCGATGACGGCGAGGCTTTCGAGGGCGGAGACGGAGAGTTTGCGTTTCGATCGCTCGCGCACCAGGCGTCCGAGCCAGATCCCGAACTCCGGCTTGGTGGAGAACTGGAAGCCGCCAGCGATGCGGCTGATACGGAAGCTGCGCCCCTGCGCATCATACTCCCGGTTCAGGAATTCGATGGCACTCTGGATCACATCCTGATTGAGGGATTTCGGGCGCTCGGCCTCGCCAAGATAGTCGAGCAGGTCCTGCAACTGGCGAAGGGACAGCGGCTCGTCCGAGGCAAAGATCAATGCTTCCAGAATATCGAGGATCTGCCTGCTGACAGGCGGTGTGGGTGCGTCAGAACTCATACTTTCGCCAGATTCATGGGGACCAGGGGCGTGAGGGGACGGATGCCAATATCCTCGCGACCCTCGACCACCGAGAGTGCAACGACCTTGTTCTTCGTCAGTTCCAGCACAGCCATGACCGTCACAATGATACGTATCTTTTCAACCATATGCGCGACAAGGGCGAGAAGCGTCGTGGGGCCATGCACACGCAGAAAGTCCATGACGAAACTCATCTGCTCGTCCACCGACACCGATAACAGCTGCACTTCATGCACCACCTTGCGCGGCATCTGATCGAGCGCGGACTTGTAGGCGGAGATCAGATTGAAGAGCGAGACGTCCTTGAGGAAACTGTCGTCCTCTTCTTCGACAAGCTCGCGCGGATCGGCCTCGAAGAATTTGCGGTAGTACACCTTCCGCGCCTCTCCTTCCATGGTGCCGAGTTCCTGCGACATCTCCTTGAAGCGTTTGTATTCGATGAGGCGCCGCACCAGCTCAGCACGCGGGTCCTCTTCTTCCGTGGCATTCTCGTCACGGGGCAGCAGCATGCGCACCTTGATCTGCATCAGGGTGGCGGCCATCACGATGAAATCGCCGGCCACCTCGAGGTCGAGCGATGCCATCAAATGGAGGTACTCGAGGAACTCCTGCGTGATGCGCGAGATCGGGATATTCGTGATATCCAGTTCGTCGCGTTTGATGAAGAACAGCAGGAGGTCCAGCGGACCTTCGAAATCCGTGAGTTTTACGCGGTACACGTTCTCATCCGAACTTCATTGCGGTGCGGACCTCGGCCATCGTCTCCGCGGCCCGGACCCGGGCACGCGACTCGCCGTCCTTCAGGATCTCCTCCACCTCACCGGGATGCGCATCGAAGTAGGCGCGTTTCTCGCGGAACGGCGTGAGCGCATCGGTGATCTTCGCGCATGCGCGCTTCTTGCAATCCACGCAGCCAAGTGCTCCCGACCTGCATCCCGTCTCGATCTCGGCCGTCTCTCCCGGGTTGTACTTCTGATGATAGGTGAAGACCAGGCAGACCTCGGGCCGGCCCGGGTCGTTCTTGCGTACTTTCTGGACATCCGTGACGGCTCCACGCATCTTCTGCTGGATCGCGTCGGGCGGGTCGGACAGCAGGATCGTATTCCCGACCGACTTGCTCATGCGCTTGCCGTCCAGTCCCGGCAGGCGTGCGAACTTCGTGAGCTTCGGTTCCGGCTCGGGAAACACGTCGCCGTACTGTGTGTTGAACCGGCGCGCGATCTCGCGCGCGATCTCGACATGCGGGACCTGGTCCTCGCCCACCGGCACGAGGTCGCCCTTGTACAGGAGGATGTCCGCGGCCTGGAGCACGGGATACCCCAGATGGCCGTACGTGATGTTCTCGATGTTCAGGTCGCGCACCTGATCCTTGACCGCGGGGTTGCGCTCAAGCCGTGCGGCCGTGATCAGCATCGAGAACAGCAGATGCAATTCGGTGTGTTCTTTCACCTGCGACTGCCGGAAGATCGGGCTCCGGGCAGGATCGATGCCGGCGGCGAGCCAGTCGATCGTCATGTCGATGGAGTTGGCATAGATCTGCGACGAATCCAGGTTCGTCGTCAGCACGTGATAGTCCGCGATCAGGTGGTAGTTGTTGTACTCGCCCTGGAGGGCGACCCAGTTCTCCAATGCCCCCACGAGGTGGCCGAGATGCAGTTTACCCGTGGGACGCATACCGCTCAAGATGGTCTTTTTCTGCGTCATACTATCCAATGTAATAGGGACTCAGGAGGGACAGCGTGAGAAGGACGTCAATTCAGGAAAAGGTAGGGCTTCCAGCGTTCGTCGAGCGACCCGACCACATGGCGGATGAACGTCACATGATTGGGCCGCATGGGTTTTCGCCGCAACGGCATAAGCGCTTCCTCTGGTGTCCGGTCACCCTTCTTGTTGTTGCACCGGACACAGGCACACACGAGATTCTCCCAGCTGTCTTCGCCATTGCGGGACGCCGGCATCACATGATCCACCGTGAGGGGCAGATCAGCCCGGCCACAAAACTGGCACCGGTGGCCGTCACGGCGAAGGATGTTCTTGCGGGAAAGGATGATCTTCTTGTACGGCACCCTCACGAACATAGATAGCCGTACGATGCTGGGAAAGGCCATGGAAACAGTCACAGCCCTGACCATCTGCCCGTTCTGGGCCTCGATCAACTCTGCTTTGCCGAGATAGAGGAGAGCAATGGCTTTCTTCACATTCACCACGCTCATCGGTTCATAATTCTGGTTCAGAATCAGAACCTTTGCGTTCATCCGCCCCGAAAAGCCGCTTCCATTCCTAGGTGCGCTGAAGTTCCTACCCCCTCCTGTGTGAAATCCCAAATACGTATAGAAAAATATACGTTCAAAGGGGGGCTTTGTCAAGCCTTGTCTGGGCCCCGCCAGAACGCACGCAGGGGTTCCGGACAGCCGGAACCCCTGCATTTTGAACAGCATAGAGCGATCACGGGATCTGGATCGCCAGATAGGCCGTCTGCTCCGCCCGCTTGATGCGCAGGAGGATGGCATCGCCCGATTTCCGGGCCGCGATCGCCTTTTTCAGGTCCGCCGGCGTGGAGACAGGCTTACGGTCGGCCTCCAGGATCACATCGTGCTTCCCGATGCCACGCTCGGCAGCCTCGCCGAACGGTTTGATATCCGAAACAAGGACACCCCGTTCGACCTCCAGCTCCTTCTTCTCCTCTGCGGTCAGGACGCGGACGGTCATCCCGAGCGCGTCGAAGGAGAGTGTCCGCGCCGCGTCCGCAATTTCGGCCGGCTCTTCCTTTTTCTCCCCGGAGCTGCTTGCGAGAGTCGCGTCCTGCGAGCGCGGACGGAGCGTCACTTTCTTTTCGAAGGTCTTCCCTTCCCGGAAGATCTTCAGCGTCACCACATCGCCCGGATGCCGTGTTGCGATGTAGGACTGCAACTCGTTGTTCTTGTTCACTTCCCGGCCGTCGATCTCAAGGATGACGTCCAGCTCTTTGAGGCCCGCGGCGGCGGCAGCTCCACCGTCGACCAGTTTCTCGATCTTGACGCCCTTGGCCTCTTTCATGCCAAGTGCGCTGGCCATGGTCTGATCAATGGTCGTGATCGACACCCCGATGTATCCGCGCTTGACCTCGCCGAACCTGATCAGGTCAGAGGAAACGGTCTTCAGGATGTTCACCGGTACCGCGAACCCGTAGCCCTGATACCGGGCATTGGTCGTGGC
This sequence comes from Ignavibacteriota bacterium, assembly GCA_016707525.1. Lineage (NCBI taxonomy): Bacteria > Pseudomonadati > Ignavibacteriota > Ignavibacteriota bacterium. The sequence goes on from JADJHP010000004.1 coordinate 186,535, forward strand.
GATCGCAGTGTTGATGCCGATGACCTCGCCGCTCATATTGAGCAGCGCACCACCACTGTTGCCGGGATTGATCGCAGCATCGGTCTGGATGAAGCTCTCGATACCGTACTGGTCCTGAATGATATTGATGTTCCGTCCGATGGCGGAGACGATACCGGCGGTGACGGTGGAGGTCAGGCCGAGCGGATTCCCGATGGCGAGCACCCATTCGCCGACGTGCACATTCTCGGAGTTGCCGAGTGCCGCGGGGATGAGCCCTTTGGCGTCGACCTTGATGACCGCCAGGTCGGTCGACGGATCCGTTCCGATCAGCTTCGCCTTGTACTGTACCTTCTCATCGAAGATCACTTCAATGCCATTCTCCGCGGCATCCGCCACCACGTGGTTGTTCGTGGCAATGTACCCGTCGGCCGTCAGGACAACGCCCGACCCATATCCCTGCGACGGCTGCCCGTCCTCATCAGGATTGAAGAAATGGAAGAAGTCGCGCGGCATGTTCTTCGGACGTTCCTTGGCCACCGTCGTCGTCTTGATCGCAACGACCGAGGGTGACACCGCTTTCGACACTGCAGCGAAGTTGTCGCTCAATGCCCTGACAGACGAATTCTGCATCGCCACAGGAGCCGGGCCGCCGAGCTTCACCTCGTCGCCGCCGTACGCCAACCCGAGATCCACACCGTTCCCGAACGACGACACCATCACCGTGCCGAGCACGACACCAACGATCACCAGGACCACCGATGCGACCACATACTTCTTCACCATGACGCCTTCCTCCGTTCTAGTAGTTCTACCCGAGCATGTAAAACACCTTTTCAGACTGCAGCGGCTTCATCCCTGTCAGATGATGAAGGACCAGATGCCTCAGCGCACCGCCCACTTCATCCCGCATTGCCCCCGGGAGTATGATGCGGGATGCTGCCTCGGGGTGTCGCGCGTCCTGAAGGCCGGTCAACGCACCCAGTGCCGCCAGGGACACCCGCTCACCACCAAACCCGCGGTCCTCGCACCCGGAACAGATCAATCCGTGTGTACTGATGGAACAATGCCTGAGGCCGTCCTCCGCGATCATCGCCAGAGACCGGCCGCACTCGACGCAATTTCTCAGTTCTGGCCGGAATCCCAGTATGCCGAGAAGCTGCATCTCGTAATAGTATAACGCATTTTCGGGGCTATGAGTTGCATTTCCGAGCATTTCCAGGGTAAGTGACAGCAGCTCGAAAACGTTTGCGTTGGCTTCTTCTGGAGGAAGGGACAGGTTGGTCAGCTCCACGGCGGCCATCCCCCCTGCCATACGCTTCAGGTCGTCGGACAGCCCCTTGAACAACGGAAGCCGGTCACACTGGGACATCAAATGGAGGTCTTTGCCGGGTTTCTTATAGATCACGGCCCGGACGCAGCTCATCGGTTCCGCCCCACCGGCACCCGCTTTCTGGCGGTTCCGGATCCCCTTCGCCACCACGGAGAGCTTACCGTGCTCACGTGAGAAAAGCGTGATGATCTGGCTCGTATCCCGGTATTTCATCGTCTTCAGGACGATGGCATCTGTCGTGACGATCATCCGTTGTGGACTGTCCCTGCGATGGATGGCCCGAACGGGGGCATGAGGACACCCGCGTCGGGGATGATCGCTGTGATGAGTTCGTGCGGGGTCACATCGAAGGCGGGGGCAAAGACCCGGACACCATCGGCCGTGACACGCTTGCCCGCCCACTCACTGATCTCTTCGGGTGCCCGCTCTTCGATCGGGATCGCATCCCCCGATGCAAGTGCGCGGTCGATCGTGGACAGCGGCGCAGCCACATAGAACGGGATGCCATGGTGCCTGGCAAGGACCGCAACGGGATAGGTGCCGATCTTATTGGCGGCGTCGCCATTCGCTGCGATGCGGTCAGCACCGACGATCACCGCATCCACCTTCCCCGCCCGCATCACGCTCCCGGCCGCATTATCCGTGATGAGCACGGCCTCGATGCCCGCCCTCTGGAGTTCCCATGCCGTCAACCGCGCACCCTGCAGCAACGGCCGGGTCTCATCCACAAAGACCCGCTCAACGTTGCCCTGGTGTGCTGCGGTGGTGATCACGCCGATCGCGGTCCCGATGCCTGCCGTGGCAAGGGCTCCGGCATTGCAGTGGGTCAGGAACCGGGTCTTGCCGGTGAACAGCGCAGCACCGTGCGTCCCGATGCGATCACACGCAACGACATCCTCTTCCTGTATCGACCGCGCTTCGGCAAGCAGTGCACCCCCGAGGGCCCTGCCACCCGGATGGTTCATCACGATCGAACGCATACGGGAGAGCGCGTAGAACAGATTGACCGCGGTCGGACGGGTCGACGCGAGTTCATCGATGGCTTCGAGTGCGGCACCACGGATGTCCCCGGTGCCACTCTTCGCCGCCGTCTGTGCGGCCACGACGACGCCGAAACCGGCGGCAACGCCTATGGCCGGCGCCCCACGGATGCGTAACGCACGGATCGCTTCCGCGACGGTAGCGACGTCTGTCGTATCGACAAAACGCTCCTCGTGAGGGAGGAGCGTTTGATCGAGAAACCGAATATGTCCATCAACCCAATCGATCGCCCTCATGGCGCGGGTCAATCCTCATCAAAACGTGAGAGCTCGCGGAACTCGCGAAAACGGTCCTGGATCCGGAGCCAGGTCAGGTCTGCGAGACCGGAGACGCTGAACTTCTCGACGCAGAACGATGCCAGTGTGCTGCCGTAGATCACGGCGCGCTTCAGATTCTCTTCGGACATGTCTTCCGTCCTCGCAAGCCAGCCGATGAAACCTCCTGCGAACGAGTCGCCCGCACCGGTCGGATCGAAGATGTTCTCCATGGGATATGCCGGAGCCGAGAAGACCATCGACTCCGTCAGCAACAATGCTCCGTGCTCGCCCTTCTTGATGATGACGACGCCCGGCCCCATGCCCCGGATCACCTTGGCGGCTTTGATCAGGTTCGGTTCACGTGAGAGCAGACGCGCTTCGGAGTCGTTCAGGATCACGACGTTGATCATCTTCAGGGTCTTGACGAGTTCATCGCGCTTCCCGTTGATCCAGAAGTTCATCGTATCGCATACCACGATACGCGGGCTCTCCATCTGCTCGAGCACTTTGCGCTGGAGGACGGGATCGATGTTCCCGAGGCACACCGTGCGGATCTTCCGGTGGCGCTCCGGGATCTTCGGATCGAATTTCTCGAAGACGTTCAGGTCGGTAAAGAGCGTGTCGCGCTCGTTCAGGTCGTAGTGGTACCTGCCTCCCCAGCGGAAGGTCTTCCCTTCGGGGATCACCTCCAGGCCTTCCAGGTCGATCTTGCGTTCCTCCAGGAACGCCATGCCTTCACGAGGGAAGTCGCCCCCGACAACGCCCACGAGGCGGATCGGGCTGACGAAGTAGCTTGCGGCGGCGGATATGTACGTTGCTGACCCGCCAACGGCGTCCTTGACAGACCCAAACGGGGTTTCGATCGAATCGAGGGCAACGGAACCGACGACGAGCACGCTCACGAGATCTCCTGTCCTATAAATGGCCGGCACAGTTATGGCAAAACACTACAAGATAGAGAATCGACCTCAGACTATCAAGGAACAGGAAGCTCAAGCCGATCGGCAGCTTCGCTCCCCCGGACGATATATCCCTCCACGATCTCCAGGGACTCGCGGTGGGCAGGCCACACCAATCGCTCCCGGGCAACGGTGTAGGGATACCATCCGAAGTCCATATGCTCTTCAGAAAGAGCGACAACCGCCCCCGGATCGGCCTGGATGGCAAAGACAGGGCACATATGCACGGTGTCCGTCGTTGCATTGTAGAACGAATTCACCAGAGGAACGTTCCACAGCTTGAGGGGAGCCAATCCGGCCTCTTCCTGGACCTCGCGGAGGCCCGCAGCCACTGCGTTTTCCCCCTCTTCCAGCATTCCGGTGATGATCTGCCACATGCCGGGATGTGCCCGTTCCTCCATGGAACGCTTGAGCACCAGGTACTCCACGCGGTCCTGGTTGATACGGAACACCACCACTTCGATGCTGCGACACACAACCGCTGTCATTTCTTCTCCTTCATCTTGAACTCGCCAACGAGACGCCGTTCGTCGGAGGTGACCGGCCTGACCTCGCCCACCGCCAATCCCTTCAGGGTGATAGGCCCTATTGCGGTACGGACCAGGGTCTCCACCTCATACCGGAAATGCTCCATCATGCGCCGGACCTGACGGTTCTTCCCTTCGGTGAGCGTGAGTGCCACGGAAGATCCACCCTGTGGCCCGCGCCGGACACCCACCGGCAGGAGCACGGTCCCATCGTCCAGCGTCATCCCGTTCCGCATCACATCGAGATCCCGATCGTCCAACGGGCGGTCCACGGTGACCTTGTAGGTCTTCGGAATGTGATGGTCCGGACTACTGATCATCTCTCCCCATCGCACGTCGTTCGTGAAGAGCAGAAGCCCGGAGGAGTCTTTGTCCAGCCGGCCCACGGGGAACATCCACGGCAACCCGGGCGGGAGCAATGCATACACCGTTTCTCTCCCGCGTTCATCGGCATGTGTCGTGACGTAACCGGAAGGCTTGTGCATGGCGAGATACCGGAACTCCTTCGCAAAGAGGCGTGCGCCGTCGACCTCGATACGGGCTGTGCGGGGGTCCAACCAGCGGTCCGGATCGCGCACCACGCGGCCATCCACCTGCACACGTCCTTCACGGATGATCACCGCGGCCTTTGACCGGGAGGCGAAGCCGAATTTGGAGAGTGCCCGCGCGAGGGTGATCTGTGCGCGGGATTGTCGTGTTGGCTCTGTCATGCGGGTGCGCGCACGGCGTTCCGGATGGCCATCGCGGTCAGTTCGGCGCCGGCCTCTGCGATGATGTCGAAGGGCCCTTCGCTGGTACCGGAAGCAAGTGTGAACACCACATCGCCATCGTGCGACGTGTGCACCGGCTTCACCGCGCGCGCCATGCCGTCGTGTCCACGGATGGCCATTCGGTGAGCATCCACCTTGGACATCATTGCGTCGGTGAGAAGTGCGACAAGAGTGGTATTCACCGGAGATGGATCAAGCGGCAAGTGCAGACGCCCGGCGAATTCTGTGGCAGCCCAGCGTTCAGCCGTGCCACGCGCACCGGCGAGAATGGTACCATCAGCGGCATAGATGTCGCCCACCGCATTCACCACCGCGATCGCGACGACCTGCACGTCACCAACACGCTGCGCCGCAACACCCAGGCCACCGTGCATCGCGCGTTCAAGGCCCTGCCACTTGCCGATCATCGCCCCCGTCCCCGCACCGACAGGGCCCCCGGCAACGGTGCCCACCGCATTCCCACAGGCAGCATAGCCCGAATCGGCGGTCGGACGGATCGTCGGGGAGCCGACGTTGAGGTCGTAGATCACCGCCGCGGGGACGATCGGCACGCGTGCCCAGGGAGTGACGTAGCCAATGCCCCGCTCTTCAAGGTAGCGCATCACACCATCCGCGGCCGCGAGTCCGTAGGCACTCCCGCCCGTCAGGAGCAGCGCATGGATCTCCGACATCGTGCGTATGCTGTCGAGGAGCGGCAATTCACGGCTCCCGGGAGAGTTCCCCCGGATATCACATGCGCCCACCGTCCTGTCCGGGCACAGCACGACGGTGCACCCGGTCTGCGCCTTGACGTCGGTCCAGTGGCCAACACGGAATCCATCGGGGAGGGCAACGTCCATGTGGTGGTCGTTCGTTCTCATTCCATGAGCCGATGAAGCCCGGAGAGCAGGATGCCGCATGCAACCCCCACGTTCAGCGATTCCGCTGCGCCATACCGGCGGATGGCGACACGGATATCCGTCAATTCTTTAACGGCATCCGAAAGTCCCCAGGCTTCGTTGCCAAGCACCAGCACTGATTTCCGCGCAAAGGACATCCTGTCGAAGTGCATCTCACCGGCTGCATCCGCCCCATAGACCGTGTACCCCATCTCCCTGGCACGCGAGAGCACTGCAAGAAGGTCCACATCAGGTACCACGGGCAGGTGGAAGATGCTGCCCATGGTGCTGCGTACGACCTTCGGATTGTACAGGTCGACGCTCTGATGTCCCACGAGCACACCCTGCACGCCGAACCAGTCGGCACTGCGGATGATCGAACCAAGATTTCCGGGATCGGCAACGCCGTCCAGCGCGACAAGCACCGACTCTCCATCACCCTCGCGGAGGACGGCATCGACCGACAGATGATGCTGCCGGAACTCGGCCAGGACGCCCTGTGCCGTCGTGGTATCAGACACCACTTCCATGTCCCGTTCGCTGAGCCGATGAACATGGGGGGTCCGTTTTCCGGCGAGCGCGACGAGCTCGCTCACGGAAGGATCGGTGGCAGCGGCTTCGGTGTAGTAGAACCCCTCCATCGGCGAACTCGAAGCGAGGGCCTCGCGGACGAGGCGTACGCCCTCAACGAGGAATGTCCCCGCTTCATCGCGTTCCTTCCTGCGGTGGAGGTCCCGCAGGTGCTTGATCTGGGCTTTCGTCACGGTCATAGGTTTTTCTCCGGCAAGCAGAGTGCCCAATGATAACCATCACGTCGGGGAAATGCAAACCGTTCTTAGCGCCATTCAACGATCTGCACGGTATCGCCGTCGCTCACCATCAGCACGGCACCTTCCCTATCGGTCCGCCGGATCTCGATGCCTCGCGATGACAGACGGTGCAGGGTTGACGGTGCCGGATGGCCGAACCTGTTCATCCTGCCGACCGAAATGACCACCACCGGTGGAGCGACTGTCTGGAGCCACGGATCGGAAGTCCCGGCTGCGCTGCCATGATGGCCGACCTTGAGGACGGACGCACGGAGAGCCTCGCCGTATGCTTGCACCATCCTTTCCTCCTCGGCCTGTTCCGCATCCCCGGCGAAGAGGAATGCCGTGCGGCCATACACGATGCGCAGGACGATGGAGTTCCGGTTGGCATTCATCCGCCGGAGCAGTGCCGTGTCGGCGGTGATCTGCCCCGACAAGATCTGCACCCGGCAGTCGGGCTTCCAGCGGATCGTGTCTCCCGGTGTGCAGGCGGTGCCGGCAATGATCCGATGAACGCTGAATGTGGAACAGACCGCCCTGAGGCCGCCGGCGTGATCGTCGTGTCCATGGGTGACGACGACCGCATCGAGTTCACCGATCCCCCGGCGCAACAGGAAGGGGACGACACCACTCCGGACGTCGGGCGGAACCGGGCCGGTATCGATCAGCATCGCACCACCGTCAGGATGCTCAACCAGTGCCGCGTCGCCCTGGCCCACATCGATGAACGAGACCCGTAAGAGTCCGCGCGTCGTATCGGCGTCGGGGAGCCACGCGAGAGCGACAACGGACGCCAGCGTGCCGATCATCCAGCGCCTTCGCTCGTCGGGGTCGCGAAGGTGAAAGACTATCCCGAGCCCGCCCATCAGCGGTACCGCGTAGACCGGCGAGAACCAGTACATGCCGAGCGCCCCCCCGGGCATCGAAGCGCACCAACTCACGAACCGGAGCGTTGCGCGGAGGAACAGGGCATTCACCTCGGCGAGCGACTCCCCCGCCCACGGACTGATGACTCCGGCCCCCGCAGAGCAGAGGCCGAGGACTACAGACCAGCCCGTGACGGGAACCACCGGCACATTGGCGGCAAGGCCGACGACCGAAACCCGTCCGAATTGGACGGCCGTCAACGGCAACGTTCCGATCGCGGAGACGCCCGAGACCGCGGCGAGCCGCAGGGCGTTCTGGATCCCGCGCGCGACCACTCCATGCGCCTTCCATCGCCCGATCAACGCATCCAGCCCCGGATAGAGCAGGAGGATCGACATCACGGCACCGAACGACAGGGAGAAGCCGGCGTCGAACAGCTGGCGCGCATCCATGGCGTACATCGCGAGAGCTGCGAGGCCAACGGCATTGAGTCCGTTGCCCCGCCATCCACGCCATGATGCGGTGAGCAGGATGAGAGCCATGATCGTTGCGCGTACGACCGACGGCTGCGATCCGGAGACGAGCATGTACAGGATGAGTCCGGCCGCGACGGGGATGGGGAACAACGCCCGTGGCACGCGCAGAAGTGAAAGGAGTGCCATGAGCGCAGCCGCAACGACGGCGACGTTCGAACCGGAGACCGCGAGGACATGTGCCACGCCCGCGACCATGAACGCTTCTCTTGTCGCCGGAGACAGCCCGCCCTTGTCCCCTATCATCAACCCCTTCAGGAACTCCCCTGCTTCACCGCCGATCGTGGAGTTGATATGGGAGCGCAGTGCCTCACGGACAGGGATGACAACGCGGCCCGTCCAGCTCCAGGCGGCAGGCCGGCCGAGCATCCTGCACCGGGCGGCCTTCCGCACCACGAGCATCGCCTCCATCCCGTTGGCGTGGTAGTAACCAGCCTCGTCAAACTCGCCGGGGTTCCGTGGACCGCGCGGGATCTGCAACGTGCCGTGGAGCAGAATGCTCTCCCCGAAAGAAGGCACGTGCCCACCTACGGGCGGGTCGTCGACAGCCAGCGACACGCCTACCAGCCATTGCACCCGGAGGGATGCCGAGTCGGCGGCGATCGCCGCGGTGCGCAAGCGGAACCGGATCCTGTTCCCGACACGCACCGGCTGGTCAACCACATCGCCAGCCACCGTCACCGGAGCACCTGTCACGGAAGGCGGAACCGTTCCGGATCCGGGGCTCGATTCCCAACCGAGAAGCACACCGGTTGCGAGCGTTCCGGCGACCATGATCAGGGGAGAGGACGCGCGGTTGCGGCGAACCACGCAGGAGAGTGAAGGCAGGAAGCAGAAGCAGGACGCCGAGGAGGACCAGGGGCGCCGTGCATGTGAGTGCCGGGAGCGCAAGCCAGCGGTACGCCGGAACGATACCGGCGGTCAGGAGGATGGCCGCGTAGAGTGCAGGCCAGCTATGGTGAGTACGGCGCCGCGGGGTCTGCACACATCACCTCCATCAACGCGGGGAGGATATGGGTGAGGTCGGGCGCCGATCCGCCGAAATGTTGGACCCGCTCTGCGACCGCAGCATGGGCCTTTCCGGCAAGGATCAGTGGAACGGGATTCAGCGTATGGGATCGTGTTGACAGCTCTTCCATGTTTCCATGGTCGCTGGTGATGACGAGGAGCGTCGTTGAGAGGTCGAGTGACGCCAGTATCCCGCCGAGAAGTCCATCGATCATCTCGAGGGCGCGCACGGCACCTTCCATGCTCTGTTCATGGCCCTCGTGGTCCGTCTTCCAGTATTCAAAGAGGACAAAATCGTACACCGAGCTGAGCCGGGCGAGACGTCCGCCGGCCTCCGCGGGTGTTATGGGCCGGACGCCGGGATGGCCCAAACCGGGCCACGCGGCCCCGGTGATATCAGCGGAGACGGCCGTCCCCTCCTCCAGATGTTCCACGCGCCTCAGCGGTATCCCGGCTGTCAGGCACGAGTAATTCGTCACCGTCATGCGAGTCCGGCGCCGCTCGATATAGTCGAAGAATTTCTGTGGATAGGCATTCGCGAAGCATGCTGTCCGTCCGGCGTGCACGAGGCGCGTGAAGATACTGTGGGCCTCGATCACGGGCCGGAGCGTGGAATAGGGATACGGCCCGAAGTGCTTCCCGACCAGCCGCGCGGCATTCACGCCCGTGAACAGTGCCGTCTGTCCCGTACCGCTTTGCGGGAGTCCGGCAACGCCAAGCGTCGCGTCCACGGGCAGCACGGTCGCACGCCCGGTGTTCCACGCACGCCGGCCCCGCGCCGGGATCTCTCCACCCAGAAGTTCCCGGAGATGCGGCAGGGTGGCCGCCACCACCGGATTCACGCGGGGATTCTTCCGTCCGATGCCGACCCCGTCCAGGAAGAGCATGAGCACGCGGGTCACGGTTCCGCACGCTCCCCGGGGACAGAGGGGCTCTCCAGTAGTACCGTCACGGGCCCGTCATTTACGATGTGCACTTTCATCATTGCGCCAAAGACCCCGGTGCACACGGTCTGTTCGCCGAGCGCTGCACGCAAACGGGCGACGAACTGCTGGTACAGGGGTTCGGCCACAGGCCCCGGCGCCGCGAGCGAGAATGCCGGCCGGTTCCCCTTCCGTGCATCCGCATAGAGGGTGAACTGGGAGACCACGATCGCTTCCCCTCCGGTGTCCCTGATGCCCAGGTTCATCTTCCCCTGCGCATCTTCGAAGATCCTGAGATTCGCGCACTTGTCAGCGAGATACACCACGTCGTCCGGTGTGTCACCCGTCTTCACTCCCAGCAGGATCACATAGCCGTGCCCGATCCGTGCGACCTCGTTCCCCTCAACGGTCACCGCTCCCTCACTCACCCGTTGCAGCACGACGCGCATGATGATCACCCTTCCATGGCATGTGTGGTTGGGGCGCAGACCATGACACGCGGGACGCCTGCCAGATCGGGGATGATCTCCCGCACCGTGAGTCCGTGGGCATGGGCAAGAGAGGCGACCGCATCGGACTGGCCATGGCCGATCTCACACATCAGCAGACCTCCCTCCCGCAGGATGCGCGGGGCGAGCGCCACGAGTATCCGATAGAATGCAAGGCCGTCCTGTTCGTCGGTGAGTGCTGCGCGCGGCTCATGATCGCGCACTTCCGGTTCCAGTGTTTCGTACTCCGCGGGTGCGATGTACGGAGGGTTCGACAGGACCAGATCGAACGCCCCGGGAGGCCACGCCGCAACGCGGATATCATGACACTCGAAGGTGACTTTGAGCTCCGGGTACCGCATGGTTCTTCCGCGCGATCGCAAGCGCGCCCTCGCTGGCATCGATCCCCAGCACCGTCAATGCGGGGAACTGGTGTGCGAGCCCGATCGCGATGCAACCGGAGCCCGTGCCCACATCGAGCACATGCATCGTCTCCTTCCCCGTGGACGTCACGTGCTTCAGTGCGGTCTCCACGAGCAGTTCCGTCTCGGGACGCGGGATGAGCACGCCCGGGGCAACACCCAGGGTCACACCCATGAAGTCGGTCTCGCCGAGAATGTACTGGAGCGGTTCGTGATCCAACCGGCGCTTGAACAGTGCTTTGAACGCCGCAAGTTCCGCCGGGGTGAGCGGGCGGTCGAATTGCAGGTACAATTGGATGCGTTTGAGCGAAAGCACATGGCCCAGCATGAGTTCGACATGCAACCGGGTCTCATCGAAGGCGCGCGCCGCGAGGTAGGCCGACGCCCATTCGATGAGCGAAAGGACCGTCCAACGGGCCGGAACGGGTGGATCAGGTGCGGCGCGGACTTCCGTCATGCCGCGGCCTTCCGGGGATCCGGGACGTAACGCGCAAGGATGTAGATGCCGATGAGGGATGCCACGATGCCGAAAAGGAAGACGCCTTTGTACCCCACGAGATCGCTGAGGAATCCTCCGGCGAGGCCCGCCAGATAAAATGGTGCGAGGATCGTGTTCATGAGGCCGATGAACATGGAGCGGAGTTGCGGCGGGCAATACTCGATCGCCATATTGAAGCGCACCATCATCTCGGCACCGAGCGTGATTCCGAAGAAGACATAGACCAGTGTGAACCACCCCGGCGACGGGGCCACCATCGCCCAGGAGCTGGCAAGCAACATTGACGCGGAGGTGATCAGCAAGGAGATCTTGTTCCCCCAGCGATCGGTGATGAATCCGATCGCCACGGCGCTCACGACCTGGATAGCCACCATGGCAAGCGTATACTGGCCGACGATCGACTCACCGGCGTGAAAATCGCGCAGGACATAGACCGTGAAGAACCCCGACGGGACCATGGCAATGATGAGGAAAGCGGACGCGATGAGGAACTTCGTGAATTGCTTGTTCTGACGCAGGAGAGCCGGCAGTTCATTCAGATAGGAGGAAAGTTTCCGGACCTCTCCGACGGGGCTCGGGTCCTTTTCGATGAAGCGCGCCTGGATCACGATGGACGCCATCTGCAATACGAAGGCGATGAAGAAGCCGACCGCATAGTTCACGGGAAATGCGAATGTGGCAAGGAGCCACGTCAGCACGAATCCGCCGATGAATGCTCCAAGCCCACCGAGAGAGTTCCTGATGCCGACCAGCCTCCCCCGCTTCTTCGGCGATGTCAGCTTCGCGAACATATCGAACCAGCCGGGCGTGGTAATGCCGGCGATCACCGAGTTCATGAAGAACAGGAACAGGAAGATCGCGAGTATCCAGGGAGAGCCTGAGCCACCGAAGAAGAGCACCAGCAATCCCATCAGCAGCACCACGAACCGCTGGGCGGTGCCGAACGAAATGGACCACGGTTTCTTCCACGGGAGGGCCTCGACGTACCGGGCGGCAAAGAGTTGAGGAATATACAACCCCACATAGGTCAGGACACTGACCATGCCGATCTCGATATTGGTGCCGCCGAGGCGCGCAAGGAGGGCGGGGACAACCGTCTGGGGTGACACGAAGGCGCTGGAGGATATATAGACACCTCCTTCAGCGATATTGTACTTGATATTGTGCTGCTCGATCTTCTGTTCTACAGATGGCATGGATGCTGCCTGTACCCTTTCGGATTGTCGCACCCAATGTAAGGAATTTCCCGATGAAAGGAGAAACGAACGTCAACGGTTCATCGGGCGCCGATGGAGACGCCGGGTACCGGCGATACGATCGTCCCACCAACCACGGTCATACTGACCGGAACCGAACGGATCGAATCCACGGGCATTGTCATGATGTCCCTGCCCAACACGGTGAGGTCGGCGATCTTCCCTGCCTCGATGCTTCCGTAGGCATCCTCCCGGAATGCAGCGTATGCGGCCCACCGCGTGAACGCTTTCAGCGCCTCGGGGCGGGACATGCATTGCCCCGGATTCCACCCACCGGCGGGAACCCCTCCGGCATCCTGGCGGCTCACGGCGGAGGCGAACCCGAGCAACGGTGAAGGCCGTTCCACAGGGAAATCCGATCCGGCCGGGATAATGCTGCCTGCATCACGCAGCGCACGCCAGGCGTAGGCAAGCTGCGCGCGCACCGGGCCGAGCCGTTCGCCCGCCCATGGCATATCGGAGGTGCAATGGGTCGGCTGCATGGAGGGGATCACACCGAGGCGCGCAAAGCGCGGAATGTCAACGGGTGCCAGCACCTGCGCATGTTCAATGCGGAGACGAAGGTCCTTTCCCGGCCCGGCATCGTTGATCGCGCGTTCATAGGCATCGAGGACCTGTGCATTGGCCCTGTCGCCGATCGCGTGCGTACATACCTGGAACCCTGCTTTCACGGCCGACTGCACCAATGCTTCCAGCACGGACGAGGATTGCATGGTGATGCCGCGGTTGCCGGGATCATCGGTATACGGTTCGATCAGAGCGGCCCCGCGGGAGCCGAGGGCACCGTCGGCGTAGAGCTTCACCGCCCGCACGGTAAGTCGCGCACTCGCATCGCCGATGATCGGCCCCCGCACAAGCATGCTGTCCATGAACGCACCGGGGCCATCCACGGCGGCGTAGATCCTGAACGGCAGTCTCCCTTCGCGTTCGAGTTCCTGATAAATGCCGATCAGTTCTGCATCGACGCCCATATCATGCACGCCGGTGAGTCCAACGCGGGCGCACTCGTCAACGGCGAGGCGCACCGCATGCATCCGCTCCTCACGGGTTGGCGGGGGGATGATGCGACGGACGAGGTCGATCGCATTATCCAGCAGCACGCCCGTCGGTGTGCCATCGCGGTTGCGGAGGATCTTCCCTCCGGGGGGATCGGGCGTGGCCGCGGTGATGCCGGCCAGATCGAGCACGCGTGCATTCACCCAGGCAGCGTGGCCATCGATGCGGACCAGAAAGACCGGCGCGGTCAGTTCGCCGGCGCCCAGGTCGCTGCTGGTCGGGAACTGCTTCCCTGCCCAGCGGTTCTGGTCCCACCCACGCCCGCGGACCCACCCCTTGCCGCCGGTGCGCCGGGCCTCGGCCAGCACTCTTTCGCGGATGTCGGCGATGGCAGTATCGGTGCTCACGTCGAGTGTCATCATGGCGATACCCAGGCCTTCCAGATGGGCATGCGCATCGGTAAAGCCCGGATAGACCGCTTTGCCCCCGAGGTCGATCACCTCGTCGGCAGTGAATCCGTTCATGATCTCCTTCGTTGTCCCGAGTCCGACGATGCGGTCCCCTTCGATCGCGATCGCTTCGACCGTATGCATGCTGTCATCGACGGTGTGGACCACGCCGTTGGTCAGGACGAGGGTCGCGTGCTGTGGATGCAGAAAGTACCACAGTGCGAGGACGATGGCGACCGCGGCCAGGAATCCGATGATGATCGTGCGCATGACGGACGTTCCGGAACGGAATGGAAGAATGTGTCAGAAGGATAGCAAGAAGCCGGAACGTTTGCAAGTCAGAGTCGTTTTGGCTAGGTTGGAACATTCCTATCGCTCCTCCATCCACCAACGCACCGGCCCACTCATGGCACGCTCCTATCCCCCGATCCCGCACAAGGACATTGAAGCATTCATCCGCGTCATCCGCCGGCTGCGTCGCGACTGTCCCTGGGACCGCAAGCAGACGCACCGGTCGCTCCGGCACAGCCTTATTGAAGAGACGTACGAAGTGGTAGAGGCGTTGGACAGGAGCGACATGACCGAACTCAGCAAGGAGTTGGGCGATGTGTTGCTGCATGTGGTCCTGCAGGCGACGATCGCCGAGCAGGCCGGGGAATTCACGTTCCGGGATGTGCTCAGGCAGGAAACGGAGAAGCTCATCCGCCGGCATCCGCATGTCTTCGGGACAGTGAAGGCGGGAACTGCCGATCAGGTGAAGCAGAACTGGGAGCGGATCAAGATGAAGGAGGGGCGCACCTCGGTGCTTGAGGGCGTCCCCCCGTCCATGCCCGCCCTGCTCCGGGCACTCCGGGTACAGCAGCGTGCCGCGAAGGTCGGCTTCGACTGGGAAAATGAGGATCAGGTCTGGAAGAAGGTCAGGGAAGAGCTGGAGGAAGTGCGCGAGGCGCTCCGTGGCGGCCGGCATCCGGAAAAGGAAGAGGAGTTCGGTGACCTGCTCTTTGCGCTCGTGAACTACGCACGGTTCCTGAAGATCAACCCCGAACACGCCCTCCGTGGGACCATCGGGAAGTTCACGAAGCGGTTCCACTACATCGAGGCGCAGCTCGCCAAACGCGGCAAGACGGCGCACGACAGCACGCTCAAGGAAATGGATGCGCTGTGGGAAGAGGCGAAGGCGAAGAGCAGACGGAAGACCACGAAGGGGAAGTCCGGGAAGAAGTCACCGAAGTGACTTATTTCCCTTCCCCTCCATTCTGGAACTTCTCATACGCATCGATGATATCCTTCACCAGCCGGTGGCGGACGACATCGTTGCGGTCGAAGTAGACGAACGAGATCCCCTCCACCCCCCGCAACACCTCCTGGATCTGGACCAGGCCGGAGCTCTGCTTCGTCGGCAGGTCGATCTGGGTCACGTCGCCCGTCACGATGGCACGCGAATTCGGCCCGAGGCGCGTGAGAAACATCTTCATCTGCATCGCGGATGCATTCTGCGCTTCATCGAGGATCACGAATGCATTGTTCAGTGTCCGACCACGCATATACGCCAGCGGTGCGATCTCGATGACGTGCTTCTCGAGATAGGCCCGGAGTTTCTCGGCGGGAATCATATCGTCGAGCGCATCGTAGAGCGGACGGAGGTACGGATCGATCTTCTCTTTCAGGTCGCCGGGCAGGAACCCGAGGCTCTCGCCTGCTTCCACGGCGGGGCGTGTGAGGACGATCTTCGTGATCTCGTTGTTCTTCAGGCTGGCGACGGCAAAAGCCACCGCGAGGTAGGTCTTACCGGTGCCGGCGGGGCCGACGGCAAAGACGATGTCGTTGGTGCGGATCTGGCGCAGATAGTCGCGTTGCCCTTGCGTCTTGGCGCGGATGATATGGTTCCGCGCGAAGAGGATCACGCTGTCCATATCGTCACCGGAAAGCGTTGAGGCCACTGTCCCGGGCACGGCGGGTTCGCCGTTGGCGACCACCAGATCGAGGACGGTCTCGACGTCGTTCAATGACAGCGTGCCGTTCTTGCGGAGGAGGAAGAGGAGTTCTTTGAAGATACGCTCGAGCTGGTCCACTTCCTCCTGGGACCCTTTGAGCGTGATCAGATCGCCGCGGACCACGACGGTCGCATCGAACCTCCGTTCGATGAGTTCGAGGTTTGCGTCCTGGAGGCCGAGGAGGCTCAGTGCATCGGTCCCCTCGATCCGTATCTTCTTTTCAGTCATGCCGCGCATCAGCCCTCTCTGAACAGAGGAACCCCCTCCCCTGTGCGTGCACAGGAAAGGGGGTTCGTGACAACGTCAACGTCATTGATTCTTACTTGGCCGGAGCCGGGGGAGGCGTCTGGGCCGGTGTGCTGCCGGGGCCGGCGTTGCTGCCGGAGCCATCGCTGCTGCTGCGGCGGCGGCTGCGGCTGCCTTGCGCGAATAGTACTTGCGCGCCGCGGTCTTCTCTTCGGCGGACATTTCCGTGCCCTTCGGGATGGTCAGCTTCATACCCTGCTTGATCACGTCCGGATCCTTGATCTGGTCGCGATTGCCCTGCCAGATGCGCGGCCACATCCATGCGTTGTCGTAGATGTCCGCCTTCTTGGAGATGTTCCAGAGGCAGTCACGATCCTTCGACCACGTACCGACCGTGTAGACCTTCACCTGCTTGGCAAGCGTGTCCTGGAGGCTCTTCACCTTGGTGTCGATCGCCGTCAGGCGGTCCCAGAACTCGGGGATGAGCGACAGCTTGTTGCCCCACAGTTCCTTCACCTTGGTTTCAAGTTCAGCAACCTCACCGCTGCGGGCGAACAGATCCGCATCGGACAGGCGCATGAGTTCGTTCGCCTTTGCTTCCGCTGCATCGACCTCAGCACGGTAGGCGGCGGCCTTCTCGGCATCCGACCCGACCAGCGCATACAGTTCGTTCATGCAGGTTTCGCAGTCCTTGTCCAATTTCGTGGAAAGGGCCGAGCCTTCGGTGATCTGGGTACCCAGCGTCTTCAGCTGTCCCTGCAGATCATCGCGGGTCTTGGTGTACTTGGTGATTTCCTGCTGCCACTGCTCTTTCGTCATTTCCTGTGCGGTCGCGAGACCGACAGAGAACACGAGCAAAGCGGCGAGCATAAAGAAGAGAACACTGTGCAATTTCATTGGTTAATGCTCCTCGATATGTGTGTCACTTTGCGAGCCGCTGCTTCACGATCGCCTGATCGTCGTTGCATTTCTTGAGTTTTGCGTTCTTTTCAGCAATGACCCGGTCAAGGTCTGCCTTTTCGGCTTGCTTGGCTTTCACTTCTTTTTCCAACTGGGCCACTTCGTCCTTCAGCGACTGGAGCTGCTTCAGCTGGGCCTCGTCGGGACCAGAGGAGCAACCGGCCAGAAGCATCGACCCGGCGAAAAGAAGCGTCACCCCAATGGTCGTGACCTTCTTGTTGAGTCTGTACATGAGAACCCTCCTGAGAGTTTGAACTAAGAGATGAGATACTTTCGTAGCCACGCAGGTTATGAGAACATACCAAAAAAATTGATGGTTTGTCAAATGATTATTTGTGGGCATGTTCGGGGAGACCATTAAAGCAAACCCCGCTCCGCGTGGCTTGTATAGAACTCCCCCGCCACGATGACATGGTCGTGCAGGGGGATACCTACGATCCGGCCGGCCTCGGCGAGCTGCCGCGTGATCTCGATGTCTTCCGTGCTCGGTTCCGGATTCCCGCTCGGGTGGTTATGGACCACGATAATGGACGCCGCCCCGTTGTCGATGGCGGCTTTGTACACCTCCCGGGGGTGGACCAGACTGGCGTTCAGGGTGCCGACCGACAGCTCGATATCGATGGAAAGCGCGTTCTTTGCATCCAGGATCAGGACGTAGAATACCTCGTTTTTCCGATCCCGGAGCAGCGGGATCATGCGCTTTGCGACGTCGGCGGGTGAGCGGAGAATGGGGCGGGGTTCATCCTGCTCCGCCTGCGCCCTCCGGCCCAACTCAAAGGCGGCAAGGATCTCCACGGCCTTGGCCGGACCGATCCCCTGCAAGCGCATGAGCTCCCCCGGGGTCCGTGTGCCGATGCGCCGGAGCGACCGCTCCCGCGCATACAGCTCGCGGGCGAGGTCGAGGGCACTGCGGTCCCCGTTCCCGGTCCGGAGAATGAGCGCCATCAGCTCGACATCCGAGAGGGTATGCACTCCACCCCGGATGAGCTTCTCCCGCGGACGGTCGTCGCGCGGCCAGAGCGGGATCGGGGCGCTACTCCGTCTTGATCTCATCCACGCGGAGCACGTTCCGTCCATCGAATTGCAGGATCGGCAGCCAGGTATTCACCCGTCCGGCGGAGAACCCGATGCGCGCATGCAACCCCTGATATTCGCTCACCTCCCCCAGCGATCGCCGGAGGGCGGCACGGGTGGTCGATCCCGAACGGAACAACGACAGCAACAGTCCCGCAGCATCGTAGCCATAGAGCGTGTGCTTCGTGGGTGGCCGTTTCATGGCCGCCATGTAGCCAGCAGCCCATTCACCGCGCCCGGCAAGGATGCTGTCCGCATAGGAATCCGACTCGAACACGATGCCGCTGCAATACCGCCGGTTCGCATCCAGTTCTTCGAGGGCGTTCCATTCACCGCTACCGAGGAGCTGCGCATGGAGATTGAAATAGACGATCTGCGAGGTGACGACGCCGATCTCTTCCGGCGTCCCGATCGGCAGATACAGGCCGTCGATCGTCGTCACGGGTATGTCCAGACTGTCCAGATACACATCATTGTAGACGACATTGATCCCGAGCGAATCGAGCTTCGGCACGGCATCGGGCCCCACAAGCGAAGAGACACTCACGGTCGCACCTTTCGCCATGAGGGAGTCCAGCTTCTTGACCGGAACACCGAGGCCCGCGAGCTTCATCAGCTCCCCAAGGCGTTTCTTTCCGCCGAAGGAGATGAGCGGATCGGACCCCGCATGGAGCCCGGCGCGCCGGATGGCACGGAGCTGTTTCGTGAGGTCGGACGCCTTGCGCTCGTACCACTCCGTCGCAAGGACCTGTCCGCCCTGCTTCTTGACCTCATCGGCAAAGGCCTGGGCCAGGAACCGGCCATACGAATCGGATGGTGCAAGGACTGCGACCCGTTTGAAGCCGAGTGTCCGGATGGCATACTGCGCCATCGCCTTCCCGCGCATCTCATAATCAGGATTCGCCTGAAAGACATTCGGCCCCGTCCCTGCGATGCCATTCGCATTGGCGGTCGGCGTGATCAACGGCACACCGGCCTCTTCCGCCGCGCGCGCAGCACCCACGGCAGAACTCGAGAACACCGGGCCGATGATCCCGACGACCTTTTCGTCCGCGGCGAGCGATCTGACCCCGCGGGCGGCGATGACCGGATCCCGCTCCGTATCGAACGGCACGATGGTGACATTGACCCTCCGGTCCGGATCCGCGGTGAAGCGGTCCACGGCGAACCGGATGCCGTCATAGACATCCTGCGCGATCTCCTTCGCGGCGGTCGGGTCGCCATTGCGCATCAGCGGAAGGAGAACGCCGAGATGGACATCGCTGCGTTCAGCCAGCCGGTTCCGCAGGGCGCGGACGCGCGGGCGCGATGCCTCAAGGGGGAACTCAGCGAGGAGCGAGTCGAGTGCCAACCGTGCAGCCAGAGTATTCTCTGCCGCCGCTTCGTTCTCGGCGATCTTCAAACGAAGGAACGCACGGCGCTCGCGGTTCGTGGTCCCCGCCAGGAAGCGTTGAAGCGCAGCACGGGAGAGGGAGGACGAGGCGATGGTATCGGCGATCGTGATGATATCCTCGGCAAGGCGCGGCGGTTCGGGCTGCGGCATCATCTCCCATGCCCGCAGCACCTCACCCATCGCATCCTCAGAACGGCCGATGCGGCGGTAGATCCCGCCCAGCAGGTAGTGTGCATCGGCGGCATATCGGCTCTCCGGATGGTCCGCAAGCAGGGTGCGGATCACCCGTGCACTCTCAAGGTTCTCGTCGATCCAGTACAGCGCCTTCCCCCACATGATGAGCGCGGCGGTGACACGTTCACCGGAAGGGTGTGCCCGGACGGCGCCGTCAAATGCCGCGGCAGCCTGGGGGAACCGGCCACTCTCATACTCGCGCAGCCCGCGATCGAAGAGCAACGCCGCCTGGTGTGGATCGCCGGGCTGGGCCGCGGCCATGCACGTCATCATGACCATGCTCACGACGAAGATCGCGAGCCGGTCCATCAGTCGGACCGAGCGCATCCTGGCGTGCAAGCGGCCATCGAGGGCCCGCTGATGCCCCGGGACGCGGCGCAACGCCGCGGCGAAAGCTGAAAGCGCGTTTTCCATATCTCCCTTTTGCATGAAAAGTTCACCGAGCGCGGTGTGTGCATCCGCCGATCCGGGATCGAGTTCGACCGCGTGCCGCAGGGCAAGTTCGGCCTCTGCCGGATGCCGCAACCGCAGATGTGCCTCCCCGCATCCCAGCCACGCCTGAGCATCCTCCGGATCCAGCTCGGCCGCCATCACGAATGCATCGAGCGCTTCCGATACGTTCCGTCCCCGCAGCAACGCCTGTCCGAGCAGGCGGTGCCTCCGTGCGCTCCATGGATCGATCCTGACCGCCCGCCGGAGTACGACGGTCGCTTCACCGGGACGCTGCGTGGCGAGCAGGACCTCGCCCAGGATCTCCTGTGCGTCGGCAAGCCGCCCGTCCAGCACCACCGCCCGCCGCGCCGCCAATTCCGCATCCGTCATGCGCCCGAGCCGGAGAAACGCGATCGCAAGACGATAATGAACCTGTGGATCCTTCCCGGCGATGAGCGGTGCGAGACTCTCCACCGCTGCACTGCATTCCCCGCGCTGGAGGGTCAGGTCCGCCAGCATCATGCGGCATCGTGTGGGATCGCCGCAGCGTGTGGATCCCTCACGCAGCAGGCGCATCGCCTCCCCACCATTCTTCCCGGCGAGTGCGAGTCCTGCCAGCTGGAGGTAGGGCTCATCGTACTCGGGGAGCGCCCGCATCACGCGGCGGTAGATCTGTCCGGCATGGAGGGGTTTCCCCTCTTCACCATATCTCTTCGCCGTATCGAGCAATGCCTTGCATTCCGCGGTGTTCACGATCACCCCGTCAGAAGTCCTTGCGTAGTGCGTTCAGGCCCAGCCTGTGGGACAGCACCGTGATCAGCAGTGCGACGACCGACAGGGTGAACACGGCCCATGTCATGGCCTGTGTCCGTGAATGGGGATTCAGCACACCTGTCACCGCCGACGCAGGGACTGCGAGGATCACCGTGGCGATCACCAGGACAACGATGCTCCCGAGGAAGGTGATCGACGCACCCTGCGACGATGCAACTTTGATCGGATTGTCTTCCCGGAGCGTTGCGAAATACGCGCCCGCCCCCAGATTGAGGCTCACGATCGCCACCACCACCCCCGCCATGCCGGCGGCACCGAGCACGGACAACGCCGCGGATCGGAGCACCGCGGGGAACACGGCGAGGACGAGCAGCTCCGCGGGGATGAGGGTGAGAACGAACGCGATGATGAACTTGAGCCAATACAGGCGCGACAGGGCAATGGGTGCCGTTCGCACCGCCCAGAATGACGTGCCTTCCAGACTGACGGACGGGAAGACGAACCGGAGCGTCAGCGACGAGACGATCAGTCCGATGAACAGGAAGACGGTAAGGAACGAGAGCACCTGCGACGACGGCCGGTAGACCATCACCTCCAGGGAGCGCAGAGAGAATGCGGACCCCACCGCAAGCGCGAGGATCACCAGGAGATGGATGCGCTGCACCGGATCCCTGAAGAACACCCAGAAGTCGCGCTTGATGACAGCCTCCAGGTGAGGACGGAAGCCCCAGAAACGTCCGAACTCCATCGGCGGGAACGGGAACCACCCTGTGGAGGGGAGGCGTTTGCCGCGCATCTCCACCACGATGAGCCACGAACGATAGTACCATTGCCGGCCGACCGTATCCGTACAGACCGCGACGCAGGCAAGGAGCCCGAGGATCAACCCCGGATAGGCCAGCACTTCCACGACGCGCTGATGCACCATCGCCTGGATGAACCAGGCGACCCAGTTGCTTGGCAGCCAGCCGAGCGTCGTGATCCCTTCCTGCTCGTTGATCGTCACGCGCGAGGCAGGGAGTGTCGCGTCACGGACGGCGGCCAGCGGGTCGACGGCATCCGCGAACAGAACCGTCACCGCAGCAAGCAGAAGCACACCGCACAACAGCATCCAGCGTACGCCGATCCGGTGCGCAAGGAGGATGAGCGGGGGCATGGTCATCACCGCGAGGAATCCGGCGATCGCCACACCCGGCAGGAACGCAGCGAACAGAATGGCCAGACTCTTCCAGGTGTCGATCTGGAACACCGAGCAGTATGCCAGGACCGCCGCCGCCCCGAGCAGGGTCATCGTGGTCGCGCTCGACACGACATTCTCGATGGCGCGCTCCATGAAGAGAACCCCGTGGGACACAGGCATGCTCATCAGAACGCTTACTTCTCGGGAAGCATACAGCGACGCATAACTGACCAGCAGACCGATGGTATAGATGGAAAGAAAGAAGGTGAACAGCCCGATGGCCAGAAGCCGGTGCAAGGCGAAGGGATCCACGCCGACCTGGTTCACCATGTATCCCGTGAGCATCCGCACCATCAGAAACGTCCCGATCGCCACTCCGCCGAAGATGATGCCCGTCGCGAGGTTCTTGCTGACCCCATGCCACCGCCGGTCCATGATCCCTTTCAGGAACATGGTCGCACGTGCATTCAGGATCGTGAGCAGTGTGTTCATCGGCTCACCGCGTGATCTCCAGGAAGATCTCTTCCAGACGGCCGGACGTATCCGGCGAGGTGTTGAGGACCTCAGTGTAGATGATGCGTCCGCCCTTCACAATGACCAACCGGTCGCACAACTCTTCAACGACACGAAGGAGATGGGTGGACATGAACACCGTGAGCCCTTTCCGGGTGAGATCCTTCAGGGTCGTCCTGACCAGCATGGCACTCCGCGGGTCGAGCCCCAGCAACGGTTCATCGATGATCAGCACCGGCGGTTCATGCACCAGTGCGGCCGCGAGCGCCACACGTTGGCGCATCCCCTGCGAGTACTCTTCCGTGGACCGGTCGAGGAACCCCTCCATTTCAAAGAGTTTGCTGTAGTGTTCGATGCGTGCCACGACCTCCTCAGCGGGGGATTTGTAGAGCCCGCCAATGAAGTAGAGGAACTCCCTCCCCGTCAGCCGGTCATACAGGTGCGGCTGGTCCGGCACATACCCGAAACTCCGCTTCGCTTCCACCGGATGTTCCTGGATATCGAATCCGTTGATGATGCACGCCCCGGAGGTCGGGCGGAACAATCCGGTCATCATCTTGATCGTCGTGGTCTTCCCCGCCCCGTTCGGGCCGAGGAACCCGAAGAATTCCCCCTTGCCGATCTTGAGGGAGATGTCGTCCACAGCAACGAACGAACCGAACTTCTTCACCACGTTGCGGAGTTCTATCACGCCGTTCTATTCCTATTACCTGGTGCGCGCGCGTTTTCCGAGGGGTGCCGACAGTTGCTTGCGCAACAACCGGAGCACGTTGATATCCCGGTCGATCAGTTCCACTGTTTCCCCCTGCGCCTTCTTCCCCTTCGATCCGCGCAGCAGGCGCTGGCGCGTGAGATGATCCATGATCGTGAGTGCGGCCATCGATTCCGCCACCGGCACGACACGCGGACAGATGCACGGATCGTGGCGGCCGTGCACGGTGATGCGCGCCGGCTCTCCATCCACCGTGACGGTATCCTGTTCCTTCCTGATCGAGGACGTCGGCTTGACGGCGATGCGCAGCACGAGCTCCTCGCCGTTGGTGATCCCCCCCGCCGTCCCGCCTGCATTGTTGGTGCGGGTCCGCACCCTCCCCGTCGCCGCTTCCATATACATGGGGTCGTTGTTCTCACTTCCCTTCATGCGCGCGGCCGCAAAACCACTACCAAATTCCACTCCCTTCACCGCGCCGATCGACATCATCGCGTGCGCCAGGTCCGCGTTCAACCGGTCGAAGACCGGGTCCCCGAGTCCGGGCGGCAGCCCGTTCACCCGGATCTCCACGATCCCGCCGAGCGAGTCGCCGTCATCGCGGGCCGCCATCACCGCATCCTCCATCGCCTGCGCGGCAGTGCTGTCGGCGCATCGGAGGGGGTTCTGCTCGATCACCGCCGGATCGAACCGGGAAGCCACGATACCGCCGATCTCCGTCGTGTGGGCTAGGATGCGGATCCCCTGCTCCTGCAGATACTCTTTCGCAAAGGCCCCTGCCGCAACACGGGCCGCGGTCTCGCGTCCGGACGACCGCCCGCCGCCCCGGTAATCCACGATCCCGTACTTCGCCAGATACGTGTATCCCGCATGGCCCGGCCGGAACATGGTCTTGATCTTCTCGTAGGCCGCCGGGCGCTGATCGGTGTTGCGGATGATCATGCACACGGGCATACCGGTGGTCTTCCCCTCGAACACACCGCTCAGCACTTCCACGCGGTCCGGTTCGTTCCGCGGGGTCGTGACCTTGCTCTGTCCGGGCCGCCGACGGTCCAGTTCTTTCTGGATCGCCGCCACGCTGAACTTCAGCCCGGGACGCACGCCATCCATCACCACGCCGAGCGCGGGGCCATGGCTTTCGCCGAATGTCATGATGCGGAGATATCTACCGAAGGTGTTGCCTGCCATGGTCGTGATTCTGCCGGTCTATGAGTGAGAAAGCCTGTCAAGTTCATCCCAGAAGCGGGGATAGGATTTGCGAACGCACATCGGGTCTTCCACCACCACGCCGGGCACACGGAGTCCGATGAGCCCGAACATCATCGCCAGACGATGGTCCTCGTGCGGATCAAGTTGTGCTCCGTGCAGCGGCACCGGGTGGATATCCAGCCCGTCATCCAGGACGGTGATGTTCGCGCCGAGAAGCCGGAGCTGTTCGGCGAGCGTCCCGAGCCGGTCCGATTCCTTATAGCGCAGGTGTGCAACATTCCGGATGCGCGTCGTCCCGTCGGCGAACAGCGCCGCGGCAACGAGCGCGGGGACGGCATCCGGCATCGCATTCATGTCCACCTCGACGCCGTGCAGCGTGCCGCGGCGTTCCATGATCGCCCCACCGTTTTCCCACCGGACGATACACCCCATGTTCACGAGGACGTCCACAAGTCCCGCATCGCTTTGCATGGAATCGGGCGCGAGGTCCGGTACGCGGACCGCTCCGCCGGCGAGTGCGACGGCAGCGAACGGATATGTCGCTCCCGAAGCATCGGCCTCTACTATATAGTCGGCGGGGAAAAAGCGTGCATCCCGTGCGACCACGAAGCCACCTTCGCGCTGCTCCACTGCAACGCCGAATGCCTTCATCACCCGAAGGGTCATGGTCACGTACGGGGCGGATGACAGCACACCGGGCACATCAAGATCCAGTCCGTTCACAAGACCCGGCGCCGCAAGGAGGAGCGATGACACGAACTGCGAACTCTTCTCCCCGCTCACCGAGGTGCGGCCACCCTTGATCGTGCCACCATGCACCGTATACCGCGACACCGGGACCGCGACATCCACCCGCACACCGAGTCCCGCGAGCGCATCGATGAGCGGCGTGATGGGCCTGCCGGCCATGCGCTCCGACCCTTCAAACGTGGTCACGCCTTTCGCGCGCGCAGCGACCGAGATCATGAAGCGGAGCGTTGTGCCGGCATTGCCAACGGGAACAGGGAACTTCGGGGCATAGAGCATCCCGCCGGTGCCGCTGACGCGGACCTCCGGCCCGGCAGCCCTTGCAAGCACCCCCATCTGGTCCAGCCCGTTCAGCATCATCGTGGTGTCGGTGCTGTCCGAGATGTTCCGGATCACCGAATCGCCCTGGGCGAGCGCCGCGCACACGAGTGCACGGTTCGCGATGCTCTTCGAGCCCGGGACGCGCATGGTCCCGTTCACCGTTTGAATGTTCGCTATGGTCCGCGGTGGGGTCATATGCTCTTCAGTTCAGGGATGCTGACGGATCGCGGTCTGGAACATGCGCATCACCACGGCGCCCGTGACGCGCACGCCGGTGAGGATGCGGATCTGGTCGACCGCCTGCCCCGCATACATTTCGCTTCCACCCACGATCACGGCACCTTGCTTCCGGGCCATGGTCAGGAACCGGGTCACGGCCGGATTGTAGATCGCATCGAATGCCAGGCGTACGCACGGCGGGACCGACGTGACCGGTGTGGCGTCCACTGCGGGCCACATGCCCACCGGGGTCGTGTTCACAAGGATCGATGGCCGGGCCGTGGCGATGGCATCCGTACGGCACCAGGCAACATCCAGTTCGCTCGAAAGCGCACGCGCCTTCTCTTCCGATCTGTTCGCGATGGTGACCGTCGCGCCACGCCGCGCACTCTCCACAGCGATCGCACGTGCAGCACCACCGGCACCAAGTATCACCATCCGTTCGCCGCGCACAGGAAGGTGCTTCTCGATGGCATCCAGCGCCGCCCCGGCATCGGTGTTCGCGCCGGTCCAACGCTTCCCCTGCCGCACAACGGTATTCACGGCCCCGATCATCTCGGCGTTTCCCATAAAAGAGGAGCAGTGCCGCGCCATCGCGGACTTGTGCGGCAACGTGACACTGCAGCCCGTCAACCACGGCCCGCACTCCTGGAGGAACCGGTCGAGGTCGCCAACCGGGAACCGCACATACACAGCATTGACCCCCGCCTTCGCATAGAGCGGGTTATGAATGTAGATGCCCTTGCTCTGACGCACCGGATCACCCACGAGTCCGAAGACCTTCGTGCGCGGCGTCCGCTTGTGCGCAAGAAACACCTTCTTCATCACCGCAGCAGTGAGCTGGCCGGGGGCAGAGCCCTCCTTCTCGGTTGCCGATCCAAACGTTGCCCAGCCGCCGAACACACGGTAGAGGATACGGCTCGCCTCGCCCCCTTCGCCCATCGCGATGGCGATGGCGCGCTGACGATCGCGTGCGGCGCGCTGGAGGATCGTGCGCACTCCGGCGATCTGCCAGGCATCGGTGGCGGTATAGGCGAGCTTGATGACATCGGCGCGCACGGCACGCAGGCGCTTGTAGACCTGCAACACTTCCGCGTATCCACCGCTGAAATCATGTTTGGAAACGATCAGCCGGGGCCGAAGCTTCTGCTCGCCGCACCAGGCACGGAACTCCTTCACCGCATCCAATTCACAATCGATGTAGGAGGCCCCGGCGCGGATCGCCGCACCGAGCTTCTCGAACCTGTCCCCTTCGCTGCCCTCGAACCGTCCACCCTCGCGCACAGGGCGGCAGGTGGCGATCACCGGCTTACGGGCCGAACGGATCGCACGGATGAGCGCCGGATCGGGGCAGAGGTCGAGGCGGAACTCGAACATATCCGCGTCGCGGCGGGAGGCCCGGATCTGTCGACGTGCATCTGCGAGGGCCGGGCCGACAATGGGGACGATGATCATGCGAGTACGGACCGGATGAGTGCATCGGGCACGGGCACGTCGATCGCTGAGGCGCCGATGGCTTTCGGGAGGACGAACAGCGGCATGCCATCCTTCCCCTTCTTATCCAGCGCAAGGGACGTATGCACCCGTCGCATATCCAGTTTCCCGGGGATGCGCGTGGGCAGCCCGACCGCTTCGAGGGCCTGCTTGATCTTCATCAGGTGATCGATGCTGAGGAGTCCCATGGTCGCCGCCATCCGCGCCTCGAGCACCATTCCGATCGCCACGGTTTCCCCGTGACGGAGTGAGAACCCGCTCGCGGTCTCGATCGCGTGTCCGAGCGTATGGCCGAGGTTAAGGACCTTCCGCAGGCCCGCCTCCCGCTCATCCTTCTCCACCACGGCTGCTTTCAAGCCGACAGCGGTGGCGATCACGCGTGTAAGGAAGGCCGTCTGCCCGGGGCGGAGTTTCGCGGCATTCCGCGCAAGCAACGAGAAGAACTTCCGGTCCAACGCCGCGGCGATCTTGATGATCTCGGCGAGGCCGTTCCTGAACTCCCGGGGTGGGAGCGTTTTCAACACCAGAGGGTCGATCACGACAAGCGACGGCTGATGGAATGCGCCGATCAGGTTCTTGCCAAGGTGATGGTCGATACCGACCTTTCCGCCGACACTGCTGTCCACCTGCGCGAGGAGGCTTGTCGGGACCTGGACGAACTCCACGCCACGGAGCACGCTCGCGGAGGCAAAACCTGCGAGGTCGCCCACCACGCCACCGCCCAGGGCGATCACCACACTCCCCCGGCGGATGCGGTTCTCGAGCAACGCTGTGAGAACAGCGTAATAGACGTCAATGGATTTCGACTCTTCACCCGGTGGAACATCGATGAGAACGGGGTCGAACCCCGCAACCACGAGTCCGCGTGTCACCGTGCGGCCGTACAGCCGGTTCACATTTGAATCGGTAACGACGAAAATGCTCCTCCCCTTCCACCGGGAAGCAATGAGGGAGGGAAGCTGTGCGAGTGCTCCGGGGGAGATCAGGACCTCGTACGAGCGGTCCTTCCCTTCCCGTAGCCGGACGGGTATAGTACGTTTCATACAAGTAGAGTACGGAATGTGAGGCAAAAACGCAAAGGAAGAAGGACGTCGGAAGGAGGAAGCCTCACCATTGGATGTAAGCGGGAGTTTTTGTATCATGAGGGTGAATTCCAGAACATGTATCCCTTATTCCCTCTTCCTTCTTCCTGTGTCGAACTCTGAAGTCCGTACCCTGTTCAACGGCATTGCCGCTCGCTACGACCTGCTCAACCACCTGTTGAGCGGGGGCATCGACCTGTACTGGCGCAAGAAAGCGATCGCTGCGGTGCGCGACATCCGGCCGAAACGCATCCTCGACGTCGCAACGGGCACGGCGGACCTCGCGCTTGCCGCCATGAAGCTCGGGCCCGACACGATCGTAGGGGTGGACATCTCGGAGAACATGCTCGCGATCGGGAGGGAAAAGATCGAGCAGAAGGGGCTGACGGGGACCATCACCCTGCAGGCCGGTGAGGCGGAGAAGATCGCTTTCCCGGACGGAAGTTTCGACGCTTCGATCGTCGCATTCGGAGCCCGGAATTTCGAGAACCTGGAGCAGGGCCTCCGGGAGATGGGGCGTGTACTGAGGGCCGGTGGCCGGATCATGGTCCTGGAATTCTCGCGCCCTTCATCGTTCCCGTTCAAGCAATTGTATTTCTTCTATTTCCGGCGGATCCTCCCGTTGATCGGGAGATTCATATCGAAGGACCCGGGTGCATACACGTACCTGCCCGACACGGTGATGCGGTTTCCCGAAGGAGAGGACTTCCTCGGCATCCTGCGCACCGCCGGATTCAAGAACGTGCGCCAGGAGCGGCTCACGTTCGGCATCGCAACGATCTATACAGGAGACACATGACGACCACCGGAGACCGCGTCATCCGCGTCGGGCACAGCCCGGACCCTGACGATGCATTCATGTTCTACGGCCTGGCCAGCGGCAAGGTGAAGCTGGACGGCATTCAGATCGAGCACATGCTCGAGGACATTCAGTCGCTGAACGTGCGCGCGATGAAAGCGGAGTTGGAAGTGACCGCCATCTCGGCGCATGCCTTCCCCGCCGTTGCACAGCACTACTGGGTGATGCGGACCGGCGCGAGCATGGGCGAGGGCTACGGCCCCGTGATCGTTTCGAAGAAGTACCGCTCGCTTGACGAGCTCAAGGGGAAACTGGTCGGCACACCGGGGCCGCTCACGACGGCCACGCTGCTGTTCCGGACATTCACCGACGGCATCCGTCACGTGGACATGCCGTTCGACAAGATCATGGATGCTGTGGACAGCGGCGAGGTCGATGCCGGCCTGCTCATCCATGAAGGCCAGATCACGTACGCATCGCTCGGCTACAACAAGATCCTGGACTTCGGTGAGTTCTGGGAGAAGGAAAGCAACGGGTTGCCGTTGCCGCTCGGGCTGGACGTGGTGCGCAAGGACCTCGGCATGGACCTCGCGGTGAAGCTCTCACGCGGGTTGAAGGAGAGCATCGCTTACGGCTACAAGCATCAGGAAGAAGCGATCCCGTACGCGATGCAGTGGGGGCGTGGCATCAACTATGAGCTCGGCGAGAAGTTCGTAAAGATGTACGTGAGCGATCTGACGATCGACATGGGCGAGAATGGGTTGGCGGGGCTGAAGCTGCTGTTCGAAAAAGCAGCGGCGCGAGGGGTGGTAACGGGCGTTCCGACGATCGAACTAGTGTAAGCGCGACCAGCCTGGTCGCGCACTTCATCGGAAAGGCAAAGCAGGGCGGCCAGCATGGCCGCCCTGCTTTCGTTTCTCGCGGCCAGATAGGCCGCACTGCCCTGGCAATTACGCCGCACTCGCCGGCTTGTAGATGCTCAGGATGTCGTAGGTGGTGTTCCGCTGCGCGGCCACGAACCCGGCATCGTGGATCATCTGGATGCACTCTTCGGTGTTCGTGGTATTCACGAAGTTCGCCGCCGCGTGGACGTTCTCTTCCTGCAGCGTCCCTCCAAAATCATCCGCACCGAAGTGCAGCGCGATCTGGCCCACCTTCTTCCCTTCCGAGAACCATGACGCCTGGATGTGCGGCACGTTGTCCAGGTAGATGCGCGACAGCGCGAGCATCTGCAGGTACCGCGTCGGCGTC
This sequence comes from Ignavibacteriota bacterium, assembly GCA_016707525.1. Lineage (NCBI taxonomy): Bacteria > Pseudomonadati > Ignavibacteriota > Ignavibacteriota bacterium. The sequence goes on from JADJHP010000004.1 coordinate 217,160, forward strand.
GCGTAGTGCGGGATGATCTTCTCCAGCGGCGTGTTGCCCGGTTTGAAGCTCCACGGGACGAACGCCGTGAACCCGTGATATTCATCCTGCAGCGCGCGCACGACCTCGAGATGTTCGATGATATCCTCGTCCTGCTCCAGATGGCCGTACATCATCGTGGCAGTGCTCTTGAAGCCCAGCGTGTGCGCCTCACGCATCACGTCCAGCCAGTCCTGGCTGGAACCCTTCCGGCTGCTGATCTTCTTCTTCACGCGGTCCGACAGGATCTCCGCCCCGCCGCCGGGGATCGTCCGCAGCCCCGCATCCCAGAGCTGCTTCAGCACCTCCGGCACGCTCAGCCCTGACACGGCCGCCATCCCGAGCACTTCCGAGGTGGAATAGAAGTGCGGATGGACCTGCGGTACTTCCTTGACCGTGCGGCGCACAAGCTCCAGGTAGTAGTCGAGGGGCAGTGCGGGATTCACGCCGCCCTGCAGCAGCACGGTCGTCACCCCTTTTGCGGCCGACTCCTTGAACTTCGCCACCATGTGATCGACGGAGTGCGTGTACACGCCTTCGTCGCCGGGGTGGCGATAGAACGCACAGAAGATGCAGTCGATGGTGCAGACGTTCGTGTAATTGGGATTGGTATCGACCACGAACGTCACGTGTGGGTCCGGATTGATGCGGAACCGCACCTCATTGGCAACGTCGGCGAGATCAAGCAATTCGCCATGCCTGAGCACAACTAGCCCCTCGTCACGCGAGATCCGCTTGCCTGCCCGCACCTTTGCATAGATATCCTGCAGCGTCACGCTTTCCATTGACAATCCTCGGCCTTCACTCTTCATTCCTCGGTCGCCCATCCTCAATTGCTTTTCATCGTTAGCTCTTCACCCTGCTCTGCTCTTCTTCTTCCACCAGGGCCGCGAACTTCGCAATGGCTTCCCGCTCCCGTTCGCCGAGCGAGTAATTGAATCCGTCCAGGTACTCCGCGGTCTCCGCGTCCGATAGTCCGATCCGGCGTCCAAGCACGCCACCGGCAACGGCATAGTTCTCTGCGCTCTTCTCGCGTGAAGCGACAAGCGCTTCGGTGAGGCGCGCCCGGTCCTCCTGACTCATGCTCTTCTTCACGGCCCACACGGCGAAGACGAACGGCAGCTTCTGCCACTCGTACCACTCGCGAGCCAGATCGTACACCAGATCGAAGCCGGGGAGCCCGTTCTTGTTCGCCTGCAGCGCCTCGTCGCCGATCAACAACACGGCGTCAAAACCGGTGAGGTCATTCACCCCGCCATGGAGCCGCTCGAACCGTGCCGAGACACCATAGCGCTTTTGGAGGAGCACACGCAGGAGCTGCACCGAGGTTGCGGTATCGTCGATGATGCCGATCCGTTTCCCGTCGAGGTCCCGCCACCCTTCTTTCGAGAACAGCATCACGCTCTTCACCTGGTCGCGCGAGGCGAGGCCATACCCGAGCAGGTCCAGCCGATCGGCCTGGTGGACGTAGTTCATCACGGAGAATAATCCCGCGTCGATCATTCCCTGCTCGCTCAGCATCCCCATGCGCCGGGGACGGACGGGCAGGATCTTATACTCCGGCACATCCAGATACGCGTGATAGGCGATCGAGTTGAGATACGGGATCTTACCGATCACGTGGTCCGCGTGGATCCGGATCGGATTATAGTACACGTCCCGCTCCACCGGGATCTTCCCGGCATCGCGGATGATGCGAATGAGCTGGTCCTTCTTCATGGCCATCGGACTGATGGCCCCGGCATCGTGGGCGATCTTCTCGCCGCCCACGGTCCCGTCCATGTCATCCGCGCCGAAGTTCAGCGCGACACTCGCCACTTCTTCGGTGAGCATCACCCAGTACGCCTTGATGTGCGGGAAGTTGTCCAGCATCAGGCGCGAGATCGCGATCGTCTTCAGATCATCGATCGCCGATGTGTATCGGTTCGACGGCTTGATGCCCGTGTTCCCGGGCTGGAAGGCCAGTGGAATGAAGGTCAGGAATCCGCCGGTCTCGTCCTGCGTCTCCCGCAGCCGCATCATGTGCTCCAGCCGTTCCTCGAGCGTTTCGATGTGCCCGTAGAGCATCGTGCTGTTCGTCGGAATGCCGAGCCGGTGCGCGGCCTTGTGGACGTCCAACCACCCCTTCGCGCCGATCTTCTGATGGAAGAGCTGCTTGCGGACGCGCTCGGAGAACACCTCAGCACCGCCGCCGGGCATGGTGCGCACGCCGGCCTCTTTCAACTCGCGGAGGACCTGCTCGATGGACATCTTGAACTTCTTGTGGAAGAAGTCGATCTCCACGGCCGTGAATGCCTTGACATCGGCATCGGGGAGATGGCGATGAATGGTCTGGACGATGTCCAGGTACCGTTCCCAGGGCCAGTCGGCGGGCATGCCACCCGTGATATGCACTTCCTTGATCTCGGGCGTGAGCCGCGCGAGGATATCCTGCGACGTCATCTCGTACGCGCCGGGTGCGCCCTTCTTCACCGCGAAGTCGCAGAACTTGCACGACAGCACACAGACGTTCGTGTGCTCGATCTTCTGGTTCAGCACGAAGTACACGGCGTCACCGCTCCACCGGCGTTGCACGGTATGCGCCATGCGCCCGACGCCGATGATGTCCTGCGTCCGGTACAACACCAGGCCGTCGTCCAGCGTCAGCCGCTCACCACGCTCGACCTTCGTCCAGATCGGAGCAAGGGTCTTGTCACGAAATTGCATACTCTCCACTGCTTTCAATTAAGAATTCTGAGTTCTTCATTCTTAGTTCTTAATTATCCGCCCCCACTTGCCATCCACGGCCTTCACCACCGCTTCCGGCATCGTCAGCGCCGCGGGGTATCCCGTCTTCCAGGTCGCGTCGATCCCCATTACACCCTTATAAACAGGGCTGATGCCGATGAGTTCCTGATGGGTGAACAGAATATCCCGTTCGCAGTCAAACCGCGTAAAAACGCCCCAGATGTAGTTCTCTTTGTCGTCCAGATCCACGTCCTCACTCACAGCAGCGATGACGGCAACGCCTGTCAGCGCGGGGTGGCGGACGAGCTGTTCGATGACCGGCTTCCCCTCTCCCCGGACCTTCACCAGGAGCATGGTCTCATGCACGAACCGGAGGTCCACGATGCGGCGGTCCACTTCGCGGAGGGCCCTGACGGTTTCAACGGAAGGAAGCCTCGTCGCGCGGGGTTCTGCAGGCTGCGGACGCTGCTTCCGCGTCGCATCAAGCACCATCTTGCTTCCGAGATTCATGGTGAAGCTTGTGAAGTCGAGCGTGTCCAGCGGGACCTTCGGGATCAGCAGGAAGTCGCGGTGCGGATCGAACTGGTCGCGCACTTCGCGCATCACTTCATCGAAGTTGCGCACGTTCACACCTTCGCTGACAAGCACGATGCATTTGGTCAATGAGAGCTGCGACATCCCCATCAACCCGAGCGCGGTCTTCATCGCTTCTTTGGCGTAGCGCTGGTCCACGGACACCACGAGCAGGTTATGGAACCCGGCCTCGTAGTACGCCCAGAGATCGCGGATCTCCGAATGGATCAAGCGCGCCAGCGGCCCGAGCACGAGCTGTGTGGCATCGCCGAGGAACTTGTCTTCCATCGGCGGGATCCCCACGACCGTGGCCGGGTAGATCGGGTTGCGCTTCCGCGTCACCGCGCTCAGATGAAAGACCGGGAACTCCGCGGCGTGCGAATAATGCCCGAAGTGATCGCCGAACGGACCTTCCATCCTGCGCTCGCCGGGACGGACGATCCCTTCAAGAATGAACTCTGCATGCGCGGGGACATCGATCCCGATGCTGGAGCCGCGCGTGAACTCGGTGCGTTTCCCGCGGAGGAAACCGGCGAACATGGCCTCGTCGATATTCTCCGGCAATGCGGCGATGGTCGCCATCAGCAGTGCGGGATCGGTCCCGATCGCGACCGCCAGTTCGAGGGGCTTGCCCAGTTTCTCTGCCTGGGTGTAGTGGAAGCCGCCGCCCTTCTGGATCTGCCAGTGCATCCCGGTCGTCGCGTCATCGAAGACCTGCATGCGATACATACCCATGTTGCGTTTGCCGGTACGAGGATCGTACGTGACGATCTGCGGCAGCGTGATGAACCTGCCGCCATCCTCAGGCCAGCAGGTGAGAACAGGCAATTGCCCGAGGGCTGGTTTCTCGACGACCTGCTGTGCCTGGCCGGTGGCGACACGTTTCACGGGGGCCGACAGGAATCGCCGGGCAAGGGACCGGTGCTTCATCACAGCGGAAGGTTTCGGCGGCAGTGCGTCGCCAAGGAAGGCGATCAGTTCCTGTCCGAGCTGCTCGGGATGCTTCTGGAGCGCAAGCTCACACCGCAGGTCGCTCGCCATCGCATTCACCAGCACGGGATAGGGCGACCCTTTGACGTGTTCGAAGAGCATCGCCGGGCGGCGCTCTTTGATCGCGCGCCGTGCGATCTCGGTGATCTCCAGATACGGGTCGACCTCTTCCTGCACGCGCAGGAGTTCACCCACGCTCTCCAGATAGAGAGCGAAGTCGCCGGCGGTCTTGAACTCGGATGCCTTCACGTGAACTCCTCCTCGCGCCAGCCGGGCGAGGTCCGCACGCCGATCTGTCCGAGGAGCTTGTCGGTGAATCCGCCAACGTACGCATCCACGGTGTCCGGCACGAAATACAACGGCGGCGAGATCGGCATGATCGTCGCACCATAACCGGACAACCGTGCGCACTGTTCCAGTGTGAGGGTCGACAGCGGTGTCTCCCGCACGCAGATGATCAGGGGGATGCGTTCCTTCAGGCACACCTGCGCCGTGCGGGTGATGAGCGTATCGCCCAGCCCCGAAGCGATCTTCCCGATGGTGGAGGTGGATGCCGGAAGGATCACATACGCATCGAAGCGGTTGGAGCCCGATGCCGTAGGCGCCGTGAGGTCTTCATCGGAGAACGTGCGCTTCACGAATGGCGCAAGGTCCTTCTCGCTCATCTTCAGTTCGTCCTTCAGCAGGACCTTTCCCCACTTGCTGACGATGAGGTACTTGTTGTCCGGGCACTTCTTGAGGAAATCCAGGGCGTAGACCGCACCGGAGGAGCCGGTGATACCGACGACGACCTTCATACGAGCACTCCCACGAGGACCATGGCCAGGACCGCGAAGCCGGCGACGGCATTGATCTTGAAGAAGGCGAGTTCCACATCCTCCGCCTTCTTCTGTTCAGTGTACAACAGGACGCCCGTAACGAGCAGGAGCGGGAAAGCCCATTTGGACAGCTCCGCCTGCACGAAGAGCGCACTCAGCACGACAAACGCCGCAGCATGGAGGTAGCCGGAATAGCGCAGTGCGCGTTCTTTGCCGAAGCGCGAGGGGAACGAAAAAAGCGATGCCTTCTTGTCGAACTCCTCATCCAGCGTCGCGTAAATGACATCGAATCCTGCGACCCAGAGCATGGTGAAGAGCGACAGCAGCGCCGGCGAGAGGATAGTGTCGAACGACGGCGAGACCGCAAACCATCCACCCAACGGTCCCATGGCGAGGCCGAGCCCCACGCCGAAGTGTGCCAACGGTGTGAAGCGCTTCATGGTCGGGTACACGATGAAGACCATGAGCGGGATCGGCGACATCACGAAACAGAAGAATGACAGGGCGTAGGCAGACCCGAAGTAGAGCGCCAGGCCTGCGACGAGAACGCCCAGGGCCTCCACAAGCGACATGCGGCCGCTGGGCAGATCGCGCGAGGCGGTACGCGGGTTGCGCGCATCGATCTGCCGGTCGATGATCCTGTTCAGCGCGAACGCGACCGTGCGGGCGCCGGTAGCAGCCACGAGAACGAGGAGGACCGGATTCCAGCCGGGGAACGCACCGCGCGAGGCAAGGAACACCCCTGCATAGACAAGGGGAAGGGAGAACAGCGTATGTTCAATTTTGACGAACGAGAAGTACTTTTTCACTGCGGAACCCGGAAAGGATCGGAACGACGGAGCGGAATGCGGCTACTCCCATTCAATAGTGGACGGCGGCTTGGAGCTGATATCATACACGACACGATTGATCCCCCGGACCTCATTGGTGATGCGCGAGCTGATGGATGCAAGGACATCATGCGGGATGCGCGACCAGTCGGCCGTCATCCCGTCCACGCTGCTCACCGCACGCACCGCAACAGCATTCTCATATGTCCGTCCGTCACCCATCACCCCGACCGACTTCACGGGGAGAAGGACGACGAACCCCTGCCAGATCTCACGATACAGTCCGGCCTTCTTCACCTCTTCCACGAAGATCGCGTCGGCGCGGCGCAACAGGTCCAGCCGCTCCTTCGTGATGGAACCCAGGATGCGGACGGCAAGTCCCGGCCCGGGGAACGGATGACGCCAGATCAGATCGGCAGGGATGCCAAGTTCCAGTCCGACGGCACGGACCTCATCCTTGAACAGCTCGCGGAACGGCTCGATGAGCTTCAGCTTCATCCGCTTCGGCAGCCCGCCCACATTGTGGTGCGTCTTGATCGTCACCGATGGGCCGCGGAAGGACGTGGACTCGATCACGTCGGGGTACAGCGTCCCCTGCGCGAGGAAGTCGGCCCCTTTGATCCGTTTCGATTTCTTCTCGAAGACCTCGATGAACGCCTTCCCGATGATCTTGCGTTTCCGCTCGGGGTCGGTCACGCCTTTCAGCTTCGTCAGGAACAGCTTCGTCGCATCGACATAGTCCAGCTTCATCGCAAAGGTATCGCGGAACGTCCGGACAACGTCCTCCGATTCATCCATCCGCATCAACCCGTTGTTGATGTGGATGCAGTGCAGCTGGTCGCCGATCGCTTTGTGGAGCAGGACCGCCGCAACAGAGGAATCCACGCCACCCGAGAGCGCGCAGATCACTTTCCCCGTGCCGACCTTCTGGCGGATATCCTCGATCGAGCGCTGGATGAACGACGACGCACTCCATCCACCTGTGCAACCACAGATACGATAGAGGAAGTTCCGCAGCACGTCTTTCCCGCGGGGGGTATGCACCACTTCGGGATGGAACTGCACACCGTAGATGCGTTTCGCAGGATTGCGGATGGCGCAGATCGGAGCATTGGCGGTGTGGCCGATCGCTTCGAAGCCCGGAGGCATGCGCGTAAGATGGTCGCCGTGGCTCATCCAGACCGTCAGTCCGGCATCCCCTTCGATATCGGCGAACAGATCGGAACGGTCATCGATGGTCAGTGCCGCCTGGCCATATTCCCGGCGTGCGGCACGATCCACCTCCCCGCCCAACTGGTGGCCGATCAGCTGCAGGCCGAAGCAGATACCCAGCACCGGGATCCCGAGGTTGAAGATCTCAGGAGAGGAGATCGGCGCACCCTTTTCGTAAGCGCTGTAGGGGCTACCGGAGAGGATGATCCCCTTCGGGTTCAGCTCCCGGATCCGGTCGATGGTCAGGTTGAAGGCGTGGAGTTCAGAATAGACGCCGAGTTCCCGCACCCTGCGCGCAATGAGCTGGGAATACTGGGAACCGTAGTCCAGGATGAGAATACGTTCGGGGTGGGTCATGCGGTAATATAAGGAAAACGGCGGTACGGCACAATTGACAATGGGGCGATCGACAAGCGGCAATTCCATGCGGATTTGACTCCCTGAACAATCAGCAGGCAGCCGGGACCATTTCCCGCCTGCCTGCCGTGTTCCTTCGAATCCCGCCGTTACCTGCCCCGTTTCCGCCCCGCCTTTTTCACGATCGGCTTCAGCAGTTCGGGGATATCCGGACGTGTGGTCTCCTGAAGCGAATAGGTGACCCGGGTGCAGGGCTTTTCGATGGTGATGACGCGCCGGAGGTCGATAGGCGTGCCGATGACCACCGCATCGCACGGCGTCTGGCGGATCGTTGCCTCCAGGTCCTTCATCTGGGCGGTCCCGTACCCCATTGCCGGGAGGAGCATCCCGGTCTTCGGATACTTCTTGAAGGTCGCCGCGATGGACCGCACAGCATACGGGCGCGGATCGATGAGCTCCGCCGCCCCGAACGACTTCGCCGCGATCACCCCGGCACCGTACTGCATCTCGCCGTGCGTGAGCGTCGGACCATCCTCGATGACAAGGACCCTCTTCCCCTTGATCACCGACGGATCGTCCACGGCGATCGGGGATGCGGCCTCGACGATCACCGCATGAGCGTTCATCTCGCGCACGTTCTTCAGGACGGTCTCGATCCCCTCACGCGTGGCGGAATCGACCTTGTTCACCACGATCACATCGGCGAGTCGCACGTTCGTGGCACCGGGGTAATACGACCGTTCATGGCCGGGCCGGTGGGGATCCACGACCGTGATGGTCAGATCGGGTTTGTAGAACGATGTATCGTTATTCCCGCCATCCCACACGATCACATCGGCTTCCTTTTCCGCCTGATGCAGGATCGCTTCATAGTCCACGCCGGCGTAGATGATCGTCCCCTCGACGATGTGCGGTTCATATTCCTCCATCTCCTCCACCGTGCACTTGTGCCGGCGCAGGTCTTCGATCGACGCATAGCGCTGGACCTTCTGTTTCACGAGGTCGCCGTACGGCATCGGGTGACGGATGGCGACGACGCGTTTCCCCTGGCTCCGCAGGAACTGACACACGCGGCGCGATGTCTGGCTCTTGCCCGAGCCGGTCCGCACGGCGACGACAGCGACCACAGGAACCTTTGAAGCGATCATGGTCTGTTCCGCGCCGAGCATGCTAAACGTTGCGCCGCAGGCCATGACCAGCGATGCCTTCTCCATGATGTACTGGAACGACACATCGGAGTAGGAGAACACTACTTCGTCGACGCGGAGCTTTGAGATCAGCTTCGGGAGATCTGCTTCGTCGTAGATGGGGATGCCGCGGGGGTAGAGTTTGCCGGCAAGTGCGGCGGGGTATTTCCTGCCGTCGATGTTCGGGATCTGGGTCGCGGTGAATGCCACCACGACGGTGCTGCGGTCCTTACGATAGACGGTATTGAAGTTGTGGAAGTCCCGTCCGGCCGCGCCCATGATCAACACGCGTTTCTGCTGCATACGATCCTCTCTCAGATAAACCACTGTTCGATGCACTCGGTCCGTTGCACACATGATCCGCTGAGGCTGGCAGCGGAGCTACGTGTCGGGGTCGGGCAGGACGCGGGTCCCTCCGTTGCCATCGATCGCATCGATGAGGTGCTCATAGTTGGTGATGATGGCTTCGCCGCGCTGGCGCGTTGCATACACCATCATCGCTCTGATCTTGGGACCCATACTCCCGGCAGGGAACTGTCCGGCAGCCAGATGTGCCTGGCACTCCGCGACGGTGAGCGTATCGACGGTCCGCTGGGTCGGCTTTCTGTAGTCCAGGCACACCTTCGCCACGTCGGTGCAGATGACGAACATATCGGCGCCGAGCTGGGCCGCAAGGATCGCCGATGTATGGTCCTTGTCGATCACCGCCTCGACGCCTTTGGAGAGGTCGTGATCGTTGAACACCGGGATCCCCCCGCCTCCGCCCGCGAGGACCACGAGGCCGCGGTCGACGCACGCACGGATGGCCTCGAGTTCGATGATCTCCTTAGGTTCCGGGGAGGAAACGACCCTGCGATACCCGCGGGCGGCATCATCCACGATCACCCAGTTGAACAGGTCGCGGTAGCGCTCGGCCTGGTCCTTCGTATAGAAGGGCCCGATGGGTTTGGTGGGATTCTGAAAGGCGGGGTCGTTGGCGTCGACGAGGACCTGGGTGATGAGCGAGACGACGGGCACATGGAGGCCCTCCTGTTGCATGGCCTGCCACATCGCATATTGCAGTACGTAACCGATCTCCCCCTGCGTCGCCGCCACACAGCAATCGAGCGGAAGGCGATAGGCATGGGCGGCAGCCAATTCGGTCCGGGTGAGCATGGCACCCACCTGCGGGCCGTTGCCGTGGGTCAGGACGACACGGTGGCCGGACTTGATGAGCCGGATCACCGCGTTCGCCGTCTCCACGGCATTCTCAAATTGTTCCTGCGCTGTCCCCTTTTGGCCCGCCCGGATGAGAGCGTTCCCTCCCACAGCAACCAGGATCAGCTTACCCATATCACTCCCGGAGCAGTTCGAGCATGATGGCCTTCTGCGCGTGCAGGCGATTCTCCGCTTCCTGGAACACGACGGACTGCGGAGAGTCGATGATCTCATCCGTGACCTCTTCGCCACGGTGTGCAGGCAGGCAGTGCATGAACAGCGCCCTCTCATGGGCGTGCGAGAAGAGCGCGGCGTTCACCTGATACGATGCAAAGATCCTGCGGCGCTCCACCGCCTCGGCCTCCTGGCCCATGCTGGTCCACGTGTCGGTATAGATCACGTCCGCCTCGCGTGCTGCTTCCACCGGATCGGCGGTCCAGAGGATCTTCGCACCGGTCTCTTCCGCGATCGCACAGGAGCGGTCCATGATGGACTGCACGGGCTTGTACCCTTCCGGCGTGCCGACGACCATCGTGGTGCCGAGCTTCGCGGCGATGAGCATCAGCGAATGCGTCACGTTGTTCCCGTCGCCGATATAGGTGATCTTGAGCTTCTTCAGGTTCTTCTTGTGTTCGAGCACGGTGAAGATATCCGCCATCGCCTGGCACGGGTGTTCGAGGTCGGTGAGCCCGTTGATGACCGGGATGCAGGCATGATCGGCCAGCGAGGTGCAGATATCATGGCCGAAGGTGCGGATCATGATGCCATCCACCATGCGCTCCAGGTTCTTGGCGACATCATAGAAGGATTCGCGCTTGCCAAGATTGATGTCGGCCGGGGTGAGCAGGATCGAGTCCCCGCCGAGCTGTTTGATGCCCACGGTGAACGTGGTGCGCGTGCGCAGCGACGGCTTCTCGAAGATCAGCGCCATCATCTTCCCGTCGAGGGAGTGGCGGTACTTCTTCGGCCGTGCCTTGATGTCCGCGGTGAGCTCAAGGATGCGCTTGATCTCGGCCGTGGAGAGGTCATCCACGGACAGATAGTCCCGTCCGCGCAGCCCCTTTTTTCCGGAAGTTGCCTTCGCGCCCTTTGCTTTGCTTTTCTTTGTGTTCTTCATCAGTCGTGGACTCCTGCTAGTGGAAGGTGCACCAAATTTGTCAAAAAGTGTGCCCGATGGCGGTTGGGGTTTAAATCATTTAAACACCACATTCTATGATATGCAATGCGCTTTTTCTCAGGAATGGGAATGCCTCTCCCATCGCAGCAAGTTTGAAATTCAGGACCCTTCTCCGTATCTTGAGCCACATGAACAGGCTCACCGTGTCACACGCCGAACTTCTTCCCACAATCGTACACCATCGCACGCTATGTCCATCACACTGACACCCGACGCAGCCTTCGGGCAGCGTCATTGCGGGCCGGGCCCCGACGATCGCGCCGTCATGCTGAGCACCCTCGGCGCACGCACTCTCGATGAATTCATCGCGTCTGTCATCCCTGCATCGCTCCGCTCTCCGGAGCCGTTGCATTGCGGCACCCCCCTCTCCGAGGCGGAGATGCTGGAGCAGGCTGCGCGCTACGCAGCCATGAACGCCCGTTTCCGCAGCTTCATCGGGATGGGTTACGCCGCGACCGTCACGCCGCCGGTGATCCTGAGGAACATCCTCGAGGATCCGGGGTGGTACACCGCCTACACGCCGTACCAGGCAGAGATCGCCCAGGGACGGCTTGAAGCTCTCCTGAATTTCCAGACCATGGTGATCGACCTCACCGCCATGGAGATCGCCAATGCGTCGTTGCTGGATGAAGCCACGGCGGCGGCAGAGGCGATGGGCATGTTCTACGCTATGAAGGGGCACCCCGAAGGCGGCGAGTTCGTCGTCTCGTCGGATTGCCACCCCCAGACCATTGCCTTGCTCCATACCCGCGCAAAGCCGCTGGGTATCACCGTGACCGCCGCGGATACCCGGTCGCTCGAGTTCACGCCCCGGATGTTCGGCCTCCTGCTCCAGTACCCTGCATCGGACGGTGCGGTCGTGGACAACACTGCCCTTGTTGCCCGCGCCCATGCAGCGGGGGTCCAGGTGGCGGTCGCCGCCGACCTGCTGTCCCTCGCCCTCCTCACCCCTCCCGGTGAGTTCGGCGCCGACGCCGTGGTAGGCTCGGCACAGCGCTTCGGCGTGCCGATGGGCTACGGCGGTCCCCATGCCGGATTCCTCGCCACGAAGGACGCCTTCAAGCGCCATATGCCCGGCCGTATCATCGGCGTGTCGGTGGATGCCCATGGCAACCCCGCGCTCCGCATGGCCCTGCAGACGCGCGAGCAACATATCCGCCGTGAGAAGGCCACATCCAATATCTGCACCGCCCAGGTCCTTCTGGCGGTCATGGCCGGGATGTACGCGGTCTATCATGGCCCCGAAGGGATCCGCCGTATCGCGACACGCATCCACGAGCGGACCTCCGTGCTGGCCGGCGCACTGCGCGAGGCCGGGCACGAGATCGTGCACAGCGCATACTTCGACACGCTGCGCATCCGTCTGCATCGGGTGAAGCCCGAGGCCATCCGCAAATACTCGGCATCCCTCGGCTACAATTTCCGGTACTTCGAGGACGGGTCGGTTGGCATCACGCTCGACGAGCAGACGACGGCCGCCGAACTGGCGGACATCCTGACGGTCTTTTCGGGTGGTGCCCGCGGAGCGAAGGAGATCGCCGCGGTGGCCGCGCGCCTTGCACCCGGCTACAGCGGACCCATGGCACGCACGTCCACGTATCTGAAGCATCCGGTCTTCACCACGCATCACTCCGAGACCGAGATGCTGCGGTACATGCACATGCTTGAGTCGCGCGACCTCTCGCTCAATGTGAGCATGATCCCGCTCGGCTCCTGCACGATGAAGCTGAACGCGACAGCGGAGATGATCCCGATCACCTGGCCGCAGTTCGCATCGCTGCATCCTTTTGCCCCGGTGGAACAGGCGGCCGGCTATCATGCGATGTTCAAGGACCTTGCCGGATGGCTCTCCGATATCACCGGCTTCGCCGCAACATCGCTGCAGCCGAACGCCGGCGCCCAGGGTGAATACGCCGGACTTCTCGTCATCCGCGCCTGGCACGAAGCACAGGGGAACACCGGACGCACCGTGTGCCTCATCCCTTCGTCCGCGCATGGCACGAACCCCGCCTCCGCAGTGATGGCGGGTATGGAGGTCGTGATCGTCCGGTGCGATGAGCGGGGCAACATCGATGTCGCCGACCTCAAGGCAAAGGCGGCCGAGCATCGCGACCGCCTGGCGGCGTTGATGGTCACCTACCCGTCCACGCACGGTGTGTTCGAAGCTTCGATCAAGGAGATCTGTGCGGATATTCATGCGAGCGGCGGCCAGGTGTACATGGACGGTGCCAACATGAATGCGCAGGTCGGACTGACGCGCCCGGCGGAACTGGGTGCGGATGTGTGCCACATCAATCTGCACAAGACCTTCAGCATCCCGCACGGCGGCGGCGGCCCGGGCATGGGGCCGATCGCGGTGGCGAAGCATCTTGCACCGTTCCTCCCGGGGCACCCGGTCGTGCCGACGGGCGGCGCACAGGCCATCGGCCCGGTTTCCGCGGCGCCGTATGGCAGCGCAAATGTGCTGCTCATCTCCTGGGCATATATCGCGATGATGGGTTCGGAAGGGCTGGCGGATGCGACGAAGATGGCGATCCTGAACGCGAACTACATGGCGAAGAAACTCGAGGGCCACTACCCGGTGTTGTACACCGGCATCAATGGCCGCGTGGCGCACGAATTCATCATCGATCTGCGTGCGTTCAAGGGATCGGCCGGCGTCGAGGCGGAGGATGTCGCGAAGCGGCTGATGGACTACGGCTTCCATGCGCCCACGGTGTCGTTCCCGGTTGCGGGCACACTGATGATCGAGCCGACGGAAAGCGAACCGAAGGAAGAACTGGACCGCTTCTGTGACACGCTCATCAGGATCCGTGAAGAGATCCGCGAGATCGAGACGGGGAAAGCGGACAGGGCCCAGAACGTGTTGAAGAACGCGCCGCACACAGCTGCCGCGGTGATCGCCGACGATTGGACAATGCCCTACTCGCGTGAGAAGGCGGCATTCCCTGCTCCCTGGAGCCGTGCACGGAAATTCTGGCCCGCGGTGGGCCGGGTGAACAATCCGTACGGGGACAGGAATCTGGTGTGCACGTGTCCACCGATCGAAGCCTATGAAGGAAAAGGATAGCGAAGAGAAGAACAGGACGCTCGCAGATACCGAAAAAGCCCCCGGATACCGGGGGCTTTTTGCATGTCGCACAGTGCACTCTCAGGATGCGGGGGGACGAGCGTGGCTCCCTCCCTCTTCCTTGAGACGGTTTACTTTCCGATGAGCGCTTTATAGCCTGCCGCGTCCATCAGGCCCTTCAGTTCGTCCGGGTTGGTAAGGGTGATCTTCACCATCCAGCCTGCGCCGTAGGGCTCTTTGTTGACCAGCTCGGGGGTTGCGTTCAGCGCGGCGTTCACTTCCGTGATGGTACCGGAGACCGGGGCATAGAGATCGGAAACGGCCTTCACCGCTTCGATCGTGCCGAACGATTCGCCCTGCTTCACCACCTTGCCCGCCGCGGGTAGTTCCACGAACACCACGTCGCCGAGCTCACCCTGCGCATGGTCCGTGATGCCGACCGTGCCCACCGTTCCGTCGACGGTGATCCATTCGTGTTCTTTGGTGTACTTGAGGTCCTGAGGAAGATTCATGGCATGCTCCGTCGATCTGTGAGAGATCAGGTTTCCGGGACGAACTGGAACGTCTCGAGGAAACTCGTATCGAAGTTCCCCGAAACGAACCGCTCATCCTGCATCACCTGACGCTGGAACGGGATCGTGGTCTTGATCCCTTCGATCGTGAACTCATCCAGCGCCGACTTCATCTTGGCGATGGCACCGTCGCGTGTCTGCGCGAAGACGACGAGTTTCGCGATCAATGAATCATAATACGGCGGCACATGATACCCGGTATAGCTGTGGGTATCCACACGCACGCCAAAACCGCCCGGCATATGGAAGTCCGTGATCAACCCGGGGTTCGGCCGGAAGTTGTTCGCGGGATCCTCCGCATTGATACGGCACTCGATCGCATGGCCGCGGGCCACGATCTTCGTGCGCGGGAGACGTTCGCCCGCCGCCACCTGCAGCTGGAGCTTCACCAGATCGTGGCCGGTCACCTGCTCGGTCACGGGGTGCTCGACCTGAATGCGGGTGTTCATCTCCATGAAATAGAAGTTCTTATTCTTGTCGACGAGGAACTCGATCGTGCCCGCGTTCTCATAGCCGACCGCCTTGCATGCCTTGATCGCGGCCTCACCCATCCGCTTGCGCAGGGGCTCATCCACGAAGGGCGACGGGGATTCTTCGATGAGTTTCTGATGCCGGCGCTGAACGGAGCAATCGCGCTCACCGAAGTGCATCGCATTGCCGAATTTGTCGCCGAACACCTGGATCTCGATGTGGCGCGGCTGTTCGACGAACTTCTCGATGTACACGGCAGGGTTCGCGAAGCCTTGTTCGGCCTCGTGGGACGCGGTCTTGAAGGCGTTCTCGAGTTCGGATTCTTCGCGGACGATGCGCATACCGCGTCCGCCGCCACCGGCGACCGCCTTGATGATGACGGGATACCCGATCTCTTTGGCGATATCGACGGCTTCGCCGGCGCTCTTGACCACGCCGTCGCTGCCGGGGATGACCGGCACGCCGGCCTTCTTCATCGTGTCCTTGGCGAAGGCCTTGTCGCCCATCGCGCTGATCATCTCCGCGCTGGGTCCGATGAACTTGATGCCCGTCGACGCACAGATCTCGGCGAACGATGCGTTCTCGGCGAGGAATCCGTAGCCGGGATGGATCGCATCGACGTTCGTGATCTCGGCCGCGGCGATGATGCGGGGGATCTTGAGATAGCTTTCCTTGCCGGGGGGCGGACCGATACAGACGGCCTCATCCGCGAACCGGACATGGAGAGAATCCCTGTCGGCCTGGGAATAGACCGCAACGGTCTTGATCCCGAACTGCTTGCAGACTCGGATGACGCGGAGCGCGATCTCTCCGCGATTTGCTATGAGGACTTTTTTGAACACGCGGACGCTTCCGGGGTTCGGGCGAGGGGTGGCTACTTTTCGACTTCGAACAGGACCTGATCGTACTCGACAGGCTGACCGTTCTCAACGAGGATCTTGACGACCTTACCGGTCACGTCAGCTTCGATCTCGTTCATGAGCTTCATGGCTTCAATGATGCACAGGACGGCGCCGGGTTCGACGGTCGACCCGATCTGAACGAACGGTGACGCATCGGGTGCAGGGGACCGGTAGAAGGTCCCGACGATAGGCGATTTGATCTGATGAATATTGGATGCGGCGGCTGGCGCGGCCACAGGGGCAGAGGGTGCGGGTGCTGCCGCAACGGGTGCGGCGGCAGGGGCGTACGGGGCCGGCGCAAAGCGCGGGGCTTCCGCCATCCACTGGGCCGGAGCGGCCATCTGGATCGTCCCACCCCGTTCCGGATGCTTCGCCACGCGGATCTTCTTCCCTTCTTCCTCGATCTCGATCTCGTCGACATCGCTTTCGGAAAGCAGTTTCACCAGCTTCTTAATGAGAGTCAGGTCCATTGGGTCTCCACTGAAGGTGGCGTTAGTTCTTCACACGCTCGATGTAACCGCCGGTACGAGTGTCGATCTTGATGACTTCGCCTTCACTAATAAAGAGGGGAACATTCACCATCGCGCCCGTCTCCACCCTGGCAGGCTTCGTGCCCGCGTTGGCACTGTCGCCCTTGACCCCCGGAACAGTCTCCGTAACCGCCAATTCCACTGTGATCGGGAGCTCGATCCCGGTGATATCCGTGCCATTGAAGAGAATATCAACGGATTCGCCGTCTTTCAGGAAGACCGCTCCGTCCCCGACCTGCTCTCCCTGAACGGTCAGCTGCTCGTAGTTCTCTTTATCCATGAACACATACCCGCTCCCATCCCTGTACAGGAACTGGAATTCCTTGCGTTCAATGCGGATGATCTCGATGGCCTCCCCGGCCCGGAAGCGGTTTTCGATCACCTTGCCGCTCTTGAGATTCTTGAGCTTGGTGCGTACGAAGGCCCGCCAGTTACCCGGGTTCACATGCTGGAACTCGACAACAGTCCATAATTCATTGTTGTATTTAATGACCAAACCGGGTCGGAAGTCAGAGGTAGAGGGCATAGAGAAAGATTAATGGATTTTAACGGTGGCGTTTGATGGAACGTAAATATACCGACATCCCCCATCAAAGTCAAGGAAGAGTCCACCCACCCATTGACTTCCTCGCAACAATGACGTATTCTGAGAGCAATATGCGTACATTTTGCCCAATTTTGATAACATTCATGCTCGTTTCGTGCAATTCTGCAACGCCACCCGAGGGAGCGTTGACCGAGCAGCAATTCCTGACCGTCTACTGCGATCTTCTGGAAGCATCCCTGAGGTCGCGCAATACGCAGGCCGACTCCTCCACCAGTGCTCAGAATGCCGCTACAGCGCTCGA
Organism: Ignavibacteriota bacterium; assembly: GCA_016707525.1. NCBI lineage: Bacteria > Pseudomonadati > Ignavibacteriota > Ignavibacteriota bacterium. Next base: position 234,639 of record JADJHP010000004.1, read on the forward strand.
AAAAGCCGGTGTCACACGTGAAGCATTCGATCTCACCCGGAGGTGGTACGACGCACACCCCGACGAGTGGAAGTCCTTCATGGAAAAGGTCAGCGTCGAACTCGAACAACGGGAGATGAAGCCGCCACCTCACCCATGACCAGGGGCTTCTCGCCCCGCTTCTGCAACGACCGCATCACTTTGCCCGCTTCACCCTTCGCCACGATCAGGATCAGCCCGATCCCGAGATTGAATGTCTTCCGCATATCCTCTTCCGGGACATCCCCCAATCGCTGGATGAGCCCGTAGATCGCCGGCCGTTTCCAGGCCTCCCAGTCGATATTGAGCGTAAGGCCCTTCGGGACCACGCGCATGGTATTGCCCACAATGCCGCCGCCGGTGATGTGCGACATCCCCCGGAGCGCCGGCTTGCCGAGCAGCGGCTTCACCGCGCTCAGGTACGACCGGTGAACGGCGAGCAGGGCTTTGCCAAGGGTCGTTCCAAGGTCCGGGATCCGTTCTTCCACGCTGTACTGCTTGAGGAGGACCGCCCGGGCGAGCGAGTAGCCGTTCGTATGGAGCCCTGTCGAGGGAAGGCCGATCAGCACATCCCCTTTCCTGATCTTCCGCCCGTCCACGATCTTCGGCTTGTCGACCACACCCACGATCATACCTGCCAGGTCGAAGTCTTCATCCGCATACATCCCGGGCATTTCCGCGGTCTCCCCGCCCACCAGCGCACAGCCGTTCTCACGGCAGGCTTTCGCGAACCCGCTGATGACATCGGCGGCCGACCTCACATCCAGCCGGCCCGTGGCATAGTAGTCCAGGAAATACAGCGGCACCGCTCCGCACACCAGGATGTCGTTCACGCAATGATTCACGAGGTCCTGCCCGACGGTATCGTACTTCTTCGCCATCCGTGCGACCAGGAGTTTTGTGCCGACGCCATCGACACTGGAGACAAGCACCGGCGACTTGTATCCCGGGAACCGGGCGTCAAAGAACGAACCGAATGCGCCGATGTCGGCCAGCACACGCGGTGTGAACGTTGAGCGGACATCCTTCTTGATGCGATGGACAAATGCGTCCCCGGCCGCAATGCTGACGCCGGCCTGTGCATAGGTGATCGCCACGAGAGCTCCGATGGAATGAGTGAGGTTGGAACACAAGATGGTAGCCAGAAATCCATGGAATTGCAAGCAGGCGATTCCTTGCGGTTCACCGGGTGCGTTTCTATATTGAAGGGGGGCAACGGGAAGGACCTTCGATGGCAGAGATACGATTCGCAGGCACGGACACCACAGCGCGCGCGGGCAAGATCGTGTGCCTCGGGCGCAACTATATCGAGCACGCGAAAGAAATGAAAGCGGACGTGCCGACGACGCCCGTCCTCTTCCTCAAACCCGCCTCCGCATTGATAGCGGATGGCGGCACCATCCTGATCCCCTCCATCTCGCATGATGTGCATCATGAAGTGGAGATGGTCGTGCTCATCGGAACAGGCGGCACATCCATTCCCCAGAGCAACGCGTTGCAGCATGTCGGTGGCTATGCCATCGGGCTTGATATGACCCTGCGCGATGTGCAGGCCGAGGCCAAAAAGAAGGGCCTCCCCTGGACCGTTGCCAAGGGGTTCGATACATCAGCACCGATCAGCCTGTTCGTCCGCCCCGATGCCGTGCCCGATCCGCACAACCTCGACATCCGGCTTTCGGTGAACGGACAGCTCCGCCAGCAGTCCAACACCAGTTCTATGATATTCCGCGTCGATCACATGATCGCGTATATCTCATCGATCATGACGCTCGAGCCCGGCGACCTCATTTATACCGGAACGCCTGAGGGGGTCGGGCCGGTTCAACCGGGTGATTCGCTCACCGCAGAACTGCAGCATGTGGGATCCCTGACGGTCTCCGTTGCACGCCGTTCCTGACCGTACACTGAGGAGGTTCCTGTGCTGAGGATGGCTGTCCATTCCCTTTCGTTGTTCATACTGGCGCTCATCGGGCCCGCCCCGGCAGCCCATGGGCCTTCGCCCACCGATGCTGCATCCCGGCCTTCCGCCGCGGTGCTCTACGACAGCATCCGCACCGACCTCCGCGCGTATGGCTGGCCCATGCGAAGCAGCCGCGCCATGACCTCATCGTTCGGCGAATTCCGGTCGACGCACTTCCATGCAGGCATCGACATCAGCACGGGGGATACCATCGGCCTGCCGGTCGTCGCTGCGCGCAGCGGCTACGTTTCCCGCATCACGATCAGCGCGAACGGCTACGGCAAGCTGCTCGCCATCCGCCATCCCGACGGATACACCACCACGTATGCACACCTGTTCGGCTTTCCGGAGTGGCTCCAATCTGCGGTGCACGAAGAGCAGCAGCGGGCAGGGTGCTACCCGGTTGAGATCGACTTCCCACCTTCCAGATTTCCTGTTGCTGCGGGGCAGATCGTGGCCCTTGCCGGCGAGAGCGGATCCGGTTCGGCGCATCTCCATTTCGAGATCCGGGATGAGAACAACAATACCATCAATCCCCTCCTGACCTCAGGCATCGGCGTCACCGACGATCTCGTTCCGGTGTTCCGCGGCGGACTCTTCACCCCTCTGACGTCGCATGCCACCGTGAATGGTTACCATTCGCTCGCACGGTTCGCGGTCCGCGAACGGGCCCGGGGAGAATTCACGCTCAGCGGAACCCCGGTGATCGCCGGTGCGGTCGGATTCGCCGTCGACGTTCGCGACCGTTCCAATCTTTCGCGATTCCTCCACGGTTTCCACATCCTGCGCTTCTTTATCGATGATGTTCAGGTGATGGGGGTGAGCTACGACCGCGTCCCACTGCGGGACGGCCATCAGATCCGCCTGGTGTACGCGCAGGATCCTTCGCTCCGTTCACGCGAGCACTTCCACAAGCTCTATATCGATACCTACCACCGCCTGCCGATCTTTCCAGGATATGGGCCGGGGAGCGGGATCATCCAGACTGACCGTCTAGCTGCGGGGACGCATACATTCAGAGTGGAATGCGTGGACTTTAACGGCAACATGGCGCGGCTGTCCGGATCATTCCGGTCCGAGCCTCCAGCATTGGCTTCACCCCCGAAGGCCGTCGCTGCTGGGACATTTCATGTCGACCCGGACGCAGGAGCAACGATCAGGCCTGACGGGATTGCCGCGGCCATTTCTTATGAGCCCGGCGCCGTATTCTCGCCCGTCGATATATCGGTGGCGCGGTTGGACGAACCTGATGCAACCGGGATCACGATGGAGCCCCATGGGGTACCGCTGGACGGCGGATTCACATTCCGGATGAAAGCTCCCGCCGACCATTCGAAGACAGGCGCGTACACAAGGAGCGGGCAGAGCTGGACCTTTCTTTCAAGGGCAACGCCTGACTCGGCGGGCATGACAACCATTGAATTGCATCGTTTCCTGGGGGACATAGCCCTTCTGGAAGACCCCATTCCCCCGTCGATTTTCGGGGTTTCCGTGCGTGGATCGACCCAGAAACCTTCGATTTTCTTCCGTTTTCGCGACAATCTGAGTGGCGTTGAATATAAAGAAGTAAAGGTGTACATTGACGGGATAGTGGTCATCCCGGAGATCGACGGCGAACACCGCAGAGCAACTGCGCAGCCACCATCCCCTCTGGCGAAGGGATCCCACCGGCTTACCATTCATGTCAGCGATCGCATGGGAAACAGAGCTGAGGTCGAACGCTCGATCCATGTCAGGTAGTAAGCCGGGCCTCCCCGGCCCCTCAGTATCCTCACAACCCGTTGGAGCATCACTTGTCGGACCCAGCTGCATCATCGGCACTCTCGAAGACCTATAACCCTCAGGAAACCGAACAGAAATGGTACGCGTTCTGGGAAGGCCATCACCTTTTCCGGGCCGTGGTTGATCCTGCGAAGAAACCCTACACGATCGTCATCCCACCCCCCAATGTGACCGGTGTTCTGCACATGGGGCACATCCTGAACAATACTCTCCAGGACGCCTTCATCCGCTTCAAGCGCATGACCGGCTATGAATCGTGCTGGGTCCCCGGCACGGATCACGCCGGCATTGCCACGCAGAACGTCGTCGAGCGCTCTCTCAATAAAGAGGGGAAGACCCGGCACGATCTGGGGCGCGAGAAGTTCGTCGAGCGCGTGTGGGAGTGGCGGAAGCAGTACGGCGGGGTGATCATCAAGCAGCTCCGCACCCTCGGCACATCCTGCGACTGGGAGCGCGAGCGCTTCACCATGGACGAGAGCCTGTCGGCCGCCGTCCGCGAAGTGTTCGTCCGCCTCTACGAGGATGGCCTGATCTACCGCGGCAAGTACATCGTGAACTGGTGCCCGAAGGACCACACGGCCATCTCCGACGACGAGGTCAACTACAGCGAGTCCAATGGCAAGCTGTGGCACATCACGATATCCGATCCTGAACGAGGGGAAATCCACCCCCTCCAAGAAATTCCTCATCGTGGCCACCACCCGTCCCGAAACGATGCTGGGCGATACTGCCGTTGCGGTGAACCCCAAGGACGAGCGGTACAAGCATCTGATCGGCAGGAAGGCCCTCCTCCCCCTCACCGAACGGGAGATCCCGATCATCGCCGATGATTTCGTGGACCCGGCGTTCGGCACCGGCATGGTGAAGGTGACCCCCGCCCACGATCCGAACGACTTCCAGATCGGGCAGCGCCACAACCTGCCGCAGATCAACATCTTCGACATCTCGGCGCGGACGAACGAGAATGTGCCGCGGAAGTACCGCGACATGGACCGCTACGAAGCGCGCAAGGAAGTGCTCGAGGACCTCGAACACGAAGGTCTGCTTGTGAAGACCGAAGAGCACGTCCACAATGTGGGCCGGTGCTACCGGTGCGACACGGTGATCGAACCATATCTGTCGGATCAATGGTTCGTGAAGATGAAGCCGCTTGCCGAGCCCGCGTTGGAGGTGGTACAGAACGGAACCATCCGCTTCTACCCCGACCGTCACACCAAGGTGTACCAGCACTGGATGTCCAACATCCGCGACTGGTGCATCTCGCGCCAGCTCTGGTGGGGCCACCGGATCCCGGTGTGGTACTGCCAGGGAATGGACGGGAAGCCCGGATGTCCGCAGCCGATCGTCGCCCGCTCGACCCCCGCGGCCTGTCCGCACTGCGGCGGCACGAACCTGAAGCAGGACGAGGACGTGCTCGACACGTGGTTCTCCTCCTGGCTCTGGCCGTTCTCCGTGCACGACTGGCCGCAGCAGGAGAAGTACGGCAAGGCGAAGGACCTGAACTACTTTTACCCCAGCGACACGCTCGTCACGGCACCGGACATCATCTTCTTCTGGGTGGCGCGCATGATCATGGCCGGACTCAAATTCGGCCCGTCGTTCACCGGCAGCACCGACCCGGCGAAGAACGTGCCGTTCCGCGACGTGTATTTCACCAGCCTCGTGCGCGACGAGAAGGGGCGGAAGATGTCCAAATCGCTCGGCAACTCGCCCGAGCCGCTGGACCTCATCGCGGAATACGGTGCCGACGCCGTGCGCTTCACGATCCTCTATCTTGCGCCGCTCGGACAGGACATCCTGTATTCGAAGGAGAAGAACGAGATCGGCAGGAACTTCGCGAACAAGATCTGGAATGCCGGGCGGTTCATCCTCATGAACCGTGACCAGGTGGGCGAAGCACCGCGGACGAACGATGGCGGATGCAACCTCGATCATCTCGACCTCGCCGACCGCTGGATCCTGTCGCGTCTGCATTCCACGACCGCCGACATCAACGGGGCGCTGGAGCAGTTCGATGTCAACCGCGTGTCCAAGACGATCTATGATTTCTTCTGGCACGACTACTGCGACTGGTATCTGGAGATGGTGAAGTCGCGCCTGTATGGCAGCGAGCCGGATGCCGTCAAGCAGGCCGTGGTCTCGCGCGCGCTGGATGTGTATGACGCGGCGCTGCGCCTCCTCCATCCGCTCATGCCGTTCCTGACGGAAGAACTCTGGCAGAACATCCGCACCCGCGGCGACGGGGAATCGATCATGCGCACGCAGATCATGCCGGCCGATCCTTCGTTCATCGCCACCGATGTCGAGAAGGAGATGCGGTTCGTCCAGAGCGTGATCGAGACCCTGCGCACGATCCGGAGCGAGATGGGCATTGCCCCGTCCAAGGATATCACGCTGATCATGCGGCTTGGCTTCACCCGTTCGCAGGAAAGTATCCAGCGCTACGAGGGATACCTCCAGCGCCTGGCCCGTGTGAAGTCGCTGACCTTCGTGGCAGAGAACGCCAGGCCGAAGCTGTCTGCAAGCGCCGTGGTGGAAGGCGAAGAGCTGTTCGTGCCGCTCGAAGGGCTCATCGACATCGAGGTGGAACGCCAGCGCCTGCAGAAAGAGATCGATCGGGTGTCGGCATTGCTGGACGGCGTACGGCGGAAGCTCGAGAACGACAGCTTCGTGGCCCGCGCTCCGAAGGACGTGGTCGACAAGGAGCGCGAGAAGCTGGACGCGTTCACGCAGACCGTGGAGAAGCTGGAGAAGAGCCTGGAGACGTTGAAGGGGTAAGGGGTACGGGGCAAGGGGCACGAGGTAGTGAGGAGTGAAGCGTGCAGCGTCACACTTGCAGAGCGAAGAGCCCGGGTGTATCCCATACCGGAGTCCAGGCGCGCGCGACGCAGGGTAGTGAACGAGAGCGGCGGGCTTCGGCCCGGGGATGAAGATCGAACACCAGCAAAGGCGATGATCCGAGAGTGAAGAGAGAAGAGAGAACAGACGAGAAGATCAAGCGTGTACTGTTGAACGAAGCGCAGGTCGCGGCCCTTGTGGCGATCGTGGGGGCGGAGTATGTGAAGACGGACGCGGAATCGCTGGAGGTCCACGGACAGGATGAAACGGAAGACCTGCTCTTCCTGCCATCCGTTGTGGTGGAACCCGCGAACACTGCCGAGGTCTCTGCCATCATGCGCTACGCCAACGAGCACGGGCTCCCGGTGACCCCGCGCGGCGGCGGCACGGGGCTGTCCGGCGGTTCGTTGCCTGTGGCAGGCGGCATCGTCCTCTCCATGCGGCGCTTCAACCGGATCATCGAGATCGACAGGCAGAACCTCCAGGCAACGGTCGAGCCCGGCGTGATCACCCAGAAATTCCAGGAAGAGGTCGAGGCGGCGGGGCTTTCGTATCCCCCGGATCCCGCATCGAAGGGTTCCTGCTTCATTGGCGGCAACGTTGCCGAGTGCGCGGGCGGCCCCCATGCGGTGAAGTATGGCATCACCAAGGATTATGTGCTCGCCATCGAAGCCGTGTTGCCGAACGGCGATATCTTCACCACCGGCGCGCGCGTCCTGAAGAACGTCTCCGGCTACAACGTCACGCAGCTCATCATCGGCAGCGAAGGGACGCTCGCGGTCATCACCAAGATCTACGTCCGCCTCGTTCCGATCACGCGCATCCGCAAAGTTGTCCTTGTCGCGTTCAACACGCTCGAGGATGCGGCGGCAGCGGTCGCCAGCATCTTCCAGCGCGGCATCACACCGTCGGCCCTCGAGTTCCTGGAACGCGCCGCGGTGCAGGCCGCCGAGGAGCGCCAGGGCAAGAAGTTCCCGAACAGCGAAGCCGCGGCGCAGTTGCTGATCGAGGTGGACGGCAACCATGAGGAAGCCCTCACCGAAGAGATCACGGCCATCGCCGAGGTGGTGGAGCAGCACAACGCTGCCGACATCCTCCTTGCCGAAGACCGTGCGAAGGTGGAAGAGGTCTGGGCCCTGCGCCGTGGCATCGGTGAGGCGGTGAAAGGCATCTCCGCATACAAGGAAGAAGATACGGTCGTACCCCGTGCCAACCTGCCGCAGCTCGTGAAGGGCGTGAAGGAGATCTGTGCGAAGTACGGCCTGACCTCGATCTGCTACGGCCATGCCGGCGACGGCAACGTGCATGTGAACATCCTGAAGAACACCCTGGATGAAGAGACCTGGGAACGGGTGAACGATCCCGCCATCCGGGAGATCTTTGCCCTGACGGTGAGTCTGGGCGGTACGATCTCGGCGGAGCACGGGATCGGCTACGTGCAGCGCAGCTATCTCCCCATCGGCGTGAGCCAGGTGGAACTGGGGTTGATGAGGGAGATCAAACGCGTCTTCGATCCGAAGGGGATCCTGAATCCGGGGAAGGTCCTCCTCGATTGACGCGCTCGTTGTGAGGTGCGCGTGAAGAATGACACGAGCGGGAGCCACCGCCAGTTTCTTCTATCTTAACTCTTCACTCTTAGTTCTTCATTTCCTATATTCAGGCTATGGATAGAATTCTTGTAGAGCGCCTCGTCCGCGAGGTCATCGATCAGCACCTCGGCCGGGCAGCCAGGCCTTCGGGTTCTTCGGGCGGTACAAAGCAGTGCGGTTGCTCGGGCAGCGGCTCCGGGTCCGGCTGTTCATGCAAGGACGGCGGAACGTGTTCCGGATCGGCATGCAAGGACGGCCTCTGCGTGGTGCATAATGCCGCCGGCGTGCGGACGATCGTGGACCACGGTGCGGAGCGCATCACCTCCGGCGCGGGGGTGGAGCGGGCAGGCGGCATCGACCCGGACCTTGCGCGGATGATCGACCACACGATGCTGAAAGCCGAGGCCACGCCCGCCGAGATCGAGCAGCTCTGCGCGGAAGCGAAGAAGTATTCGTTCGCCAGCGTCTGCATCAACGCATCCTACGTCCCCCTCTGCGCACGGCTCCTCGCCGGCACCCCGGTGAAGGTCTGCACGGTGATCGGCTTCCCTCTCGGCGCCACCGCCACGGCGGCAAAGGCATTCGAGACCGAGCAGGCGATCCGTGACGGCGCGCAGGAAGTGGACATGGTGATCAACGTCGGCATGCTCAAAGGGGGCGACTACGCGTATATCGAGAAGGACATCGCTGCGGTCGCTTCGACAGCGCGCCGTTTCCGCGTCCTGAGCAAGGTGATCCTCGAGACCGGGTTGCTCACCGATGACGAAAAGATCAAAGCGTGTGTACTGGCACAGCGTGCCGGGGCGGATTTCGTGAAGACCTCCACCGGATTCGGGAAGGGTGGAGCGACGGCCGGGGACATCGCGCTCATGCGCCGTGTTGTCGGATCCGCGATGGGCGTCAAGGCTTCCGGCGGCGTCCGGAGCCGTGAGGATGCACTGTTGATGGTCACAAGCGGCGCCGATCGCATCGGCGCCAGCGCGAGCGTCAAGATCGTCGGAGGGGAGACCGGCGCTGCTGCACGGGGATACTAAAACCCAATTCTGATATCAGATATCTGAATTCAGAGATCTGAATTGTCTCCCGGAGGTCGAGCGATGAGACCATGCATCGTGGTCCTGGCCTGTTCCCTGTTCCTCGGCGGGTGTGCCGCAACGGATGGCACCCGGAATGAAACATCGGTTCCTGAAGCCGCAACGCCCGCTCCGCCCCCCTCTCAACCCCCGGTGCAGCAACAGCCGGAGGAATTCGTGGCGCGCGTGGACACCATCGAGGCGGCGGGAACGTCGGGGACAGCGGTAGCGGACACGACCCTCGCCGACGGCGAAGTCCTCTTTTCCATTCAGATCGGCGCGTTCAAGGAACCCGCCAACGCCAGCGCAACGCAGGCGCTTGCACGCGAACGGTATACGCTTCCGGTGCTCAATGAATTCCAGGAGCACGCAGGGCTGTACAGGATACGGATCGGCAATTTTGTCTCGCGCGAAGAAGCGACGGCGTATCTCGTGCGCATGCGTGCCGCCTTCCCCGCGGACTACAGAGATTCATTCATTCTTCAACTCCAGAGGTGATCATGCGGAGTATGCTGCTGTTGATGATCTCCGCCCTGCTTCTCGCAGGATGCGGGGGCACCAAAGAGAGCACGACGGACGACCGTGCGGTCTCTGAGGCAGCGATCCGGGCCTACGAGTCACGGTTCCAGCCGTCCGACCATGACCCGTTGAAGCCGCGCACCCAGGACCGCGTCCCCCACCGACCGGATTCACTGGCCACACGCGATGCCAATGAAGCGCTGTCGACCACGGCAGCAGAGACGGTGCCGGGGTTCCGTGTCCAGGTGTATTCATCGACAGAGATCGATGCAGCGCGGGCAAAGAAAGCGGAATTTGAAGCGGCGTTCCCCGATGAGTGGTTCTACCTCGACTACCAGGCGCCAACCTACAAACTGCGTGTCGGCAATTTCCTTACACGGTTCGAGGCCGAGCGGTTCGCGCGTCTGCTGACCGACCAGGGGTATCGTGAGGCCTGGACGGTGCCGGAAACGGTGTTGCGCACGCCGGGAAGGCGGCCTGTGACACCCCCACCGATCACGCCCGAACCCCCAAGATAATTATCCATGATCCATGGATAATGGATAATTGTATCAGGGTATTTTGAGGATCACCCCCTCGATCCCCCACCTTGCCCGCACCTTCACGGTGTCCTGGTAGGTTCCGAAGCGCTCTGATGGTGTGAACGGATACGGCAGTCCCGGTGAATACTTCCCGTTGCTGTCCTCATCGCGGTACCCATCGATGCGGTATTTTCCCTCCAGCAACTCCTTCATGCTGAACGTATTCCCCTTCGGCACGGTCACGCTCCTCGAGCGCGGCGGCGTCATGTCCACGCTGTGTGCCGTGATCACCGCCGGGCCTGGAGATGGGACATCGAGCACCTTGCCATCGATGGTGCCCGTCGTACGGAGATCCATGGTCTGGAAGTCGATACGTGCCGTGGTATCCTGAAAGCGCCGCCCGCTCCTGTCGATGACCGAATCCAGAACGACCCTCAGCGAATACCAGGCCGACGACAGCAGGGGTTGTTGCGGGGTAACGATGATCTCCGCCGGCGTGCGCGGCGCAACGGTCACGGGCACGACGTGCTTCGTGCTGTCCAGCAGCCGCACCGCCGTAAGCACAGGCGCCAGCGACACCGGCCTGCCGAACTGTACCGCCAGGGGCGTACCCACCGGGATGCCGCGCGAACTGTCGGTGATGCTCCGGACCGTGATCGCCGCCCGGATGGTGTCCGGCGTTCCGGTGCCTGTAAAGTCCGAACTACTGTGGATGGTGTCCAGCGGGTTCCCCGCCCGGTCCGCGATCCCACCGATCCGCATCCGGTAGGTGGTCGCGCTGTCCAGCGGATCGATCAGTTCCACCGCGAGCAACGCCGTATTCCCGAGATCCGGCACCCGCGCCCCCGGGCGCAGCGAACCGCGGCCGAACGTATCGGTGAGCGTGATGGTGGCGCCGTAGATCGAGAGCGTATCGACCGGTTCACTGAAGCGGACGGTGAGGTGGTAGCGGTCGGCCGCAGTGATGCTTGCCACGAACGGCCACGTGGTGTCCTCCTTCGCGAGGCGGAATTGCAGTCCGCTGACCTCTTGCTGACCTGCCGTGAGCGTGACGTCTCCCTGTCCCACGCCGAACGCATCCACTTCACGATCGTAGATGTAGTTCTTGTATTCATCGCGCACGGCGATGATGCGATACGTCGATAGCGCGATGTTCCGGAACTGGAACTTCCCATCTGCGCCGGTCTGCATGATGTAGTCCGGCTTCACGTGTGCAGGGTTGAGCGTATCGCGGTCGATGCCCGCGAGGTTATAGGCGAACATCACCACGCCGTTGGGCTGATCATCGAACACACGCCCCCGGATGCTGCCCTGGTCGAGGGAATCGCCCGTACTGAACGCCAGCGTGAAGCCCTGCGCCATGCGGTTGTTGGCGCGTACATCGACAACGTCCGTGCCGATGCTGACAACGTACGTCGTGTTGCGCCGGAGCGTGTCGGAGAAGTGGACGGTCACATCCGTCGTACCCCAATCGAATTCGAGTTTCCCGAGATATGGACTGATGAAGATGGACTCCTCCACCGAGCGGCGGTCCACATACTCACTGAACTCGATCTCGATGCTCGAAGCCGACACGCGGGTGGCATTCGTGTCCGGCACGGTGTGGATCACCGCCGGGGGGATCGTATCCAGCGGCCCGCCACCGGGCGGGACCTGGCCGGCGCATCCCGCCAGGAGCAGCAGGGCACAGGCGAAAAAACACCAGGTGGGCGTTAACTTTGGTTGCATGGGAACCATTTCATTTGATGACTCGTTGTACTCTGTGAAGGCCGGAGAAGGTCTGGTGCACTTCCCGGCCGGCAAGCAGATGTCCGGGGTGTTCAGGCGTCACGTGCAGTTGGTTGGTGCTGAACCGTTGGTGGAAGGTGGCGGTGTCGGCGATGCCTGACACACCCCGGGCTCCTCTTGCGCCGATGCATGGTGGGATACCAGAGGGACGCATCGGACGCACTACAGAATGGCCTCGCTCTCACGCGGGGCCTTTTTGTTCCCTCCATTGCCGCGCACGTTCCTGACGGTACCTCTTCACATTGCTCACATGTTCCGCGTACGTCGACGCGAACCAGTGCCCTCCCTTCCCCGTTGCCACAAAGAAGATATAGCTGTGACCCGCAGGAGAGAGCGAGGCAAGTATCGATGCCTTCCCGGGATTGTTCACCGGCCCGGGAGGCAGTCCGGCGTACATGTAGGTATTGTACGGGCTGTTCCGGCGCAGGTCCTCGTACAGCACACGCCGTGGACGTTCATCGAACAGATACTGGATCGTCGGGTCGGCCTCGAGCTTCATCCCCTTGCGGAGGCGGTTATGATACACTCCGGCGATGACGGGGCGCTCGGCATCGAGGCGTGCCTCGCCTTCCACGATCGACGCGAACGTGACCACCTGATGCACGCTCCACCCGAGTTGCCGCGCGCGTTCTTTCAGTGAGTCGGTGAAGAATGCCCGGAACGCGCGGATCTGCATCTCGATCAGATCGCGTTCATCCATCCCCCACCGCAGCATGTACGTCTCCGGCAGCAGATACCCCTCCAGCGATGCACCTTCGATATCGTAGTCGCGCGCCAGTTCCGGATCGTAGGCAAGCGCCACATAGCGTGCCGAATCGATACCGATGGCGCGCGCAAAGAGCTTCGCCTGGAGCCGCGGACGCGACCCTTCGGGGATGGACACCTTCACGAGCTGGTTCGCATTGCCATCGCGCAGGGCGAGGAACACGTCCATGTTCGAAATGCCGCTCACGAAGCGGTACTTGCCGGCCTGCACGCGTTCGGCGCCCCCGAAGACCTTTGCGACGATCTTGAACATCGTACGGTCGCTGATGATGCCGCGCTGCTCGAGGGAATCCACGATATGCGCGAACGGCTGTCCGCGGCGAATGAACACGGTACGTTCCGCATCCGCACCGAACGAATGGGGCGAAAGGAACACAATGTATCCCGCGACGGCCGCACCCACGATCGCCACCGCCACAACGACGAGAAGTATCCGGAGGAGTTTCATGAGGTCACGCCAGCTCGAGGGCCGCAACGGCGGGGAGAGAGAGCGGCGAGACGTTGCCGCGCGTGAGTTTCATCCAGCCTACATACGCGATCATCGCGCCGTTGTCCATGCAGTAAGCCATCGGCGGATGGAAGAGGCGGAAGCCATTCTTGTCGCACTCCTCTTTGAGGCGGGTGCGCAGACGGGAATTTGCCGAGACGCCACCGGAGACGGTCACATCCTTCACCCCGGACCGGCGGGCGGCATTGATCGTCTTTTCCACGAGGACATCGACGACGGCATCCTGAAAGCTGGCGCAGAGGTCGTTCATCCCGTCGGGGGTCTGCGGCAGGCCGTTGTCGCGCACATGATACAGCACCGCGGTCTTGATACCGCTGAAGCTGAAATCGAAACCATCGCGGGCAAGCCAGGTGCGCGGGAAGCGGATGGCCTTCGGGTTCCCGATCTTGCCGGCGGCATCGATCTTCGGTCCGCCCGGATAGCCGAGCCCGAGCATCTTGGCCACCTTGTCGAACGCCTCCCCTGCCGCATCGTCGCAGGTTTGCCCGAGCACCGTATGCTCGAACGGTGCGGTCACATGGACCAGCATCGTATGGCCACCGGAGACGACCAGGGCGATGAACGGAAAGTCGTGGATCGGGGGCTTGAGCAGGTTGGAGTAGAGGTGGCCTTCCATATGGTTCACGCCCACGAACGGGAGTCCGAGGGCATAGGCCATTGCTTTGCCGAAATTCAGTCCTACCAGCAGGGCGCCGACCAGGCCGGGGCCATGGGTCGCGGCGATGCCGGTGAGCTCTTCCCGGGAGCAACCTGCCCCGGTAAGAGCTTCCTGCACCACCTCCAGGATCATGCGCTGGTGGGCGCGGGAGGCCAATTCCGGGACCACTCCCCCATATTTCGTATGGACAAGCTGCGAGGAGATCACGTTGGACAGGACGGTGCCGTCCTTCACGACCGCCGCCGACGTCTCGTCGCAGGATGATTCAATACCGAGTATCGTCATATCAAAAAAGTACGCAAACACGCCCTGAAAAACAATTCAGATGTCAGATATCTGAATGCTGATATCTGCATGGGCCCATGCCTGGCGTCAACGGACAAGCAACATTTTCCTTGCCGCGATACGAGCGGGCCCGGCGCTCGCACTATTGCTGCTCACTGCGGGGCCGGAAGCCTGCACCTGCAACGTGTAGCAGTACACTCCGCTGGCGAGTCCTGTTGCATCGAACGACACCGCATATCTGCCCGCGGCCTTGAACTCGTTCAGGAGCATCGCGACTTCCCGTCCGAGCATATCGTGCACGCGAAGCGTGATCCATGATCCCACCGGACCGGGAACTGCAAATGCGATAGAAGTGGTCGGGTTAAAAGGGTTTGGGTAGTTCTGTTCGAGACTGAAGCTCTTCACCGATGATCCGCCGATCTCACGCACAGAGGTAAGCCGTTGCGTCACGGCACCGCCGATCGCCTTCAATCCCGCCGAGTCAGCCGGATAATTGACATTCCGTGGGGCGAACGGGTACGTCTTCAACCAGAGTCCCGATGCGCCATTCCGGTTGGTGTAGTGCGTCTCGATCCTTCCCGTCGTTTCGCCACCCGGCCCTGTGTAGCTCCCTTCGGCATACGCCGAAACGTAGTACCAGTACGACGCACCGTCGACGATCCCGGAATCCAGCATACGGTACACAGCGCCGGAGGTCGAACTCCGTGGAAGGCAGCAAGCTCCGCTCTTCGGAACGGTCTTGAGCAGTGTCCATGTCCCCCAGGTGTCCGGCGTGTACCGGCCATGCGTGGCAGTGCCCTGGGTCTTCGCGAACGCATCGAATTTCGGATTGACAGATTTGAAGACTTCTGCAGGGCGGGCGCCGGGCGTCATCTGTTCCTGATACCGGTCCACGATGCGCATCCCCGCGTCCAGCCAGTTGAGTGTGTCGGTGTTCGCCGCCTTCCACACCTTGTACCCGGCGAAGTCCGCACTGGCTTCAGCCCGGTCATCCCACTCGATGGCCATGGTGCCATCGGCGTTGCTCTTCACCTGCATCTCCGGAACCGGAGGAAGTTGGGGAAGGACATAGTCATGTTCATAGGCCCACCGTGCCGCACGGACCGCCTTCTGGATCCCCTCGAGGCGGTATCCCGCGACCGTGGCAAGAACGATCGTCATCACAGAGTCCTTTTTCAGGCTGAACGGGCCGATACCGCTGTACGCGTCGCCGTCGAAGTTCTCGGTGTGACTCGCACCTGTGGTCCACGCACCATACCCCGTAGGGTAGTTCGACGTTGCACTTTCGCGGCCATCGTCCGTGGACACCTGGTCGAACACTCCTGTCGACTGCATCGAGCCGTTCGGACGCGCGATCGACGGCTTCGTCACGAACGTGAGCGGGTTGACCGGCGTCCCGCCCGAGAACATGTTGGGATTCGGAGTGAGGTTGTACAGTTCAAAATTGGTCGTGGAGTGTGCTTTGCCGCAGTCCACGTAATACGCGGCGGTCGTGGTGTAGAACATTCGCATCGGATCGGACGTGGTGTAGCCAAAGCGGTTGCTCTGACCGGACACGAACCACCCGCGCTGGGTGCCGGTCCCGATCGGATGATTCCCGAAGATCGTGACCTTGGTCGGCAATGTGCCTGTGGACTTCGACGCATCTGCCGGCAGGCCGCCGGTCTTCACATCGATCATTACCCAGCCGGTGTAGATATCGGTATAGTTCTTCGTACTGCCGCCGTTGAAACCGAAGTCCCAGTTGCCCGCCGCCGGACTCGTGGTCGTCGGGGCGGCGCGGTAGAACGTGAATGCCCAGGGGTGGCCGTTCTCGTCCGGGTCGTCGATCCAGCACGCCTGGCGGGCGATGATCGTCGGAACGATATCGTTGACGGTCCTCGCACCGGTACCGTAACTGGAAACGGACATGTAGGCTTCGCCGCTGAACTGGAACGCGAGGGCCTGGATGTCGTGGGTGAGCTGTTCGGCCACACCGTCCATGTTCATATCCACGACGCCGGTGTTCTTCAGTTCGATCTCAACGATCACGAAGTCATTCAGGTTGTTCCAGTTCGGGCCCGCGAACCCATGCGCCCGCAGTTTCACATCGATACCAAGGTTGGTCGGCCAAGCCGCTTCATACACGGCATGCTGGCGGCGGGTACCGTCAACCCAGTACGGCTCTTTGGAGTAGTTGCGCGCACCCGTCTTGAGAGAAGTACCTGACTGCGCCACTGCGCCCTGGAGCTTCTCCGAGTAGGTCAGCTGCGCGTAGTTGGACCAGAGGTTCGGGCTGCCGAAGGGGCGGGCAGCGGCGATGTAGCTCGGGTTGGCAACGCCGCCGATCTTCTCGGGGTTGATCGTGTTCGAGGTATCATAGACGAAAACCATCGCGTTCTTGAACCAGTACGGCGTCATCGGATATGCCGCCGGCCAGTGCGTGCCCGGGGTGGTCCAGGAGCGGTCGAAGTTACCCATCCGCAGGAAGGTCCGCCACCCGAGTGTCGTCGCGGTACCCGCATCAGTGTAGTTCGGGGCGAATCCCTGGGGCAGGAACGACTCCCACACATCGCCAGCCTGAAGGACTCCCCCTCCAGGATATCCCACGACCTGTGCAGTACCGGTGGACGCCTGGAACAGAATGCAGGCGGCAAAAAGAACGAAAAGCGTAATGTTCCGGCTCTTCATTGTGGCATCTCTCGTCGTATGACACATTGGTCTGGCACAAATACAAAAAGGATCCTTCTCCATCAAACGAGAAAGACCCTTTACGCACCACCTTCGCCCCCCCGTGATGATGTATCGCAATGTACAGGATGTTCCCTGCAATGTCAAGAAACAGTACTCGCCCCGCCCCTCACACGCGCCCCTCTCCTCTCACGCCACTCCCCTTCCGGGGCCTTTCACCTTTTCATTTCTTATGGCCATTCCCGGAATGACAACAAGTGTAAGCGCGGTCGACGATACCAGCCCTCCGATCGTCCCCACAGCAAGTGAATACCACACACTCGACCGGTCGCCGAGCAGCAGCATCGGCAGCAGCCCGCCGATCGTCGTGAGCGTGGTCATCAGCACCGGCCGCAACCGCCTCGTTGCCGCAGCGATGATCACATCCACCGGTCCATTCCCCCTCCCACTCGCGCGTGCAATGACATCCACGAGAACGATACTGTTGGTGGTGACGATGCCGATCAACAGGATCACCGCCGCGTACCCGCCTCTCCCGAACGGTGTATCCGTGAGATAGAATGCCAGGAAGAGTCCGATGAGCGAGAACGGGATCGCAAGGATGACAAGGAACGGCCTGCGGAAGGACTCATAGAGTGCGGCCGTGACCATGAAGACAATGAGAAAGGCCATCCCGGCGATCATCACCATGAGATGCCTGTCGCTCCCCGAGAACGCGAACCAGGAGAACGACCGGTCGAATCGATACCCATGCGGCATCGGGATCGAACGGATGACGTCGTCCACGTACGCGTCACCGAACCGATAGGGCCCGCGATATTCGAACGTCACCCAGCGCACGTAACTCTGGTCCTCACGCAGGATCTCACCGGGCGTCCGCTGCTCTTGCACGGTAAGAAGTGCCCCCATGCGGACGGTCTGGCCGTCCTTCGTAGTGACCACCATACGGCGGAGATCATCGACGCTATATTCCCTGAACCCCGCAACCTTGACGGCATACGGTATGCGTTCGCCATCGACGGAAACAGTACGGGTTTGCACGATGCCTGGGGTGGAAGCGCGGACCGCAGCTATGACGTCGGCCACGGCCACGCCGTACCGCGCGGCCTCCCGGCGATCGATCCGCGCCACGAGTTCCGTCGCCCTGTCCCATTGACTGCTCCATGACCTGTCGATGTCCACATCGGCGATGCGCGGGTTCTCCTCCAGTCGCCGCCGGAAGACATCGGCGATCCCCTTCACTTTGAGATAGTTGTAGCCCAGCACCCGTACAGCAAACGACGGTGCAGTCTCTCCTCCGCTTGAGAACCCGGGTCCGAACCCCCAGACGCCTATGGTGGCACCGCCTGTCCGGGCCGCAAGCATGGTGAGGTTGCTCTTGATCTGATACGGAACCTCCGACCCGGCAAGGGCCGCGGGGACCGCGATTCGGATGGACGTGACGCCGGCGGAGACCTGAGTGGTGACCTTCTCAACCCTGTCCCCGAACGCCAGCGCAGTGGCTTCCACCCGACGAGCGATCTCGTCGGATCGGTCGAGGCTGGACCCCTGCGGGAACGTCACACGCACGAAGAGATACGTATCCTTACCGGCCGCCCACGCTTCGCCTTTCCTCACGCCGGCAAAGAACAGATGCGTGCTGCCTCCGAGCAGATAGTTCACCCACGGACGTACCGATGCATACAGCGAGCTTCCGAATACGGCGTTGTAGGCCGCAACATGCACTCCCGCTCCATCGAGCTTCTCCGGCAGGAGCCAGAGAGGGATCCCGAACATCCAGAGCACGAGAAGGATCGTGAGCCGGCGACGCCGCATCACGGCACGGAGGACGGCCGCGTATGCTGCCGATCCGTATGTGCCGAGGAGTTCGTACAGGGACGGGAACGCAGGCGCGCATCTCATGCGCGCGGCAGCCACAGGGATCAGTGTGAAGGAGACCACCAGCGACATCAGGAGCGCGATGCCGACCGCGAAGGAGAAGTCCAGGAAGTACGGTTTCAGGTTAGGCGGCAGAAAGGATGTCGGAAGCAGTGCTCCGACGGTGGTGATGGTCGAAGCGACGACAGGAAGTGCGATCTCTCGCACCGCACGGACGACGTGATCGGTACGGGGTGCACCTCCACTCTGCCGTTGGATATTGTCCAGCACGACGATCGCATCATCCACCAGCCGCCCGAACCCGAGTACCAGTCCGGCAAGACTGAGCAGATGCAGTCCGATGCCGAGCATCCAGAACGCCAGGAACGTTCCTGCCAGCGAGAACGCGATCGACGACAGCACCAGGAGCGGCGCCCGCGCGGTACCGAGGAAGAGGATAAGAACGGACACAATGCAGAGCAGTGAAAGAATGATGTCCCGATAGAGCGTTGAGAGCTCTGTTCGCATGGACTCACTCTTGTCCGATTCCAGGACCAGAGCGACCCCTTCAGGGAGCGTGGGCCGGATCTCTTCGATACGCGCGAAGACCCTGTCGGCGAGCCGGAGCGTATTCACGTAGGGTTCTTTGCTGATGACGAGCGTGACTGCCGGTCTGCCGTTGATACGGAAATGGCTCTCCGGTTCGGCTGCTGTAAGGCGCACGGTTCCACAATCCCGCAGAAGCACAAGTTTGCCGGACGCCGTGCGGCCGACCGGCATCTGTGCAATGGCATCGGTGGTGATCCCCGCCGCGCGAACGGTGAGCACCGTACGCCGGGCACCCCGGGTGACAGCACCGAGAGGCGCATTGAATTCCAGAGCATCCAATGCGGACGCCACGCTTCCGGTCCGGAGGCCGAACGAGGCGATCGTCTCCGGATCCAGTTCGATGAGCACTTCGCGGTCTTCGCCGCCGAGCACCTGGACGTCGGCGATGCCATTGATGGAGCGAAGGCGGGGGCCGAGGACTTCCTTCCCCAGAGTGCGTAGTGCGGCCGGGGACCGACCACCCACGATCGCATAGCTGATGAATCCCTGCATGTCGCGGAATGCCTCGGGGACGAACGGTTCGGTGATGGGCGGACCGGCCCCGGCGGGGAACGTGGGGATCAGAGCAGCGATCTTCTCGTTGAGTTCCAGGCGCACAAGGTCCATCCGGGCATTCTGCTCGCACTCGATGTCGATGCGGGACTCCCCTTCCGAAGAGACGGACGTCACCTTCCGCACGCCCGCGACCGTGTGTGCGGCCTCCTCCAGAGGCGCCGTGATGACCATCTCGACGGTCTCGGCAGAAGCCCCATGCCACGCCGTGTGGATCGCGAGTGCGGGGAAATCGATGTTCGGCGCCAGATCCAGCGGCAGCCGCCAGAGGGCGAACGCCCCGCCGGCCAGCAGGGCGCAATACGCCATGGAGACGGCAACGGGCCGCCGGATCAACGACTCGATGGACAATGAAGGTCTCCCGTCTTTCTTCTTTCTTCTTTCGTCTCTCTCTTCTCTTCACTCTTCTCTCTTCACTCGCTTCTCCACAAACGAGACTCCCACCGGAATGGCAACCACAGTGAATATCGTCGATGTCACCAGTCCCCCGACGATCGGCACCGTCAGAGCACGGACCAGTTCGGACCCTGTCCCGAATTCGAAGACGAGCGGGATGATGCCGAGCACCGTCGTTGCGGTCGTCATGAGGATCGGCCGGAGGCGTTGCCGCATTCCCCGCAGGATCGCCTCCTGCATCGCAAACCCCTCACGCCGCAGTGCGATGATCACATCCACCACGATCACCGCGTCGTTGTCCACCGCCCCGATCATGATGACAAGTCCGACGAGGGACATCACATTGAAATGCTGGCCGGTCAGTGCCATGGCGAGGATCGCACCGATCGCGGCAAGCGGGCTGGTGAGGAGGATGACGAGCGGATACATGATGGATTCATACTCGGCGGCCAGGATCATAAAGACAAGGAAGAGCGATAGTAGGATGACGATGAACAGGTTCCGGAACGACTCGTTGATCTCCTGGTTCTCGCCGCCGATGCGCACCTCGTACCCCGGAGGAAGGCGGAGCGATGTGGCAGCCCGGTCGAGGTCTGTCACGACGCTCCCCACCGAACGTCCGGCCACGTTCGCCACGATCACCTGCGCCCGCTGCTGGTCTTCGCGCCAGATCTCGCCATGACCCCGTGTTTCCCGGTATGCTACGAGCGAACGCACGGGGACAGGGCTGTCCCCCCGCGGGACGTCCGAGGCAAGGATGGCATCGAGGTTATTCCGCGTATCGACTGACGGTTGCACCCGGACGGTGATACGGCGGTCGAACTCGCTGAGCGTGGTCGCTTCATTCCCCCTCGCGAGGTGCACAAGGTGTGCCGCGACGTCTTGCACGGTAAGGCCGTTCCTGGCCGCGGCATCGCGGTCGATGCGCAGGTGGAATTCCGGGGTCCCCTCCTGCGACGAAGCCCGCAGGTCCACCAGCCCGGGCACACTGCGGATCTCCTCTGTGTACGCCGTGGCGAGACGCTCCACGATCGCAGGGTCCTTCCCCATCACCATGCAACGGATCTCATTCGTTTCGGGCCGGAGTATCCGTTCGAAGGAGGTGCCGCGCGGTTTCACAGCGTACTCCACCCCGTACGTGGTACCATCGAGCCGGCGGAGCCGCACGCGGGCGGAATCCATGAGCGCCGCCGTGCGTCCGGCACCTCCCACCTCCACGTCCACTTCGGCTGTCTCGAGGGAGGCCTCATCAACATCCCACGCGTTCCGTTCCTCCGTGATACCTACACGCGCATACACGCCGACAATTCCGGGAAGCAGGCGGAGCTCATCCTCGAGGACCCGGGAAGCCTTGCTCACGCCGTCCAGGGACGTGCCCCGTGGCATCCGGATCTGGACCGTAAAACGGCTCTGGTCGATATCGGGGGCCGGTTCGGCGGGGATATGGAAGGCGATGAAGGCGGTTGCCACGCACAACGCTACGGTCCAGAAGACAACCGACAGGCGATGTGCAAGTGCCCAGTGGAGGTAGCGCTCGACCTGAGTCCTGATCCACATGTCGCTCCTGTCGAACCATCGATCCAGGTTCGCCCTGAACCTGAGCATCTGCTGAGTTGCGAGATCAATCTTCTGTGAGACTCTCGGGGGCGCGAAGGGGCCACGGGGGATACTCTGAACTCCACCACCGCGATATTGCCCCTTTGCGGGAGGTGTCCGCCTCCCATGAAGAACCGCTCCCTCCCTCGAGACGAGCATCGGCACGAGCGTCACCGCTACCAGGAGTGAGACCATGAGAGAGATCGTCATGGTCACCCCCATATCCACGAAAAGCCGGGCCGCCACGCCTTCCACGAACATGATGGGGAGAAAGATCGCTACATTCGTCAGGGTGGATGCGGTGACCGCAGTGCCTATCTCCCGCGCCCCTTCGAGTGTCGCCGTGCGCAAAGGCACGCCCTGCTCCCGCAGCCGGGAGACGTTCTCGATCAGCACGATCGCGTTGTCCCCCAGCATCCCGATGCCGAGTGCCAGCCCGGTCAGCGATATCACATTCAGGTTGATCCGGAGGAAGTACATAGCCAGGATCGTAGCAAGGAGCGACACCGGCATGGTGAGGCCGATGATAAGCGGAGAGCGCGGGGAGCGCAGGAAGTAGAACAGAACGAGGAATGCGAGGAACCCTCCGATGAGGATGGCCTGTTCCACGTCGGCGATCGAGCGGATGATGAAGCCAGCCTGTTCGGCGACCACCGTGAGCCGGAGCTCCGGATTCTCCTGCCGCAGTTGCGCGAGGACCTCATGCGCAGCGTGTGAGGCGGCAACAGTATTGGCGGCAGCCTCCTTGCGGACCTGGAGGATGATCACCTCCTCCCCGTTGTAGCGCGTGAGCCCGGTGCGTTCGGCATGGGTATCCCGTACCGTCGCGCAGTCGGCGATCCGGATGGCGCGGCCGCCGGCGCTCGGACGGATCGTCACGTCGCGGATCTCATCCAGTGTGTTCAGCGCGCCGAGGGTCCGCAGGGAGTAGCGGAACAGGCCATGGTTGATGGTGCCGCCGGGAAGGTCCACGTTCGCCGCCGCGAGCGCATCGCCGATCTGGCCGAGATCCAGCCCGAATGCCTGGAGCACGGCCATGTCCACATCCACCTGGATCTCCCGTTCCAGGCCGCCGAGCACGGATGCTTGAGCGATACCGTCGACCTGCTCGATCCTCCGCTTCACGAGGGCGCGGGCCGTTTCTTTCAGTTCGGCGAGAGCTGCCGCTTGTTCCACCTCTTCGGGTGAAGTGTTCGGGTAGGCGGTCTGAACGGTCAGAGTGGGGACATCGATCGCGGGGAGGAAATCGATAGTGAGATCGAGGAGTGCGACGATGCCGAGCAGTACGACACCGGCATAGAACATCAGGGTCGTAACCGGACGCTGGACGGCAATGGTGGAGAGCGGCATCCTCGGTCCTGCTTACGGGGATCTGCGGGTGACGGACACAGGAGCGTCGTGCGCGAGGGTGTAGTGTCCGTCCACGATCACCGTATCGCCGGGCGCAAGTCCGTTCTTGATCTCGAGCAGCTCGTCGTTGGCTTCGCCTGTCTCCACATAGTGCCACTTCGCCCGTCCATCTTCCACGGTGAACACGAGCGGCCGTTCGTCGCGCACCAGAAGGGCGGAACGGGGCACGAGAAGGCGGTGCGGATGCACATCGGTCTCGATATGCACGGTGGCGAACATCCCCGGCCGGAGGGATGGCCGGGGATCGCCTGCATAGTGACGCCCGTCGCGCAGGGCGATGGTCACCTTCATCGTCTTTGTCTTCGGATCCACAAGTGGATTCATGTAGAGGACCGAACCTTTAAACTCCCTTCCGGGGAAGCCGGCGAGGTGGGCGCGTGTTCGCTGTCCCACGGCGATGCGACCGGTCTCGTTCTCGAGGACCTCCACATCCACAAGCAGTGTGGAGAGGTCGAGGAGTCTCATCAGGGGTTGTCCGGCGTTCACATGCATCCCGGGAGTGAGGGAGCAATCTGCCACGAACCCGCTGAACGGTGCAGTGACGGAGGTCCACTCCAGGTTGAGTCTGGCCGTTTCGAATGCCTCCCGGGCAGCGGCGAGGCCGCTCTTTCCGGCGATCACATCCCCCCGGTTGGCTGTGAGGTAGGCGATCGCGGATTCATGGTCGCGGGAGAGGCGCACGTATGTCGCCTCGTCCATATCACCGCAGCGATAGCGCGTGCGGAGCGAATCGAGGAGATGAGACGCGGCGATGATGCGCCGCGCCGTTTCGAGGGAGTCTGTTGCAGCAAGGAACGGCGTCGCGCTCAGCGTGCGGTATTCGATCTGGGCATTGAGGAGTCCGGTACGGGCGCGATCATAGGCCACCCTGAATTCCCGGTTCTCGATGGCCGCCATCGTATCGCCCTCATCAACGTAGCTTCCATTGAAGACTCCGATCGTGGCAAGCGCTCCACCGACCCGTGCCTGAATCTCAACTTCCCTGCATGCACGGAGGGTGCCGGACGTCGCGAGATGGTGGATCAGATTGCCTTTCTGAACAAGGGCGGTCATCACCGGAACGGCCTCGCTGCTCAGCAGGAACGTGTGGCCTTTCACGTCGGTATTCGCCACCAGGGGGGCACGGTTCAGCACATACACCGTGGCGATGGCTGCGCCCGCAAGCGCCATCGTCGCACCGGCATAGAGTATAGGCCGTTTCAGCCCCGCCAGCATGGTCGCTGAGGGAATTCCACCAAAGTCAGATCGGATCATCTGGTCGTGTCTCGCGCTTCTCTACTTATACGATATATACACCTGCGCCCTGCTTTTTCCGAAGGGAGGGCGGTCGCCTGCCCTCCGGCATCCACTGCAGGTAGCGGGATTGCATTCAAGGAGGCGCGGGAGTATATTTCGACCTCCGGTTGTTATGATGGAGCACCACGATGGGTATGGGAGAAATGACCCCACTTTTCAAGAAGCTGAACCTGGGATCGCGATCATCGATCACTGTCCTCAATGCCCCCTCATCATTCGAGGCTGAGCTGACGGCCCTCAAGGGCATAACGGTCGCACGCACCATCAAGGGTAAGGTCGGGTTCGCGATCGCATTCGTGACCAAACAGAAGGAACTCGACAGAGTATCTGCCTCCCTGGCCAGAACAGCCGAAGGAGATGCCGTCCTGTGGATCGCGTACCCGAAAGGCACATCAAAGAAGTACACATGTGAGTTCAACCGGGATGCGGGATGGACGGTGCTTGGCAAGGCGGGCTACGAGCCGGTGCGGCAAGTGGCGATCGACGAGGATTGGTCGGCGTTGAGGTTCAGAAAGGTGGACTACATCAAGGCCATGAAGCGGAACCCCGAAGGGGCGATCTCCAAAGCAGGCAAACAACGGGCACAGGGCAAGCGATGAATCCAACACAGGCACAGGCGCTTCGCGCAATACTCGAATCCCAGTCCAATGCGGCACTGGGCACACTCCACGACGGCGAGCCGTTCGTCTCCATGGTCCCGTTCGCCATCATTCCCGGCGGCAAGGGCTTTGTCATCCACGTAAGCGGGCTCGCCGCACACACGAAAGACATGCTGCAGCATCCTACCGTGAGCCTTCTGGTGATGGCGCCGCAGGGTCCGGACATCCCGCCGCAGGCCCTCCCCCGCGTGACGGTGCAGTGCAATGCCCGACAACTTGCAGATGAAGACCCAGCCTATCCGGCTGCCCGGGCATCCTATCTCGGCAGGTTCCCGGAAGCGGAGATGACAATGGCGCTGGGCGATTTCTCGCTCTTCCTCCTCACGCCGCTCGCGGTGCGGCTGGTGGGCGGATTCGCACAGGCGGCAACCCTTACGCCCCTGAACCTGGAGCAGGCCCTGGCCTGAGAGGATCTACTTCTCTTCCCTCTCCACAAGCGCCCGCCCGGCCTCGAAGTCGTACAGCGTGAGCCGCCGCACGCGGTAGTACGTCGACCAGTAGTCCCACTGGGTCTGCACATTCGACCGCCGCGCATTGTCCTTCTCGCTCTGCGCGATGAAGAGGATGGGGATGTCGATCTTCCCGATGATGTACCGCTGCTTCGCCACCTCAAACCGCCGCTGACCGATGGTATCGGACTTCGCCGCGATGGCAACCTGCTTCCGGAGCGTGTTCAACCGGTTCGCCGAGTACAGCACCTCCTGCTCCAATGTCTGCCGCTGCTGCGCAACGGTGACCTCGGTCCCCTTCTGCTCCGCCACGGCCGCTTCCACCGCATGGCTCCCTGCTCCCCATCGGAACACCGGGATGGCAAACCCCACACTGAACTGCTCCTGCTCGAGCAGGTTCCGGTATGCTTCCCGGAACTCGGGTGCACGCTGGTTGTACCCCACACTGGCGGTCATGGTGGCGTTGAAGCCGTTGTCCGACTCCGCCTGGGCAACGCCCCGCTCGGCATTGAGAAGCTGCAGGTCGAAGTTCACCATGTCGCTCCGGTTCTGCCGCGCCTGCACGAGCGCCTGATCCGGGTCCACCTCAACAATGCCGATGTCGCCCGGCGGCAACAGCCCCACCGGCTGCCCGGGTTCGAGTCCGATGGCCACCCGTAAGGCATGCTCGGCCCGCGCCAGTTCCAGAAGCGCATTCTCATGCGACGTCTTTGCATCGAGATAGGCAAGCTCGGCCTGGAGCAGATCGTTCTCCGCGATCCGCCCGACGTTGAACCGCCCCTGCGAGATGCGGAACAACGTGTCGTTGATCGCCACATTCAAGGCCGCATTCGCGGCGTTCATGGTCGAGAGATACAGGCCGAAGTACTTGTTCGTGGCGTCGATCGCGCATTCTTCCAACGACTCGACCTCCTCCCGCGTCGCGATCTGATAGGTCAGGTCCTGCGCGTCCTGATCCCAGCTCATGCTGTTGATCTGGAAGATCGGCTGGATCAGCGTGACGTTCAGCGGCCGGGCCCTGTAATAATGCGACTTCGTGTCCATGAGGTCGATCCGGTTCAATCCCGACTGCAGCGAAAGCTGTCCGCCGGTGAACGGGATCTTCTGCGTGAGCCCCAGATTCACCGACGAGCTCGCCTCCCGCTGCGGGGTGAAGATGGTCGTGCCATCGGGAAGAACGATCGGGTTGATCGCGGAATAGTACCCCGGCACGTCACCCTGCAGGGACAATTGCGGAAGGTATCCGGCTCTGAACGAGGCGTAGCGCGACTTCTTCGCTTCGTACTGATGCTGGGCAATGGCCCCCAACGGCCCCTGCTCCTGCGCCATGCGGATGCAGTCGCGCAACGTGAAATGAAGGGTGTCCACCTGCGCTCCGGCAGCGGAGATCCCGAGGAGGACGTGACATGCGAGAACAACGAATGCTGACGCTTTCATGGCTGCGTGTTCCAGTATTTCAGGGAGTATATCTCGGGTTGCAGGTAAGGCCCGGGGAGGGGCCCCACAGACGCGAACCGGGGGGACTCATCAGACAGGTTTCGTGTGGGGCCTCCCCGGGCAAGAACATGCTCATCATTCATACCGCAGGCACGCCACCGGGTCCTTCTCCGCTGCCCGACGCGCCGGAAGGAACCCGAAGACGATCCCGATCGTGATGGAGATCAGGAACGACAACGCCACGGAGAACGCCGTGATGATCGTCAGGATCCCCGCAAAGCTCTCGATCGCGTAACTCAAGCCTACCCCGAGCAGGATGCCCAGCACCCCTCCGGTCACGCTCACGATCGTGGCCTCGCTCAGGAACTGCACGGCAATGGCCTGCTTCGTGGCACCCATCGCCCGCCGTATGCCGACCTCCTTCGTCCGCTCCATCACCGACGCAAGCATGATGTTCATGATGCCGATGCCTCCAACGAGAAGCGAGATGGACGCGATGGCACCGAGGACGATGTTGAAGATGTCGCGCGTCCGCTGCGCCTGCCGCAACAGCTGCTCGGGGATGGTCACCTGGAAGTCCACGACCTCGTTGTGCCGGCGCTGTAGCATCCGGCTCACAACCTCGGCAAGCGCAGGCATCTGCTCCGCATCGGCAACGCGCACGACCAGACGGTCCAACTGATTGTAGTTCACCGCCTTCTTCTCGGTGTTGTCGTTGTTGCCGGACCCGCTGGACCGTGACGCCTGCTGCACGCCGAGCCGCGTGACGAGCGTCCGGTTCTTGTACCGCAGCAGCAACGTGTTCACCGGCGTGTACACATCGAAGTTGTAATCGCGCAGACCGAGATGCCGGATGTTGTCCTTGCTCACCTGACGGTCCGCGAGCACGCCGATGACCGTGAGCCAGAGGTTCCCGCACTTGATCTTCCCACCGATGGGATCCTCGCGCGAAAAGAACTTCGTCTTGATGGCATGCCCGATCACCGCAACGGGCGCCGCGTTTTCCATCTGCACCGAAGAGAACACCGCACCCCGTTCGAGCTGAAAATCCGTGGTGGCGAAATAGATCGAATCCACCCCCACGAGCTTGCTGCTCCGCTTCAGCCCCTCGCGCACGACCATGGTCTCCATCACGACCTCGGGACTCACAAAATCCACGCCGGGAAGGGTCTGCAGGATGCTCCTGCCATCCTCCAGGGTGAGTCCCGGACTGAACCGCTTCTTCTCGGTCTTGGCGGCTGTCTTCTCATCCACAACGCCCTCTTCCTGCTCGATGATGGGCGTGATGATGATGTTGTTGGCGCCCAGAAGCTTCATCTGGTCCAGGATCTCCTGCTTGGCGCCGGTCCCCACGGCAAGCATGGAGATCACTGAGCCGACGCCGAACACGATCCCGAGTGATGTCAGCACGCCCCGGGTCTTATTGTGCGTGATCGCTTCGATGGCGATCGTGAACCCGAGAAGAATGTGCCCCGGGACCGCCACGGCCATCCTGCGACGGATCATATCCTCGCCGATCATGGTCAATGCCCGCCTTCAAGTCGCACGATCGTGAGCTTGCCCGGTTCGGGCGGCGTCGCCAGGAGAAGCTCATCCTGCCCGGTCAGGCCGCGTGTGACGACCGTGGCATTCTCGTTAAGCATGCCCAGTGCGACCTCCTGCTTCACGATGCTCCTGCCGCTCTTCTTGAAGACATAGGTCAGCCCGCTTTCCGTGTGAACGCACTCCAGGGGCACGGAGAGCACGCTGTCCAGTTTCGCCACGAGGATCTCGTTCGCGGTGGTCATGGCGGGACGGAGCGTGGTGTCGGACTTGTCCACGGTGATGCGCACCTCGAAGACCTTCGAGTCGGAGTTCGGCCGCTGTTCGCCGATGTTCGCCACCGAGGTCACTTTGCCCGTCAGGACCTTATTCGGATCGGCATCGAGCTTGATCTTGACGGTCTGTTTCAGCCCGAGTTTCTGAATGTCGAGTTCGCTGATGTAGGTGATCGATTCCATCTCGCGGAGGTCCGGCAATGTTGCCACGACCGGGTCCCAGGCGTTCACCGTGCTCCCCACCACCTTCTTCTGCCCGCCCCACTCGCGCGCGTAGATCACCATCCCGTCGGCCGGCGCGAGGATCGTGAATCCCGCCATCGCGGTCTGATACAGCTCCATCCGCTGCCGTTCCTTCAGGAGGTCGAGCCCCGCCGCCTCCGCCTTCGCGATCGCCTGCTTCGTCTTCGTCACATAGTTGCGCTTGGCCTGTTCGAAGTTGCGCTGGGCCCGTTCATATTCGATCTCCGCCTGGCGCTTCATAGCGGGGGCTTCGTACACGGATTGTTCCATCGCCAGCCGCTTCTCTTCCTGACTGTACTGCAATCCGACCAGTTCATCGCGCGCCTGGGAAAGCGTCAACGCGCTGTCGAGTTTCGTCTGAAGGTGGACCGCCTCGAACTTCTGGACCGAGAGCTGGGAATCCTTGAACTTCCCCATGATCTCGGACTTGTCCAGATCGGCGACGAAGACCCCCTTCTTCACCACGGTCCCCTCCGGCACGATGTTCGTCAACTTCATCTGCCAGATATTCGCGGCACGTGCCTGCTCGGGACCCATGATGTTGATCGAGCTCTTCGCCTGCAGCTCGCCGGAGGTCGTGACGGTAACAAGGAACTCTCCGAACGTGGGTTTGACGAGGATCTCCGAGGAGGCGACGGCACCGGGGCGGAAGATCAGCCAACCCAGAAGGAGGAGTGCAGCGCCGCCGGAGACAGCGGCAACAAGAGGCCGGCGGCGGATGATCAGGATGAGTCTCGTGAATGCAGAGCGAAGGGCCTCGATACCACGGCGGAGGAGTCGCATGGTGGTGTGATCCGGGATGTTGGGATACAAGTGACGACACGGCGTGATCCATCGGACGCGGGGAGCAGATGCCGCGGCGAAGGACCTGGAATTATCGACGTACAACTAGTAGCAAAAGACCGTAGAGTGGATATCCCGACCGTGATTGGGGGGCAATGGGCGGGCAGGCTCCGGACCGGAGGTGCGCCGCGCGAGGAAAAGAACGGGAGGTATTTTCCGGCCGACCATGAGTGCCCCCTTTCCCGATGATCCCGGAATCCCGGCTGTCTGGAAGGTACGTCGTGCCAGCCGGAATGTTGCTAATATAGCCCCGGTCTCCGGGAATGTCAAGCTCCCACTCGTGTCCCCCTTCCAGCGGTATCACACTTTCTGGGAAAATACAGGAAATTGCTTGCGTTTGCCGCGGGAATATGCTATCTTGTTGTGCTTAGAATCTTAAGGACAGGGCCATGGCACGAGTATGTGATATCTGCGGTAAGAAACCCGTCAGCGGGAACAACATCAGCCACGCGCATAATCTGACGCGCCGCCGCTGGATGCCAAATCTT
Organism: Ignavibacteriota bacterium; assembly: GCA_016707525.1. Taxonomy (NCBI): domain Bacteria; kingdom Pseudomonadati; phylum Ignavibacteriota; species Ignavibacteriota bacterium. The sequence goes on from JADJHP010000004.1 coordinate 265,265, forward strand.
CAGGAAGTTCGTGCGAGCGTCAACGGTCGCCCGAAGCGCATGACCGTGTGCACCAACTGCCTGAAATCCAATAAGGTCGTGAAGGCCGCCTGACCGGGTCAGTTCCATTTGTTCAACGAAAGCCATCATCATCTCTGATGGCTTTTTTTTTCTCCTGACACGCGATGCAGAGACTCCAGTTCGAACTGAATGTACCGAACCAGCTGACCCTCCTCAGGATCGTGCTGACGCCGGTCTTCGCCTGGTTCCTGCTTTCGGAGAATCCCGTCTTTCGCCAGATCTCGCTCGGCATCTTCATCGTTGCCGCACTCACGGACTGGTACGACGGCTGGATCGCCCGGCGCATGGGCTATATCTCCCGCTGGGGGAAGTTCCTCGACCCGCTCGCAGACAAGATCCTCTCTTCGGCCGCCCTGCTCGCCTATGTGAGCCTGGGCCTGGTCTCCGGCTGGATGGTCTGGATCGTCATCATCCGCGACTTCCTGATCACCGGCCTCCGCTCCTACGCCGAGTACCACGACCGTCCGATCGTGACCACGAAAGGGGCACAGGCCAAGACCTTCGGCGAATTCGTCGTCATCTACTATATCCTCATCCTGTACGTCGCACGCAATACACCATCCGTGTATCAGGAGTTCGGGCCGACCATCGACAGTCTGATGGATTCGCACGTACTCTTCGGCATGATGCTGCTGGTCACCCTCTCCACGGTGGGGACCGGCATCGCCTACTTGTTCGACAATAGGACACTCCTCCTTGAGATCTCCGAGCAGTTCCGCACCCGACGCCGCGGGTGACACCCCGGCGTCCGTGCGTATCCCATTCATCCACACCCTGATCGCAACCGGGCTCTACTCCGGGTATAGCCCCTGGGCCTCGGGCACTGCCGGCACTGCGGTCGGCCTCCTGCTCTACATTCTGATCCCGGGGATGAGCGATCCCCTCACCCTCGGCATCGTCACGATCGTTGCCTTCTTCGCGGGCGTGTGGTCATCCGCCGTCGTCGCGGCAGCGGTCGGACACCAGCTCACACGCTCCGCCGAACTCGCCAAGGCGAAGTTCCAGGGTGGCGACAAGGACGGGCACAAAACCGCCGACCCGTCCATCGTGGTCATCGATGAGATCGTCGGCATGTGGATCACGCTGCTGTTCCTTCCGAAGACCATACCCGTCATGATCATCGGGTTCTTCGCCTTCCGGGCGATGGACATCATCAAGCCGCAGCCCGCGAAGTACCTCGAACGCATTCCGAACGGCTGGGGCATCATGCTGGACGATGTCGCGGCCGGCGTCTATGCCAATATCCTGACGTGGGCCGGGTGGTGGGTGTGGCAGGTGATCTTCTGAGATAGAACCGATTATCAATGGGCAATTGACAATCGGCAATGTAATGCGAAAGATGAAGCACGCAGTATTGTAGGGGCGCAGCATGCTGCGCCCCTCCCCGTAGAGAGCAATCTCTGGAGAACATTCGTGAACGCAACGATCCTCACCATCGGCGATGAACTCCTCATCGGCCAGATCATCAACACCAATCAGGCCTGGATCGGTGAACAGCTGAACCTTGTCAATGTCCGCGTCGCGCGCATGCTGACGGTCGGCGACGATATGCAGGCCATCCTCACCGCGTTCACGGAGTCATGGTCCCGCACGGATGTGGTGATCGTGACCGGCGGCCTCGGGCCGACACATGACGACATCACGAAGAAGGCAGTGTGCACGTTCTTCGATTCCGACCTTGTCAGCAACAATGATGTGCGGAAACATATCGAAGAGTTCATGCGCAAGCGGAACAGGACGTGGGGGCCCTCCGCGGAGGAGCAGACACTCGTGCCGCGCAAGGCGGGGGTCATCTGGAATCCGCTCGGCACTGCCGCCGGGATGCTCTTCGCCGACGGGCGCAAGCGGTTCATCGTCCTCCCGGGCGTTCCGTATGAGATGAAAGAAATGATGACGCAGTCGGTCGTCCCCATGCTTGCCGGACTGGCTGATGGCGCGGTCATCCGCCACCATACGCTGCGCACCACCGGGATCGGCGAGAGCGACCTTGCGGAACTGCTCGGGAACATCGATGAGCTGCTGCAAGGGGCGAGCCTCGCCTTCCTCCCCGCTCCCACCGGCGTGAAGCTCAGGATCAGCGTCCATGACACCGATGTGGCGGCTGCCGAGAGGAAGGTTGCGGAGGTCGAGGCGCGGATCCGGGCGAAGTCCGACAAGTATATTTACGGGACCGGGACGGAAGAACTGGAAGAAGCCCTGGGCCGGATGCTGCTTGCCAGGAACAAGACCATTGCCGTCGCGGAATCCTGTACGGGCGGACTGGTCCTTGAGAAGCTCACGCGCATCAGCGGCAGTTCGGCATACGTCCTCGGCGGGGCCGTCTCCTACAGCAACAGCGCGAAGACCGCGCTGCTGGGTGTACCTGCTGCATTGATCGAGAAATTCGGCGCGGTGAGCAAGGAAGTGGCAGAGGCAATGGCCGACGGGGTACGGAAAGCAACGGGGGCCGACATCGGGCTCTCCGTGACCGGCATTGCCGGTCCGACGGGCGGCACTCCCGAAAAGCCGGTCGGACTCATCTATACAGGCTATGCCGATGCATCATGTGCACTGGCGGTGAAGCATCAGTTCGCCGGATCCCGCGTGGTCATCCGCGACAGAACCTCGGCAGCGGCCATGGAGCTGGTGCGGCGGAAGTTGTTATAACACCTCACTCACCACGGCCCGGAATCCTGCGGGATTGTCCGCGTGCACCCAGTGACCCGCATCAGGCACGGTGACGATGTGCGCGTGAGGGTGGTTCGCCATGATCTCGCGCTCATCTTCAGGGGTGATGAAGTTCGAGCGGGCACCGCGGATGAAAAGAATGGGCTTCGTGAACGACCGCGGAATATCCACCCGTCCGGCAAGCTGGTCGTAGCACGCCTTCAGCGCGGGCACGTTCATCCGCCACTTCATACGGCCGCTCTCATCGCGGACGATGTTCGCGGTCAGGAACTGCCGCACCGGCTCCTTCAGGATCGTCCTCCCCAGCTCCCGATCCACTTCCTCCCGCGTACCATACGAACCAGGGTCGACGCGCTCCAGCGCTGCGAAGATCTCCTGGTGCACCGGCTCATACGGCCGCTCCGCCATATCCACGATGATCAGCGACGCCACGCGTTCGGGGTGATCCGCCGCGAACTGCATGGCGGTCTTCCCTCCCATCGAATGCCCCATGACGATGGCGACAGCGATGTGATGCTCGTCGAAGAACTCCAGCAGGTCGGCAGACATGGCAGGATACGTCGCATCGGGATCATGCGGTGATGCGCCGTGATTGCGCGCGTCGATGGTGTACACCGTGCGCTGCTCACCGAAAGCTCTGGCATGGGAATGCCAGTTGTTCAGCGAGCCGAAGAGGCCATGCAGAATGACGAGGGGCGGGCCGGGATGGGAACCGTATTGACGATAATGTAATCGCATTGCGTTCAGCGTCACGCGGAGAAAGAAGGAGGTGGAGGCGGCAGGACAACGCGGTAGCGCGTTCTCCTTCACCCCATCCTGTGAACTCCCTAGAGCTTCTGTTCGTGCATTGGAGAATGGTCCTTCTTTGCAATGAAGGTATAGACCGCCGGCACAACGAACAACGTCAGGATCGTGGCAAGCACGAGTCCGCCGACCACCGCGATGCCCATGGAAACGCGGCTTTCCGAGCCCGCGCCGAGTGCAAGGGCGATCGGGAGGGTGCCCAGGATCGTGGACAGCGCTGTCATGAGGATCGGCCGCAATCGCGCGACCGCCGCATCCTGGATCGCCTCCATGAGCGGCAATCCGGCCTCCCGGCGCTGATTCGCGAATTCCACGATCAAAATGCCGTTCTTCGTCACGAGTCCGATGAGCATGATCATGCCGATCTGGCTGAAGATGTTCATCGTCTGATTGAAATACCAGAGCGACACCAGAGCCCCGCTCAAAGCGAGGGGGACGGTGAACATGATCGTGAGCGGATCACGGAAGCTCTCGAACTGCGCGGCAAGGACCAGATAGATCAGGACGATCGCCAGGGCGAACGCGAATGCAAGGCTGGAAGAGCTTTCCGCGAAATCCTTTGATGTACCATCGAGGGATGTCGCGAACGTTTCATCGAGGACCTTGCCGCTGATCTCCCGCATGGCCTCGATGCCATCGCCCATGGTGTAGCCCCTCGCGAGGCCCGCAGAAACGGTCGCGGAGACATACCTGTTGAACCTGTAGAGCGCAGGCGGGCTGCTCTCTTCGCGCAACGACACCACATTGTCCAGCTGGACCAGCTCGCCGCGGGTATTCTTCACATACAACGATTTCAGGTCGACCGGGTCATCGCGGTTCTCGCGCTGCACCTGACCGATCACCTGGTACAGTTTTGCGTTCATCACAAAGTAATCGAACCGCTGCCCGCTGAATGCCGCCTGCAGGGTCTGCGCGATGTCCATGGCCGACACCCCGAGCGCACGGGCGCGGTCGCGGTCGATGTTCACGCGCACTTCGGGTTTGTTGAATTTCAGGTCCACGTCCACCACCTGGAATGCCGGATGCTTCCTGGCCTCTGCCAGGAAGAGCGGAAGCTTTTCCTTCAGCTTTTCGAAGTTCGGGGCCTGGAGAACGAACTGCACCGGCAGTCCGCGGCCACGCCCGCCGAAGGTCTGCTCTTGCGTCACGAACGTTCGGGCACCGGTCAGAGACCGGACGGCGGTGGACAACTGGTCGGCGATCTCCTGCTGCGAGCGCTCACGCCGGTCGCGAGGCGTCAGGATGATGTTCACGAAGCCCGAATTCACCGATCCCCCACCTCCGCCGGAGGTGATCGCGATGAGGGCATCGCGTTCCGGCACAAGCTTCTGGATCGTCCCGACCAGTCCGGCCATGTACTCATCCATGTACTCGAATGTCGCACCTTCCGGTGCCGTCGCGCTGACGCGCAACCGGCTCCGGTCTTCCAGAGGCGAGAGTTCGGACTGCAACGAGCTCCCGACGAGCATGATCAGCACGAATGCCGCGCCGATCACTGCCGCGGCCATCCAGCGCCGGCGCATGAATGCCCCCAGCGAAGAACGGTACCGATCCATCATGCCTTTGAAATAGGGCTCCGTGAGGGCATAGAAACGACTGTGGTGCGCGTGCTGTTTCAGGATCCGCGTGGACATCATGGGGGTGAGCGTCAGCGCCACGAACGCCGATATGATCACCGGACCCGGACAGCACGATGCCAAATTCCTTGAACAGACGGCCGGTGATGCCCTGCAGGAAGATCACAGGCAGGAACACCGCAGCCAGGGCCACCGTGGTGGCGATGATGGCGAAGTACACTTCCGCCGACCCCTTCACACCGGCTTCACGCGGTGTCATGCCATCCTCGATCTTGGAGAAGATATTCTCCAGGACCACGATGGCATCATCCACCACAAGGCCGATCGCAAGCACGATGCCGAGAAGGGTCAGGATATTCACCGAGAAATCGGCGACATACATGATGAAGAACGCCCCGATGAGCGACACCGGGACCGCAAGCATCGGGATGATCGTCGTGCGCAGGTCGCGCAGGAAGAAATAGATCACCAGGAACACGAGGATGAAGGCCAGGATGATCGTGTCGGCCACTTCCGCCACGGCCTGACGGATATAGAGCGATGTATCGAACCCCACCCCCAGGGTCAGGTCCTTCGGCAGGTCACGCTTGATGTCCTCGATCCGGCGGTACGCATCATTCACGATCGCGATGTAATTCGCACCCGAACGCGGGATGAGCACCACACCGACCATCGGCGTGCCGTCGCGGCGCAGAATGCTGCGGTAGTTCTCCGGGCCCAGTTCCGCCGTGCCGATATCCCGGAAGCGGATGATCCGCCCTTCAGATTCCCGGATGATCAGGTCGTTGAATTCCTCGGCAGTGGTCAGGCGGCTCATCGTGCGGACGGTGAGTTCGGTGCGCTGCCCCTCGATGCGCCCCGACGGCAATTCCACGTTCTCGCGGAGCAGCGCGGCCCGCACATCCAGTGGCGTGAGCCGGTACGCCGCCAGCCGTGCCGGATCCATCCACAACCGCATGGAGTAGCGCTTCTCGCCCCAGATCTGTACTTCGCTCACCCCCGCGATCGTCTGGAGACGCTCCTTGAAGGTGTTCGTCGCGATATCCGTGAGCTGCAGCAGGTTGCGCTGATCGCTCTTCACATTCAGGAAGAAGATCGGAATGGCGTCGGCATCTGATTTCATGACCACGGGATTGTCCGCATCAGGCGGCAGGAGGCGCACGGCACGCGATACCTTGTCGCGCACATCGTTCGCCGCGGCTTCCATGTCCACGCCCAGCTCGAACTCCACGGTGATGTTGCTCCGGCCTTCGGAGCTGGTGGACTTCAACGTGCGGATACCGGCGATGCCGCTGATGGTCTCTTCCAGCGGCTCGGTGATCTGCGATTCAATGACATCCGCATTGGCGCCGGTGTAGGTGGCGGACACGGTGACGACCGGAGGGTCGACGCTGGGGTACTCGCGGACACCCAGGTAGGTATAGCCGATCACGCCGAAGAGCACGATACCGATCGACATCACGATCGCAAGGACCGGACGCCGGATGGAGGTTTCAGCAAGACTCATGGAATGCGTTACTCCACGGACGTGAGTTGTACGGGGAGTCCGGGGGCAAGCTGCAGGATGCCCGTCGTAATGACGGTATCACCGGCCTGCACTCCCTTGAGGATCTGTACCCGGGTATCGGTGCGGACCCCGATGGCGACCGGTACCGCAACGGCCATTCCCTCCTTCACAAGAAAGACCTTCTGGCCGCCGAGTTCGGGGATGAGCGCCTGGCTGGGGACAAGGAGAGCGTCTTCGAAGCGCTGGAGTTCCAGCGTCACCTCCGCAAAGCCGCCGGGCAGGAGCCGGCCCCCGGGGTTCGCGGCCATGGCCCGGACCTGCAGGGTGCGCGACTGCGGGTCGATCTTCGGCTCGATAGCGAAGATCTGGCCGGAGTAGACCTCGTCCGACCCGGCACGCGTGAACCGGACAGACTGCCCGACCTGCACCACCTGGGCATAGCGTTCGGGGACAGCGAAATCGATCTTGACCCGTTCCAGATCCTGCAGACTGGCGATGCGCGTCGTGGAGGATACATAACTCCCTTCGCTCACATAGCGCAGGCCGATGACACCGTTGAACGGTGCCCGGAGATCGGTCTTCTCGAACCGGGCACGGTTGTACGCCAGTTCCGATTTGATGGAGTTGAGTTCGTTCAGCGCGATCTCATAATCCTCGGGACTGATATTCTGCTTGTCGAAGAGGAGGCGGCGCCGGCGTTCCTTCTCTTCCGCCAGCTTCACCTGGGATTCCAGCTTCTGCATCTGCGCGTGCAGCTCGTCGCCGTTGATCTTCACGAGCAGATCGCCCTTCTTCACCCGGCTCCCCTCGCGAAAGATGATGCGGTCGATCTTCCCGGCGATCTCGCTCCGGAGTTCCACTTCTTCCGTCGCCAGGATCGTGCCTGTCGCACGGATGGCATTCGTGAGCGGCCCGGGCCGGACCACCATGGCGGTCACGGGCAGGCGTACGTCCTTCTGGCCCGCACCACCACTGGACCGATCGGCCGAGGAGAACAGCTTGAGCCTGGGGCTGAACAGAAGTGCAACGAGGAGGAGAACTCCTCCGATAAGTACGTAGCGGGTTCTGGGTTTCATATTCACTTCACTATGGATACGCGTATCATGAAAGGTACCAAGAGCCACTCCGAAATGCAACGCCACGAATCGAATAGGAACCTTCGTGAGGCAACGGGCGCCGTCCATCAGTGGGATGGCCCCGAAGCAACGCGCGTCACCGCGTCCCATACCCGGAGGAAGTTCCCGCCACACACCCTGGCGATCGCGTGCTCATCATAGCCGAGGGCGAGCAGTTCTGAGAGAATGGCAGGATACCCCGAGACATCCTTCACATCCACCGGAAGGTCATCTCCCAGTCCTTCGAAGTCGGACCCGAAGCCGACGTGATCGATGCCGGCGATCTTCACGACATGGTCGATGTGCCCCGCGATGTCTTTCGCAGAGGCATACGGTATCCCGTGTTCCTTCCGGTACCGGCGTACATAGGCCACCGCGGCTTCATCGAGGGAATGCAGGTCGTGTTCGCGCATGTATGCGCTGATCTCCGGCCCCGCCCGCGCCATCAGTGTCCGGAGCGAATCCACAAGGAACGTGGACCCGAAGTTGATCTGCACGACGCCTCCCGCGGCTGCGATCGTCCGGATCATGTCGTCGCTCATGTTCCTTTCGAACCCCGGGGTGAATGCCCGGCAGGATGAATGCGACGCGATCACCGGCGCCCGGGAGCGGCGCACGGCCTGGTAAAAGGCGCTGTCCGACATGTGCGACACATCGACCATCATCCCCACGCGGTTCATGGCGTCGATGACGTCGCCCCCGAATGGGCTAAGGCCGTTCCATCGATGCGTCGTATCGAACGAGGCATCGGCAAGTGTGTTCGCGCGGGTGTGGACCAGCGTGATGTACCGGACCCCGCGGCCGAAGAAGAAACGCACGTTCGCGGTATCCCCTTCCAACGGGATCCCATTCTCCATCCCCAGCGCGAACAGGACCTGCCCCTTTCCCGCAGCAGAACGGATCTGTGCGGTCGTGGGCACCATCCGGAATTTGTCCGGCCACAGCTTCGGTAACCCTTCCGTGAACGCGATCTGGCGGAGTGCGTATTCCTTCGGGCTCCCGGTGCCTTCGATGCGCTGCGGCGTGTACACGGCGCACACCGCGACATCCAGCCCCCCCTCCATCGCCCGCACATGATCGAAATCGGTCGAGGTGTTCCGGATGCTGATATCGGCCATGCGGGCGGTGAGACGGTATGGAATATCGAGATGCGCATCCAGCACGAGGAGGCTGTCGGCGAGCCTCCGCGCACGGTCCATGCGGACATCGCGTGCGGTCCGTTCCACCGACGAGCAGGAAGCGAGTACGAGCGCTGCGACCGTCAGGGTCAGAAGGGCGAGTACCGCCCTGCCGGGGAGTGACGGTCCGGTCATCCGATCTCCAGCGCGCGGTTCAGGATACGTTGGTTCGCGAGCCCATTCTCGCCCGGCGAGAGAAGCGTGGCCCCTGACCGGACAGCGTCCACGAGGTTCGTGATCTCCTGGACATACAGATTCGGGATATCGAAGACCTCTTCACGGGAGGGAACCGGATGCGAGTCCTTCCCCCCATCGATCCTGAGCGTTGCGCTGATGGAGCCGACCGTGAACTCATCCGCACGCAATCTCCCTTCGGTTCCCATGATCTCGATGTCCTTCCGGCGCACCGGCGCATCATAGGAGCAGAAGATCGATCCGATCGTGCCACCGGAGAACTTCATCGACAGATGTCCGCTCTTCTCGGTGGCGGAGGCCGTGGGCTTCGGATCGAGCACGGCCTGGACGGTCACGACCTCATCGTCGAGGACATAGCGGAGTGTATCGAGACAATGGACACCGACGTCGAACACCGGCCCGCCGCCGGCCACCGGCCGGTCCAGCAACCATGCGCGCTTCGACAGCCGTCCGTCATAGACAAAATCCGCGCGCGCAAAGACGATGTGTCCGAGCGCACCGGACATGACGATCTCACGCATGCGCTGGACCATCGGGGAGAAGCGGATCATATGGGCGACCATCAGGTGCACCTTATGCTCCGCGCAGGCAGCGATCATGGCCTCGGCCTCCTGCACCGAGCACGCCATCGGCTTTTCCACAAGCACATGTTTGCCCGCCCTCGCGGCAGCGATCGTTTCCGCACAGTGTGCGCCGTTGGCCGAAACGATGAACACGGCATCGACATCGGGCAGGGCGCACAGCTCTTCCGCGGTCGAGCATGCATGCGGGATACCATGTTCCCGCGCTTTCGCGTCGGCATCGGCCCGGGAACGCTTCTGCAGCGCCACCGGGACGGCCACGGGGCACTGCTGCATCGCGGGGAGGATGGCTCGTTCGGCAAAGGAACCGAACCCCAGGATGCCAAAGCGGACGGGATGGTGATCACTCATGGCATGGATCTTTCAGCTGAACGGTAGTAGATTGACGGGTCGGAGGGGATGAGGGATCGCTATGGACGGGAAGCGGGTACGGGGGGACGCGCACGTGCGCATCCCCCGGCCCGGTGACTCACACATCACTTTGCACGCATGCCCAACTGCCGGTCGAGCATGAACAACGGCGTGCCCGTCTCGCCCAGCATGGTCAGCTGATCGATCACCATCGTGGCATTCTTCTCTTCTTCGATCTGCTCCTTGATGAACCACTGAAGCTCGATCTGGGTCGCATAGTCGTTCTCTTTGATGGCAATCGCGTACAGGCTATTGATGAGCGCGGTCACTTTCTGCTCATGGGCGAGCACATCCTTGAACACGGCAAGCGGCGACGCCCACTCCGTCTGCGGCTTCTCGATCGCTCCGAGGACCACACGGCCTTCCCGGTCGTTCATATAGCCGATCAGCTTCTGCGAATGTTCAAGTTCTTCCGTCCATTGCATGGTGAGCCACTTGGCACATCCGGACAGATTCTTGGATTCGCAATGCTGCGCCATTGCGAGATACAGGTATGCGGACTGGATCTCGTTCTTGATCTGTTCGTTGATGGCGTCCTGAATTGTCTTGCTGAGCATGGGTCGGGGTTCCTGAGTGTTTAACGGGGGATAGACTGAGGTAAGCTACCAACTCACCGGCGAAAAGTCAAATAGTGATCCTGAACTCCCCCTTTTTCCTTGCACGAGACGGGCTTCTCGCGTATATTGCGGCAGGAAGGCCTCCTTTCGCACGATGTCCATATCGCTGCAGGGACCCATGTCAGAGAGAAAATCCTCGATCGACAACACCCCGGCCGCAATGGGGAGCATGTCCGGTGAGACCACTCTCCGGTTCCTCCTCTCGGTCTTCCACTCCTCCCCCAATGCCGTTTCGATCTCAGACCTCGAGGGCAATCTCCGGCTCGTGAACAGTCGTGCACTGCAATTATTCGGGCATGCGGACGACAGTGACGTCATCGGCCGGAGTATCTTCGCGTGGATATCCCCTGAAGATCATACCGTGGCCCGCGAAGCCCTTCAGCAACTCACGACCGAGGGGGAGGGTCACACAACAGCGCCTGCAGCTTCGCCGCCGTGATGGATCCACATTTTCGGGAGAGGTCAGATCCACGCTCGTCCGCTCCACGATCGGCGGCCCGACATACCTGCTCTTCTCCGTCGAGGACCGGACGGCCCAACACCAATATGAAAGTGCTCTTCAGGCGATCCTGAAGGGAACATCAGCATCCGTGGGAGGTTCGTTCTTCCACTCGTTCATCCGGGAGCTTTCGGGCATTCTCGGGATGCGGTACGCATTCGTCGGCCGGGCGCTTGAAGGGAGCCCGGCCAGGATCCGCACGCAGGCACTCTGTATCGACGGGGAGGTCCGCGATTCCTTGACATTCGACCTGTCCGGGACTCCATGCGAGGTCGAGGGTGAGGACGGGCTGGCCTTCTTTCCTCAGGGGGTCAGAGAACGCTTTCCTGCCGCAGGCTTTCTCAGAGATTGGACCGCCGAGGCATATCTGGGAGTGACGTTGCGATCGACCGGCGGGCACTTCAAGGGCATCCTCGCCGTCATCCATGACCAGCCTGTCCATGATACGACCCTTGCCCGCTCCATCATCGGGATCTTTGCTGCGCGTGCTGCCGCGGAGATCGGGCGGCTGGAAGCCGATGAAGGACTGTGGGAGAACGAACTTCGCCTGCGGAGCATTATCGACCATGCACCGTTTGGCGCGCACATGTATGAGTTGAGCGGGGATGGCAGGCTCATCTTTGCCGGGCACAATCAGTCAGCAGACCGGATCCTGGGGGTCGATCATCATCATCTCGTCGGAATGACGATCGAGGAAGCCTGGCCTCCGCTTGCAGCCACGCAGATCCCGGAAGCATACAGGCGGGTTGCCAGGGGTGACGGGGCGTACGGTGAGAACGGCATCCAGTATGAAGCGGACGGTGTGAATGGAACATTCGAGATCAACGCGTTCCAGACGGGACCCAATCGCATGGCCGTCTTCTTTCGCGATGTGACGGAACGGAAGGCAGCCGAAGCCGCGCTCCGCGCCGCCAAAGAGAAGGCAGAATCCGCAGACCGCGCGAAGACCGCACTGCTGGGTAACCTCAGCCATGAATTCCGTACTCCCATCACGGGAATTCTCGGGATGGCCGACCTCCTGCGCGCGCGCGCCGTTGATCGCGACGCAGGCGAGGCCATCAATGCGATCGTTGATTCCGCCCACCGCCTGCATCAATCACTCGATGCGATATTGAAACTGGGCCAACTGGCATCGGGCATGGTGACGCCGGCGATGCGGGATATCGATGTCCGGACCAACGTCGAACGAGTTGTGGACTCTTTCCGTCATGCCGCTGCGACCAAAGGATTGGAACTACGAGCGGAGCACCAGGACAGGGCTGCCACCGCACATTGTGACAGCCAGATGTTGGACGACATCCTCCGGTATCTTCTCGACAACGCGTTCAAATACACCAAAACAGGGAGCATCGTGGTGCGGACCTCGATGATGAGGCTTCAGGGCAGCGACTGGTGTTCTCTCGAGGTTCAGGATACCGGCATTGGCGTCGCCCCGGAACACTACGAAACGATCTTTGAGGAATTCAAGCAGGTGAGCGAAGGCTACGGCCGCGAGTACGAAGGCAGCGGCCTGGGATTGACATTGGCGCGGCGCATGACGGTGTTGCTGGGTGGATCGCTGAGCGTCACGAGCCATCAGGGGACAGGATCGACCTTCACTCTCCGGTTGCCTTCGGCCCAGGCACCGGTCGCAGCGGGAACCGTGAGCCCGGACCGTGCCACGAAGGTGGGACCCGCTCCTGTCCACCCCGGGCTCCCCCGGGTCCTCATCGTTGAAGACAACTTCATCAACAAGACCGTGATCGCCGAATTCCTGAAACACATGTGCAGCACCGATCATGCGCGCGACGGGAAGACCGCCATTCAGATGGTCCGCGACCAGAGCTATGATGCGGTTCTCATGGATATCAATCTCGGCCCGGGATTGAACGGGATTGAAACCACAAAGATCATCCGCGGGATCCAGGGCTATAAGGACACCCCCATCGTGGCTGTCACCGGATATACGTTGCCTGGAGACCGGGAGCGCCTGCTCGCGGAAGGGCTCAACGGCTACATCCCAAAGCCATTCGGGAGGGAAGATATTCAGAACTCTCTTCGCGAATTCCTTCGTCGGTGAACCAGACCCACGCGCTGCCGATTCCGTCCGCTGGCCGAAAGGCCCTCACCTGCATTTGCAGAACGCCCCCGTCGTTGCTATCTTGACCTTATGAACCGCCGTCTCACAGCCCTGGTCCTCCTCTGCCTCAGCCTGTCCGGAGCACACGCCGGCAACGACGGGTGCTCCACCAAGGGGCAGTGGCTGGCGCGGACCTCCGCGGAGGCATCCACCGGAGATCCGGGCATCGACGTTACCTACTACCGATTAGGCCTCCGGCTCTCCCCGGGAACGTCGACCCTCCAGGGGGAGGTGCGGGTGACCGCAAAGGTCGTCGCAGCATCCATTACGGGAGTGACCCTGGACCTATCCGGGGAGATGGCCGTGGACTCCGTGAAGATGGGACGGACAACCCTGATGGTCACACGCTATCCAGAGAGTTTTCTGGCCGTACTCCCCGCCCCGGCGCTCGAGGGTGCGGTTGTCTCGCTGGATGTGTACTACCACGGGACGCCTGCGCCAACTGGATTCGGCAGCTTTGCATTTTCCGCGGTCGCTCAGGGGCCCTGGATCTGGTCGCTCAGTCAGCCGTACGGCGCACGGGATTGGTGGCCGTGCAAAGACCACCAGCTCGACAAGGCCGATTCGGCTGATATCATCGTTACCTGCCCTGCCGGCCTGAAGGTCGGGTCCAATGGCCTGCTCCGATCGGTCACGGACAACAGCGACGGCACCACGACGTACTTCTGGGCAGAGCGATACCCCATCGCCACGTACCTCATTTCGATCGCCGTCGGCCCGTTTGCCTCGTTCAGCAACTGGTACCGATACAGCGCCACCGATTCGATGGAGGTCCTGAATTACGTCCTCCCTTCGCATCTCGCCATCGCGCAACAAGAGCTCCCCAAGGCTGTCCCGATGCTCGAGATCTTCTCACGCCTGTACGGACAGTATCCCTTCCTGGAGGAGAAGTACGGCCACAGCGAGTTCGGCAGGGGCGGAGCGATGGAGCATCAGACCATGACCTCCACCACGACATTCGATGAGGACGTCGTGGCGCATGAACTCGCACATCAGTGGTTCGGCGATCTCATCACGTGCCGCACCTGGCAGGATCTCTGGCTCAATGAAGGATTCGCCACCTACAGCGAATCGCTCTACCGCGAGGCACGCTACGGCACGGCAGAGTACCACCGCATGATCCGGAGGCGCATGAGCAGCGCGTTCACCGCACAGGGCTCGCTGTTCGTCATGGACACCACAACGGTCGGCAACCTCTTCGCGTCCAACCGGGTGTATGCCAAGGGCGCCTGGGTGCTGCACATGCTCCGGCACGTCGTGGGGGATTCGGTCTTCTTCCGGGCGCTCCGGGCGTACGCGGCAGACCCGCGCTTTCGTTACGGTACAGCGTCCACCGCCGACTTCCAGGGCATATGCGAATCGGTCAGCGGGACCTCCCTGGCATGGTTCTTCAGCCAATGGATCTACGGGGAAAAGTATCCACGCTACACGCTCCGGTGGGAAGCACGTCCGGCCGCCGATCGCTTCATGATCGTCGGACAAGTGGATCAGGAGACCCGCACGACAACGCCATCGTTCTTTGTGATGCCGGTGGACATCAGATTCTCCAACGGATCCAGAGACACGACGGTGGTCATCCGGGCCGATCAGAAGTCGAAGGACTTCACCGTGGAACTCCCTTTCATGCCGACGGGTGCACTGGTCGATCCGGATCTCTGGATCCTCCGCGAAGTCGCCGACCCGGAGCCGTTGCTTCCTGTTGCATTGACGCTGGACCAGAACTTCCCGAACCCATTCAATGGCGCGACCTCGATCCGTGCACGCTTCCCGCAGCGCACCCCGGCGTCACTCGAGGTCTACTCTGTGCTCGGCGCACATGTCGTGACCCTCTTCGATGGCATTGCCGAGGCAGGAGTGCAGACCTGGCGATGGGAGGGGCGCGACGATCGCGGCAATGCGGTCGCAAGTGGCGTCTATCTTTACAGGCTCACTGCCGGAGCATCCACGCAGTCACGTTCCATGATCTACATGAGGTAAGCATGTACACCATCCCCCGCGGCACAGCGGTCATTACCGGGGCATCGTCCGGCATCGGAGCCGTCTTCGCCCGCAGGCTGGCGGCACGGGGCCACGATCTCCTCTTGCATGGCCGTCGGGAACCGCTTCTTGCGGCGTTGTGCCAGGAACTCTCCGCGAAGCATGGGATCCATGCATCGTACGTCCTCGCGGAACTTTCCCAGGAGGCCGGTGTGCACACCGTGGAAGAACGGATCAGGGCAGTCCCGGACCTTGCGGTCCTCGTCAATAATGCCGGATCCGGCTCGCTCGGAAACTTCACCGAAGAAGCCCTCGATGAGCATGCGGCACTCATTCACACCCACGTCCTTGCGGCGGTACGCTTCATGCATGCGGCGCTCGCCGGCATGCGCACACGGAACGCAGGGGCGATCATCAATGTGTCGTCGGTCGCAGGATTCATGATCGGCCCGCGCAATGCCGCCTATTGCGCCTCCAAAGCATTCCTGACGAGCTTCACGGAGTCGCTGCACCTGGAATTGCACGGGACCGGGATCCATCTGCAGGCGCTGTGCCCGGGATTCACCATCTCGGATTTCCACGCACGGCTCGGGTACGATACGTCGGGGGATTTCTTCAAGAAATTCATGACGGCGGAGGAGGTGGTCGACCAGTCGTTGCGGGCCCTCGAACGGGGGAAGGTGGTCTGTGTCACCGGCGCAAAATACCGGTTCGGGCTCCTTTTCATCCCACGGTTCGTTCCGCGGCGGGTGTTCTACTGGCTGGTGCGGGTGACGAGGGACGCAAAGTGGCTGCGGCACAGAAGGAAGAAGAATTAGCCAACAACAAAAAGGGAACGAGGCATCTCTCCTCGTTCCCTTCCGCCACTCTCCGCGGTCCGATCGACCGCAGGTATGCCGCTTACTTCCCTGCCGGCTTCACGAACAACGAATCCGCCACGCCGCCATTCACCGTGCACTTGTCCACGGTGAGGATGAACGTCGTCCCCATGACGGTCTGCTCGTTCTTGGTCGGAATCATCACGCCGCCGAACGCCTTGTAGTCGCTCAGGTCGGTCACCTGCTCCACCGGCCCACGGGGGGTATTCTTCACGGACGCTTCACGCACCTTCAGGAAATCCTTCACATCGAAGTAGTGCCGCGAGACGCTCCCCGACTTCGTCGTCAGCGTCACCTCGTAGCATTCCTTTCCCTTCACTTCCTTCCGGCCTGTCACTTCGGCCTTCACGCCGAACGCAGCCAGGGCGCCGTAGGATTCGATCGGCGCTTCTTTCTGAATGTCCTCGAGTTCCTCTCCCGCAAGGTCTTTCGACCCCATCGGGGACGACGTCCAGCCGGCCGTGCCGTTGAACACCTGCTTCTGGACCATGCCCATCATCGCCACTTCCTGATACAGGCTGGCGGGCGAGCGCTGAATGGTCCTGATCTTCATGTCCATCTCCTGGATCTTCCCGCTTACCTCGATGGTCCGGTCCTTGATGGCGGCATACTTCGCCGCTCCGCCGGTCCGCTCGATGAACTTCGCGAAGATCTGGTCCGCGGTCAACGTCACCGGGGCAGCGGCCTTTTCAGCGACAGGACCGCCCTCTTCATCATACAGCCGGACAGGCCCGAACGCGGCGAGTTTCTCCTTCACCTCCCGGCCTGAACCGACCACCGCCACCAGCATCTTATCAGGTGCAAGGTACTGGCGTGCCACACGCTGGACATCCTGCGGGGTCACCGCTGCAACGCGCTGCAGATAGGTACGGTAATGGTCCTTCGGCAAATTGTAGCGCTCGATGTCGATCGCATAGCCCGCCACGTCCTCCGCCTTCTCGAGGCTCTGAACGAACGCGCCGCTCATGGCGTTCTTCGCGCGGTCCAACTCGACCCCCTCCACCGCTTCGTCACGGATACGGTTCAACTCGTAGAAGATCTCGGTGATCGCACTGTCGGTAACGCTATTGCGCACGGAGGTCTGCGCCGTGAAATAGCCGACCAGTTCATCCGGGCCGGCAGCACTATACGCACCATAGGTGTAGGAGTGCTTTTCACGGAGATTGATGAAGAGCCGGGAAATTCCGCCGCCGAGGACCTTGTTCATGACGGTGACCGGCATGACATCAGGCGAAGTACGGGGAAGGGTGATGGTCTGGCCGACACGGATGGCCGACTGCACCGCACTGGAACGGTCCACGAGTGCCACCGCGCGTTGATCAAGCGGTTTCACGGCCGGGTACACCGGCTTGGGGACCGTGCCCTTCTTCCATGCACCGAAGTTCTTCTTCACGAGTGCCATCACCTGATCCCTCTGCACATCGCCGACCACCGCGAGGATCACGGCATTCGGCACGAACCAGGTCTTGTACACCTTCTGGCATGCGGCCCGGGTGATCCGGCCGATCGATTGTTCGCTCTCCACTTCCCCGTACGGATGTTTGTCACCGTACAGGATCCGCTTGCGAAGGAGGCTCACGATGGCATCGGGTTCGGACTTGCGCGCCTTGAGGCCCGACTGTGTCTGCATCACGAGCTTCTGCAGCTCTGCCTGCGGGAACGACGGGCGGAGGGTGACATCCGCAACGAGGTCGAACAATTTCTCGATGTTGCGCGAGAGGCCGCTGGCATCCACGCTCAGACCACTGGCACCCAGCGTGGCACCGATCCGGTCCACTTCTTCATCCAACTGGTCCTTGGACCGCTTGGTGGTCCCGGCACGCATGAGCTGGCCGGTCAGATCGACAACACCTGCCATCTCCTTCTCGAGGATCGGTGGCGCGTCGACGAGCAGACGGATCGCGACCGTCGGCAATTCATGGTTCTGAACGACGATGATGCGCATGCCATTCGCGGTGGTGATGACGTCATAGTCCGGGAATGCGGTCGCGGGCGCAGGGCCCGGACCGGGAATGATGCTCCGGTCCAATTGCGCATCGGCCCGTCCTGCTGCGAGCACCAGGACGGCAAGCAGTACTGCAAGAGTGGTTCTCATGGTCATGGCTCCTTACTGTCCTTGCGCTTTGGGAAGGTAATAGAGAACGGTGCGACTCTCCGGGGCGAGATACTGTTGCGCTACCCGGCGAATGTCCTCACGCGTGACCTTCATGTAGCGCGCAAGCTCAGTGTTGACGAGATTCGCATCCCCGTAGAAGAGATGGTACATTGCCAATTCAACGGCCTTACCCTGCACCGAGGAGTTCTTTTGAATGAAATCGGATTCACGCTGATTGCGGATCTTCTGGAATTCGGCTTCGGTGATCAGGTCCTTCTGTACGCGCTCGATCTCCTGCTGGATCGTCTTCTCCACTTCCGGAAGGGTCTTGCCGAAGTTCGCGATGGCGAGGGCCAGGAACAGTCCCGGATCCTCAAGGCTCAACGGAATGGATTGCACCACCACCGCCAGCTTATCCTTGTCCACGAGGCGCTTGGTCAGGCGCGAGCTTTCGCCGCCGGAGAGCAATGTCGTGAGCATGCTCAATGCATAGTAGTCATCCGTTCCCTGTGCGGGCATGTGATAGGCGAGGATCACGGCCGGGAGCTGGATGTTGTCGTACACGGTGTCGCGGACCTGCACCGTCTGGGGCGGCTCCACCTCTTTCGGGCGGACGATCGGCGCTTCACCACGCGGGATCCCGCCGTAGTACTTCGCCACCAGTTCCTTCGCGTGGGCGATATCGATGTCGCCGGCGATCACGAGGCATGCGTTGTTGGGGACGTAGAAGTGCTTGTAGAACTGGCGGAATTCGTCGATCCCTGCTTTATCGATGTACTGGGCCGACCCGATCGGGGTCCAGCGGTAGGGATGGACCTTGAACGAGTGCGACATTGTCTGCTCGAGGATCGATCCATACGGGCGGTTCTCCAACCCCTGCTTCCTCTCCTCCTTCACGACGCCGCGCTGGGTCTCGACGCCCACGGAATCGATCTTGAGGTCAAGCATGCGGCCTGACTCCATCCACATCACCAGTTCCAGCTGGTTCGCCGGGACCGTGATGTAATAGATGGTCTGGTCGAAGCTCGTGCTGGCGTTCAATTCTCCACCGGCGTTCTGCACCATCTTGAAGAATTCGCCGCGACCGATATGCGGCGTCCCTTCGAACATGAGATGTTCGAAGAAGTGGGCGAAGCCCGTCCGGTCTGCCTGTTCGTTCTTCGAACCGACATGAGAGACGAGGGCGTGGGGAACGATGGGAGCCGACTTGTCCTGATGCAGGATCACGTGCAGCCCATTCGGGAGCTCGTACTGCTCGAACTGGATATTGACCTGCCCGAAAGCGGCGGCCGATACCAGCGTGAGAAGCGCGAAGAGATACAGGGTCTTCACTGCTGCCTCCTTATGATAGATAGTATTCATGTGCATTATTCCCACCGGAACAGCCATACGGCCAGGCCGATGCTGACGGGTGCCCAGATGCCCAGCCCGATCAACTGCGGCATGATGTCTGCTACACCTGCACCATCGATGGCCACCGCGCGCATGGCATCGGCGAGATGCGTCAGCGGGAAGACCCCCGTGATGACCCGCACCACCTCCGGGAGGTTCGATCGGCTGAAGAACACGCCGGACAACAGGAGCATGGGCAGGGTGAGCGCGTTGGCCATCGGAGGCACCTGATCCTCCGTGCGCGCCAGACCGGCGATCGCGAAACCCATCGCGAGGAACACCGTGGTACCGAGTATCGCAACGCCCAGCAGGAGCATCGCGTTGCCGATGAAATGGACATGCAGGACATAGACCCCGAAGACCAGCATGAGGGCGATCTGCGCGACGACCACGACGAGCCGGCTGAGCACCTGTGCCGTGATGAACTCCCGGGGTTGCAGTGGGGTCACTTTCAGACGGCGGAGAATGCCGCGACGTTTGAGCGTCACGAATGCGAACGCCACACCGAAGATGCCGAGCTGCATGATCGACATCGACAACACGCCCGGGAGAAGAAAATCCACATAGGTCAGATTGCGCACGGTCACGGCACGTACATCCAGTGTCGTGCGGTGGAGGCTGTCCGCCCGCGCAAACACGGCATCATCCATGACTTTCTGAACGATCAGTGTGCCCAGCTGCGTCTCACGTGGCTTGGCCTCCCGATCGGCCAGCACCGTCAGGCGTGAGGCTCCATCCTTCCCGTAGTCCGCGGGGATGATGACGAGAAGATCGCGTTCGCCGGCCATCAACTGCGCACGCTCTGCCTCTTCCGTGCCTTCATGGACCTCCAGTGCCGAAACATGACGGAACCGCTCGACGATCGGGACGCCTGCAGGGCCCGCGGCATTGACGACGCCCAGATGCATCGTGCCGACACCATCGAACCGTATGAAGCCGAAGAGTCCCAGCAGCAGCAACGGGAAGAAGAATGCCCAGATGACGGTCTCTTTCTGACGGAGGTACATCTTCAGGGATGCAACGGTCATGATCCAGGTCAGCTTCATTCGTCGTCCCTCAGAGAATGTCCGGTAAGAGAAAGAAAGACATCCTCGAGATTCGCGAGCGCGTGCGAGCGTTCGCGGGAGAATCCACTATCGACCAGTTTCTGGACAAGCACACGTGGTGTATCCAATGCGATGATCTTCCCCCGGTCCATGATCGCCACGCGGTCACACAGCTCCTCCGCCTCCTCCATATAATGCGTCGTCAGGACGATCGTCTTCCCCTCGCCCCTGATGCGCTGGATCACTCCCCAGAGATGACGGCGTGCCTGTGGATCGAGGCCCGTGGTGGGTTCGTCCAGGAACAGCACCGCGGGATCATTCACCAATGCGAGCGCAACGGAGAAGCGCTGTTTCTGGCCACCCGACAGTTGGGCCGGATATGATGCTGCACGGTCGGCCAGATCGACCTCGTCCAGGTACCGGATGGGATCGATCGTTCTCCCGTAGAAGTCCGCGAAGAGCACCAGGAGCTCGCGCAGTGTCAGCCGGTCGAAGAAGGATGTGGATTGCAGCTGTACGCCGATCATCTGCTTGACGTCCATCGGGGAGCGGCGGATATCGACGCCATTCACGATCACCTGTCCGCCGTCCGGCTCCCGCAACGTCTCGATCATCTCGAGCGTGGTCGTCTTGCCGGCACCGTTCGGACCGAGGATACCGAAGATCTCCTGCCTGCCGACATGGAAACTGACGCTCTCCACGGCGACGAGGTCGCCGTACTTCTTGTGCAACTGATCAACGATCAGGATCGGATCGTGCATCACCGTCTGCTGCGTGGTCATCCGGATACCTTACTCCCCTCCTGGTGCATGCAGGGTGTCCCTGCGGGTCACGGTCATGCGGGTACGCACGGTCGTGCCGGGTGCAGAGAGACGCACGGGCACCGCGAGCGTATCATAGGTCACCTCGAGAGACTCGGTCACGGTCTGTCCGCGTGCAACACGCAGCGCGACCGGGATACGCAGCGGGAGTTCCGGGAACGCATACCAGCTGAACACGCCCGTGGTTTCGGTCGATCCCAGATCGCGCCGGCGGCTGCCTTGTGCCCACGGCGAAGTGACGGTGACGGGCTTGTCACTGTGATAGCGCAACTCCACGCTCACCGGCCGCACGCTACCGTCGAGGTCGACGACCCTCTTGATCTGCACGAGCGAATCCGGACGTGCCGAATCGGGCAGGACCGCGGTGGTCTGATCATACCCGAGCCACCCCTCCGGCAGAGCCCCGGGGAAGCTGCGCTCCAGCACCTGCGCGGCGATCACCTCTGTGGTCATTCCGCCGTCCAGACTCACCGTGAGCCCATCCACTCCTTCAGAACCTGTCATGTGCACTGCGGACGAATCCGCGCCGAGCGTCAGCTTCTGCTCGATCCGCACGATCGGCTGCCAGGCGCCGTCATAGACCGTCGTGAACACGAGGGCCCCGGACAGGAGAATGAACAGTCCGCAGAGGATCAGGCCGGAACGGCCGGAGCGGAACCGCCGCAACGCGAAGACGTCGCGGTCGGAAGAACGATGGACCGCGGCCAGGCCGTACACGAACGGCAGCGACATGAGTCCGAAGCCCAGGATATAGAGCACGTCGGGCAGCACGAGATTGCGAAATGCGTTTTCGTACGTCGATCCACTCATGAGCCGGAGAAAAAGCGTCAGGGGTTCGACAAAGACCAGGCGCGCGGGGAGGTACAGCGCCACCAGCGACGCACCCGCTTTGAACCAGACCGGGCGGATCAGCACGGCGAGGGAGATCCAGAACAGGGGCCACGCCGTGTAGAGCGCGATCTCCGGATTCGCCATGAGTGAGCCGAACCATCCACCGAACATCAGGATGAAGAACCGGACGAACAAGGGGAAGGGATCGGTGCCGATGCGCCACCGCGAAACCACTCTGAGGGACAACCAGAGTCCGAGCAGCCCGCCGAGCAGTGCCAGCAGTGTGAATGCCGGGAAGTTGTTCACCCACGGATATCGGTATCCCTTGATCGCGCCCAGCAGGGTCTCCGGGAGCCAGACACATGCCTGCACAACGAACGCGATGACCGCCAACTTCAGCCCCGACCATGAAGGCTCGGCGCTGCGGTCCTTGAGTCTCTTCCGACGGAGTGTATTGAATGCGACAACGGACAGGATGACCGCGATCGCGGAGAGGGCGTACATGATCTCATGCGAAAGGAAGAACAGGTGCCCGGCGAACTGCAGGAGATAGTACTTCTCGGTCGTGCGCGACGGTACGCCGGCGTCGAAGCGCTCGACCAATCCGAGAACCAGAGAGCCGGAGCGCTCCAGCCCGGAGCTGTCGAAGGTGGCCAGGTTGTCGAGGGGCGAATGGATCGGGTAGCCAATATCCGAGGTGAAGTCGATCGCCGGGATCCCCTTCTCGAGGAAGGGCATATGGTCCGATCCGGTCCCCCCGGGGGTCGACGAATTCAACGTCGCCATGTGCGTGAGGTAGCGGAGATCGCCGTCATTGCGCTGGGCGTTGTAGATCTCCTGTGCTGCCTCAGGAAGCCACCGGGGCGCGCTCACCTGGAACGCGGCATCAGGGTCGAGCTCGAAATACGATGCGCCGTCGGCCATGTCGATCTGCAGCATCAGATCGACGCTGTCAAGCTGCGGGAAGTGATCGACGAACCACGTGCTTCCCTGCAGCCCTTCCTCTTCGCCGCCGAAGCAGGCGAACACGATCGTCGATCGTAGTCCGCGCTCGCCCAGGACCCGCGCGAGTTCGATCACGCACGCGGCACCCGGAGCCATCGTCATTGGCACCGGGCACATCCGGTGCGGAGGAATCTATGTGGCCGCCGATGACAATGATACGGCCACTCGAGCCCTTCAGCACGCCGACCGCAATGCCGCTGGTCGTGTTCACACCCTTCGGCGTTGTCATCGGCATCACGTACGCGGTATCGCATCCCGCCGCAACGAACGAACTCTCGGCGAATGCGAGCGCACGTTGCTCCGCCGGGGATCCCATCGGGCGCGGACCGATCTCACCGGCAAGGGTCCGGAGGGTCGCATAGGCGCGTGCACCGGAAAACCCTTCCGCGGAAGCGGATCGGGCCGGCAGACAGAGGGAAAGGAATGAAAGCAGGAAGACAGTGATGGGGACGTGCATACACCGGTTCATACGGAACCGGTGCCTCAGGGTTGCGGTCAGGATTTCCACTTCACCTCGGAAACGTTCGCAGAATGGTTCGCAAAACGCGCGAGGACGAAAAGAAGATCGGACAAACGGTTGAGAAAGACCATGCAATCGTCGCCGATATCCTCATTGCGGGACAACCGCACGACCACACGTTCGGCACGGCGGCACACCGTGCGCGCGAAATGCAGGCGGGCGGCCACAGGTGACCCGCCCGGGAGAATGAAACTCTTCAGGGGTTTGAGCTGCTTTTCGAGCGCATCGATCGTCCCTTCGATGAACTCGGCTTCCTTCTTGCCGATCCGCTTCAGGCCCTTGCGTTGGAGCGATCGAGGTGTTGCCAGATCGGCCCCCAGGACGAAGAGCTCGTCCTGAAGGGTGCCGAGGATATGGTCCAGAGGCTTCCCGATACCATCGGCCCTTACAATGCCGAGCACCGAGTTCAGTTCGTCGACGGTGCCGTACGCCTCGATACGGAGGGCATCCTTGGGAACGCGCTGTCCCCCGAAGAGCGAAGTGTCGCCCTTATCGCCGGATTTCGTGTAGATTTTCATGGCAAAATGTATGAAAAACACGACTGACAAGCAAAAAAACAGGAACAGGGCCGGATGGCCCTGCTCCTGCTGCATTGGTCTCAGACCAGATCACTGCATCATGCTGCCCATGGCTCCGAAGCCCAGGATGGCGACCATGATGCCTCCCAGGATCAGAGCGAGGATCGAGTAGATCACCACCAGAACGATGATGGTCACGATCATGTACACGATCGTCTTGTCTTCCGGGGTCTTCATTGTGTGGGGAAGGCCCAGGAACATGAGGTACAGCCCATACAGCCCGGCAAGGGTCCCGAGCCACGAAATGGCCGGAAGGATGGCCAGGATACCGCCGACCCACGCCGGCGTGTACGAATAGGCAACGGTCTGCAGTGCACGGCCGAAGTTCTTCTGCGACCCGAAATTCGGGGCGAGATAGTCCATGACCAACGCCGTCAGGTAGACACCCACGACCGCCGTGATGAATGTTACGATGCCGGTTCCGATGCCAAATGTGAGCGAGGCGCCGAACGGTCCGCCGATCAGGCCCGTTCCGATGACCGTCGCGGCTGCGGGTACCGCCGCGAGGGGAATCACATAGCCCGTGAGGATGGCCGTCGGATTCGCTTCTTCAGCAGCGATCACGGGCCATTCGGTCTTGGGTGTCATGATGATGTTCTTGACACGGTCGACAAGATTCATGTTACCTCCTGATGAGAGACGTGTGTGAAGTGGAAGGGGTGTCTGGAACCGATGCTTGATGGACTGCCGGAAAGTTGGGACAATATAGCATGCCGGGATCGATTCCGCAAGAGAATTGCATGCAAGAGGCTGAATCGAGGGGGGGGAAAATGGATGACTCCCTGCGTCCGGTTTTCGGCTGTTGCCACGACATCCTTGTCGATGCAGCTTGGACGCAGGGAGTCAGAGCTCCTGTGACTTCATTATCGGCACAATGCGGGAGATCTTTAGCCCGCCCGGTTGATTCTTGCAGCCGAACCCGTTACCATTCCTGTCCATTTTACCGCGAAACATCAAGGACCACAGGTGGCACAGGATCTTTTCAGGCTTCAGGGGCTCGAACCGCCCGCAGGCGATCTCGGCATCAGGCCGGGTGTCTCCACGTGCAGGGCGATCTGGACCCTCCCCCTTCCCAACGAAAGCGGAGCTCCGGCTCATCGCATCATTCATGCCCGCACCCTGCAGCTCCATGCCCAGGCGAAGCTGAAACGGCTTGGACTCCGGCGGTCGCTCGGATACCACAAGTGCGGCAGTCACGCTGAACACGACTGGGTCAGGTCCCTCCGTATTCTCATCTGGAACGGGAGCGGATGGACCGTTCACCTGCACCTCACGGATCTTCCCCGGCCCGACGAGGGGGCGATGTTCTGGATCGACCTCAGCGGCATTGCGACATCGGCCGCACTGTTCGAGATCCGCGAAGGTGTCTCGGACCGATGGTGGCCTTCGTGGAATCTGTGCTCCGGGTCGATGGTGCTCGAGGGCGAGCCTCCGGCCTCTCCCCCGCTGCGGGGCGAACGCGCGATCGCACCCACTGTCGGACCTCTCGACCGCATGCCCTCCGGCATCACCGCTTCGCTGGCGAACGGCGAGGTCCGGTTCCGCAGCAAGTTCATGGAGGCGGGGTTCTGCCTGCGGCGCGCAGGACTATCGTACCTGGCGCTCGACGATGAAGGCCGGGGCAGGACTTCCGTGAACCTCCTTCGCATGAGCCCGGGCATTTCCGTGCAGGGCTTCTTCCTTCATCCCGTTGGCACGGGCCCCACGATGGCGCCATCCATCCGCTACGCGGTGGAGGGAACAACGCATGTCGAACAGAATATCGTGACCTACAGGGTCCGCACCGAGGACGGGAGCCAGGAATACCGGGCACGATGGGAGATCCATGAGGACGGGATCGAACTCACCCTGACCCGATCGGGTCGTGAAGATATGCGCGCGTGGGACAGCAGCGCATGGACGATCGGACTCGATCCCCGGGCTTCAGCCACGAGCGGCCTCGGCATGATCACCCGCGAAGGTGAATCGGGGACCATGCAGCTTCCGGTGATCCTCCACGCCCCGGGTTTCGGGAGTCTCGAGGCACGGGTGCGGACAGGATCCGCGTTGTGGCGTTCTGATGCATTCCGTCCCGCCGATCTCGCACTCCATCAGATAAAGCTCGGGGAGGTGCCACAGCCCGAAGGCGACTATCTGCTCTTGAAGGGAGCGCATTCGGCTGTCATCCGGCTTCAGGCCCGGCAATTCGGCCCTGCGTTGCGTGATGATGCACCCGAAGAGGTCCGCCGCGCCGTGAGCCGTTGCACCATCACCGCATTCTCGTATCGGCCGGACACGGGCACACTGAGCAACAACGGCAACTCCATGCATTGTCCGCTCTGCATGGACAATTGGTCGGCGCTCGCGCGGCAGGCCGGAGAGTTGGCACCGGGGATCTCGGCCATCGGCCTGCTCCGGGATTCCGTCGAGCGGTGGCTTGATGGAGGGCCCGGGTATGCAAGTGGAGGGCTTCTGGCGAGCGGTGAGCCACATGTGGCCGAGGACGAATACCTCATGACGGGGGCGGCGGGGCTGCTCGGGGCCGCGGAATTGCTCGAGCTGCAGGGGTCCGCGGAATGGTTGCAGCACTTCGGACCGCAGATCGGGCGGCAGTTGTCGGCGATGCGTGCGCGCGATCTCGATGGCGATGGACTTGTCGAGAGCCGCTACCGGCTGGGCATCAGCGGAGAGCATCAATGGGCGACATGCTTTTACGATGTGATCTCGATCGGTTGGAAGTGCACCTTCTCCAACGCTCTATTATATAAGGCACTCCGCACACTCGCCCGTACACTTCCGGTGCATGGCAGGGCAGATCTGGCAGACGGGCTCGACGCGTGGGCCGATCGCCTCAAAGAGAATTTCCTTCCGGCCTTCTTCAATCCGGCGACCGGCTGGTTGGCCGGATGGCGATGCAAAGAGGGGCGCCTTCACGACCACGCCTTCATAACGATCAACGGTGCTGCA
The DNA here is from genome assembly GCA_016707525.1 of Ignavibacteriota bacterium. Lineage (NCBI taxonomy): Bacteria > Pseudomonadati > Ignavibacteriota > Ignavibacteriota bacterium. Next base: position 292,684 of record JADJHP010000004.1, read on the forward strand.
GTGGCGAGCGGTGTCGTGGACATGCCGCAGGCACGGAGCATCATGGAACGCATCTGGAACGAGGCGATCCGGGTCGGGCTCCCCTATCAATGGGGCATGCCCGCAAGTCTCTGGCCGATCCCTGACGAGGACCTGCCGGAGATCCAGCAGGGATTTCCTTTCGGGTTCTATGCCAATGGTGGACTGAGCACGGCACAGACACGGCATGTCGTTGCGGCGTTGTATCGTGTCGGGATGCACCAGGAGGCCGACGAGATCCTCCGCAGGATATGCGCGGGGCTGGCGGATGGACAGCTCTTCGGCGGAGCGAAGTCGGGCGTCGACTGGCGCACCTGGGATGGCTGGCCGTGGGGGTACGAAGGATTGTTGACGGATCAGTTCGGGATACTTGCCGTGGGGATGGAACGGTACAACAGGAAGTGATGGGGATCGTTCACCCGAACAGATGCGTGATGAGGATGCGGAACGCGATGACGATCAGGATGATCCCGCCCACGATCTCGGCTTTCGCGCCGACATGCGCGTGGAATCGTCGGCCGATCGAGACCGCGAGGACGCAGACGGCCCAGGTCACGACACCGATGATGACGCTTGGCCAGAGGATCTCCGTATTGAGCAGTGCAAGGCTCAAGCCCACGGCGAGAGCATCGATGCTGGTCGCAACCGCGAGGGCCATGAGCGTGAGGCCGCGTGACGGGTCGCGGCCATCGAAAGTCTCCGGATCGCCGGAAGAGCCCCAGATCATCCGTACGCCGACCGCGGAGAGGAGTGCGAAAGCCACCCAGTGATCCACCGCGACGATCACAGGTGCCAGAGCCAGGCCTGCCGCCCAACCGATGACAGGCATCAGGAATTGAAAGAGTCCGAAGTGAAATGACAGCCGGAATGCTGCACGCCGGTCCGTAACGGCGCCGTGGCGGCAGCAGAGAGGGTGACCGCGAACGCATCGATCGACAATGCGACAGCGAGAAAGAGTATTTCGAGGATCGACATGGGGTACCATGGTCATGAGTTTTTGGTAAAAATGCAACCACCACCCATGTGTTTTCGTACACCAGGAACATCATCAGACGGAGCAACGAATGCGCAAACGTTTCTACATACTTCTTGGCCTGTTGGCGATCCCGGTTGGTGCCGGCGCCCAAACCTGGCAGGGCGGGATCGATTTCCTGCTGGGCTCTCCACAGAAGGAATTCCGCAAAAATGTGGACCGGCTCGGGGTGGGCGTCACGCTCAATGCGGGGTATGCCCCGGAGGGAACCCCGGTGATGCTGGGCCTCGAATTCGGTTTCATGAACTACGGCTCGAGCGAGCGGCGCGAGCCGTTCAGCACCACCATCCCTGATGTCTTTGTGCGGGTCTCCACGACCAACAATTTCATCCTCGGCCATGCGATCCTCCGGCTTCAGCCGAACACCGGTATCTTCCGGCCGTACCTGCAGGGTATGCTCGGATTCAACTACCTGTTCACCGAAACGAAGATCGAGAACGAGAACAATGTTGGACAGGAGGTAGCGAGCAGCACCAACCTGTCGGATGGGGCCTTCAGTTACGGAGGCGGTGCAGGATTGATGTTCATGGTGTATCAGCCCGGCGACGGATCGGTGTCCGATGTGTATCTCGACCTCGGCGCGCGGTACATCTTTGGGGGCGAGGCGGAATACCTGAAGGAAGGATCGGTCCGGAATGTCAATGGCCGTGTGGCGTACGACTCGTACACATCGGCCACGGACCTGCTCGAACTCCAGATCGGGGTAACGGTTCGCTTCTAAGCGGCTGGCGATAGGCTGTCAACACACAGGGCTCCCCGCGGGGAGCCCTGTGTGCGTTTCCGACATCGCATACCGCCGTCCGTTCAGCCGGGTTCAGTGACCTCCACGGGACTATGGAGGACCTCATGCAGTGTGCGGAGGAGTGTCTCGGTCGTGTACGGCTTCTCAATGAACGGCACATCGCGCAGTGTCATCGCCCCCATGCGCTTCTCATTGGAATTCAGGCCACTGCAGGCGATCACCTTCACCTCGGGATTCATGCGCTGCAACGCGCGGATGGTCGCCGCCCCATCAAGGTAGGGCATCACAATGTCCGTCAGTACGACGGAGATCTCATCCCCATGCTTTGAGTACAGCGCCAGAGCTTCGGTCCCCTCATCCGCCGTGAGCACATTGTACCCATGGCTGAGCAAGGTAAGCCTCGTGATCTCACGAACGATCCTCTCATCATCCACCACGAGGACCGTTTCCCCGTTCCCATTCTGCGGGGGAGCATCTTCGTGGCGGATATGCATACCATCGGATGCGTCGACCGCAGGGATGTACACCTCGAAGGTCGTACCAACACCCACCTGGCTGCGTACCCGGACGAATCCTTCATGGCCGCGCACGATCGCGAGCACGGTGGAGAGGCCGAGGCCGGTCCCTTTCCCGACCTCCTTCGTGGTGAAAAAGGGCTCGAAGATCTTGTCCACGACCTCGGGGGGAATGCCGGAGCCGGTATCGCTCGCGCGGACCAGCACATAGTCCCCCGGTTTCGCCTCCGGGTTCAGTGCTGCGTATTGTTCATCCAGCGTCACCGCCTCAACACTCAGCCGCAACGTACCGCCCGACGGCATTGCGTCCCGGGCATTCACGCACAAATTCAGGAGCACCTGATGGAGCTGTGTGGCGTCGCCCTTGACGCAGGGGAGCTGCGAGGGCGTGTTCATCTCGAACGTGATATTCTTGGGGAACGATTGGTCCACGATCTTCTGCATCTCGCGGATGAGGTGGCGCGGCTGCAGCACCATCCGTTCGCCCTGGACACCCCGGGCAAACATCAGGACCTGCTTCACCATATCGGCCCCCCGCCGCGCAGACTCCTCGATCATCCCGAGCATTTTCAAGCTGTCCGGATCCTTCATCTTCTCTTTGAAGATCGACATCGAGAGAAGGACCGGAGAGAGGACATTGTTCAGGTCGTGCGCTATACCGCCGGCAAGTGTGCCGATGCTTTCCATGCGCTGCGCACGCAGGAATTGCCCCTCCAGCTTCTTCTTCTGGGAGACGTCGGTCGAGATGGTCAGGATCGACTTCGGCTCGCCCTTCTCATCCCGCACAAGGGTCCAACTCGTCTGAATGATGACCGCGGTGCCATCCTTCGTCACCTGTTCCATCTCACCTGACCAACGGCCATCCTCGAGCAACCTGACCCGGGCTTCGATCGTCACTTTGTCGTGATCGTTCAGGAACAGGCTGGTCACCCCACGTCCGACGCTTTCTGCCGCCGACCAGCCATAGAGTTTCTCGGCGCTTTTGTTCCAGTACAAGACCTCATGGTCCGTGCCGGTGACCACGATCGCGTCATGGGCCAGATCGAGCAGGGCCGCCTGTTCGGCGATCCGCTCTTCGGCGCGGCGGCGTTCCTCCATCTCTCCGCTCAGGGCAGCGGTCCGTTCTTCGACCACCTGTTCGAGATTCTCGCTGATGAGAGCGAGTTCGTCACGTGCACTGGCAACCTCACGGGAATGCCGGAACTGCGTCTCATAGGTCGTCAGGAAGAAGCTGAGCATCTGCAGGCGGTTCGCCTGGATGACGTAATCCTTCCCCCGGTATGAGACCTCAAGCGCTTCCACCGCTTCGCGGCGCAGGCGGTGGGCCGCTGATGCCAGGATCTGTTTCACCCGGACGATCAGGTCCTTCGGATCCCAGGGTTTCATGATATAGTTATCGGCCCCCACGGACAGGCCACTCAGGACATCGGCCGGGTCCGCCTGAGAGGTGAGGAGGGCCACCAGGCACTTGGGCATCGTCGCGGATTGCCTGATCTTCCGGCACAGGGTGTAGCCGTCCATCTCCGGCATCATCACGTCGCTGATGACGAGGTCCACGGCATTCTGTTCAAGGAACGACAGTGCACTCATGCCATTGTCGGCCGCGTGTACCGTGTATCCCGCCTGTTCCAGGACGAACTGCAACTTCATTGCCTGGATCGGCTCATCTTCAACGATCAGAATGCTTTGTTTCATGAGACACCTCTTCCTTCTGCTAGCGTAGCTTCTGCGAGAGCGGAGAGTTCGAGGTTCAGCCGATGAACCTCCGTAGTGAGTTGCGCAACGAGATCCGGCACGCCGTCAAGGGTCCCGTCCCGTCCCGCCTTTTCCAGAGCGAATGCTACCGTGGAGGCCGCGGTCGCACAGATACTGGCGGCCGCTCCTTTGAGTGTGTGGGCCGACGTCCTCAGGGCCCATGCATCACCGCTGGCGACCATCAGAAGACTCAGGACACATAGTGAGGTACGATTTCCTGACATAAGCCTTTCCGGGGCGAATCCGCAGAGAAACACGCGAATTCCATGCCAGAGCAAAAACGGGGCATGAGGGGCCAGAAGGGCAGGTCAGAAACTCAGGTAACCGGCAGGTATACAACCATTTGTAGAAATAGACGCATTGGACCAGGGGGGGGTGACGGGTCACATGGGTCAGAAATCGGGGAATTTCGAAGGGGCGGACGATGGGCCATCGGCAACACGTATACTACTGTAGGAGCCACTGTGGGGGCCAACGTAGGGGCCAGCGTAGGGGCCAGTGTAGGGGCCAGTGTAGGGGCCACTGCAGGGGCCAGTGTAGGGGCCAGCAGGGGTCACAGTGTAGGGGCCAGTGTAGGGGCCGAGCATGCTCGGCCCCTACACTAAGATCGGCTACGCTTTTTACCCGGACCCTAGACGTCGATCAGTGCCCTTCAGGCGGACGGCGGTCGCCGCCCCGCTGAGGCGGACCCTGCTTTTTGATCTCTTCGAACTTGGTCTTTTGCTCCGCGGTCAGAAGGGCCTCGATCTCCTTGTTGACCTTCTCGCGGTGGGTGCGCATGGTCTCGCGCATCGATTCGCGGTCGCCGTCAGCGGATTCGAAGATCTTCCGCATGTCTTCTTCCGAGCGCTTATTGATCGCGAGGACCTTCTTTGCCTGGTCTGCACTCAGGCTCAACTGTTCAGTAAGTCTCTTGGTACGGTCCTCTGCGGACATCCGGGGAGGCTGGGCGTATGCAGATGTCGCTGCCAGCACGATGAAAACAATCAGCAAAAGGCCGGTGAACACACGGACCGATACAGATGAACGTGATCTCATGGGACGATCCTCGAGTGATGATGCGGTGCCGCCGGCAGGTCAACTCCCCGGCGATATATACTAGACACCCACACTGGTGTTTCGGTTTAACCTCCGGGAGTATGACAGCATTGCAGGGGCAAGGGTTCTGCCGATCCCTTGCCCCTGCCCCACCCCGTGCCTGGAGCTGAAGTTCGCTGTCTCCAACTCCAAGCGCAAAGGTCTGCCTCTCGAAGACGCAAAAGTGGGAGGACAAATGTCCTTATTTCACCAGCATCATCCTGCGGACATCCGTCTTCTGCTCCGTCACCAGCCTGTAGAAGTACACCCCCGAGGCCAGACTCGCCGCATTGAACGGCACCGCATAGTACCGGCCGGCCTCGGCAACACCTTCGAACAGCGTCACCACTTCCTGACCCATGGTGTTGTACACCTTCATCGTCGCCTGGCCCGTTGACGGCACCGAGAACTTCACCATCGTGGTCGGGTTGAACGGGTTCGGATAGTTCTGCATGAGCGCGAACTCCCGCGGTGCCGCTTCCGCCACATCGGTGACCGATACGTTGACGATGACGCTCTGCGAGTACTGCACCGCCCCGTTCAGGTCCTGCTGCTTCAAACGGTATTCATACTTCCCTGCCGCCAGTACGCTGTTATCCGTGTAGCTGTACGCCTGCGACTCTACCGTGGTGCCATGGCCCTCAATGAACGCACCGGCGACATCCGTGAACGCTTCGTCCGCCTCGGCCTTGCGCTGCACGGTGTATCCGTAGTTGTTCACTTCACTCGCAGTTGCCCATTGGAGAACCACACCGGTCCCACTCAGGCCAATCTTTCCGGTGAACGAGGTGAGCGTTACCGGCAACGGAGCCTCCGTGCTGGAAACGTAGAACGGATCGCTATTGTTGGTATACTCCGCCAACCCCACCTCGAAATACCACCCCAGATTGGAGCCCTCCAGGAGGTTCTGCAGGGAAATGGACGCCGGACCCGTCCCGCCACCAAAGGTGAGCGAAAGGATGACATTCTCGCTCCCGTCCGCCCAGTTCACGGATGTGTTCGGAAACAGGCTGAAGACGGCGTACGTGAAGATCCCCGTCGTACCGTTATCGGTCTGCATCAATCCCGGCGCATAATCAACGCTCGCGATCGAGGCCCCGCTCGCCGTCTCCCAGAACACCGGGATGACGATGGACGAGATTGTACCGGATACGGCCCCGGCGGGTTTCGCCTTCACGTCAACCGTGTAGGTGCCGGTGGAGAAGATGCCCGCCTGTACCGTAGGGGTGGCACCCAATGCGGTGCCGGCCAGCAATGCCGTCGCCAGGACAAGAATGGTAAGTGATCGCATGGTGATGCTCCTTCTTAGTTGGGTACTCGTGTGGACCTGGTGGAGTTGACGTTCACGCCGCCGACCGACTGCAGGATCACCAGCCTGTCGTTGCCGCTGCCGTTGTATTTCACCTGTCCGTTCATGTTCACATCCTCAGGGTAATATCCGCTCACGGTGGCGTTCACATTGCTCCCGCCAACCCGCTGCAATACCAACAACCGGTCGTTGCCGCTGCCGTTGTACTTCACGATGCCGTTGCCCGTCACATCGCCGCTCCACATACCAAAGACCCCGGGCGCTACTTCCTTTGCATCGCCGTCATAGTATTTGTCGGGTCCGCTCGTGAAATCATACGGCGCGCTCGAGGCGGTAAGCGCGACCGGTGCCGCACTCATCACGGCAAGATGGTTCCGATGGCGCACGACCACGTAGTACGAACCGGGCATCAACCCGGGGAATTGGACGGGCGATGTACCGTCGACGTCCACGACCGCCCCGTTGCTCTTAAGCAGGGCCGCGCGCGTGGCCACCTTCGATACACCAGTGGAATCGCTGCGCAGCTCCAGAAGCACCCAGTCCACGATGTGCGCCGGGACCGCACTCACGCTGTCCGTTCCGGCATAGTCCCACGGGGCAGCACTGTAGGGATGCTGGTGCGGGATGAGTGATGCCCCGTTCAGGTCAGTCGTCATCGAGTCGAGGACGAAGGGGCCCTGGAGGAACACCGTCACACGGGCAACGGTCGCTCCCAGGACGGTCACCTCGTTCGAGAACACACTGACGAGCTTACCGGAGGCCAGGGCGGTAGCCTTGACCAGATCGCCGCCATTGAGTGCCGCGATGCCCGAGAGAGACCAGGCATTCGAAGCGACCGTGGCAGTGGAGGCAAGCGGCAAACCATTCA